>CAADGK010000031.1 GCA_900696515.1 uncultured Nitrosospira sp. | reverse complement strand
CCAGTCGCGAGGCCTCGAAGCAGTCGATTCCTCCACCGGAACCAATATCGAGGACTGTCTCGCCGGAACGGACGGTCTGTAAACCGGCTGGCGTGCCGCACCCATAGGAAATCTTGAGCACCTCGTCCGGGATAAATGATTTCAGGTCTGCGAGGTCGTAACTCGTCGGACAACACATCTGCTCGCCTGTCGCGGCAGCCCGCGCGTATCGGTCACTCACGGTTTTGGTGATGGCGTCGATCGGCATAGTCCCCTCTCTTAGGAAGATAAATAGCTCTGGAGTGATCCGTCCATGTATCGATCCCAGATCTATCGAGATAGCTTGATACATCCATATACAGGGAAAGGCATATCACTTCTGTGAGCTGGCTTACAGTCACACGACCGCCAGTCTCTGACCCGTGCAGGGCGGTTGAGGAAAGTCACACGTTCAAGAGATCCTGAGGGGAGGGAATAGATTGAACACACCAACTTCCCTCCTTGACTCCGTACTATGGTACAGGGTGTATCGTCATCAATGAGGTGAACATGCCGACCCAACTCACAATTGGACAGCTCGCAAAAGATGCTGGGGTACATATCGAAACGATTCGCTACTACGAACGACGCCACATACTCGGCCCCACCTCCCGGCTGCCATCCGGCTACAGGTTGTACAACCGCGAGGCGGCGCGACGTCTCCGTTTCATCAAGAATGCTCAGGCGTTGGGCTTCACGCTCCATGAGATTGAGGAACTCCTCAATCTTCGGGCCAGTTCGAAGGCCCGATGTGGGGACGTAGAGCGGAGGGCCGAAACCAAGCTGAAGCATGTGGAGGCCAAAGTGCGTGATTTGCAATCGCTTGCAGCGGCGCTTCGACGTTTGATCCGCCTCTGCCGGACTGGGCAGCCGACGGAGCAGTGTCCGCTTCTGACAAGTCTGGAAAATGAAGACAAGGCGTCAGGAAGAAGCCGGCAGAGGGGACGAGTGAGGGCTGCGATTGACCAGTGACGGATGACGTTCGATTCTGATGCGGGGAGCCAAGAGCGCTGATGACGAAGAACGGTGGAGAAATAACAGCGGTCTGGGGTGTTATGACCGCTTTCCTGGCGTCAATCTGCTGCATCGGGTCAGTGATGTTTGCAGCCCTCGGCATAGGCGTGGGCGTCACAGGCTCCCTAGCTGATACTGCCGTATTTCTAAGGTTCCTACTTCCCTATCGGCCGATCTTTATCGGCCTCACAATCCTTTTGCTGGGCATCAGCTTTTACCTGGCCCACCGGAGATCAAAACCTGTGTGCGTGTCGGGGAACGTGTGTGTTCCGGGAGCGATAAACAGGGCAAATCGGACATTGCTCTGGGTGCTAGCAGTCCTCGCGCTGGGGCTAATCGTGGCCCCGTACTGGTGGGGACTGTGAGAATGCGTAACGGAGAGGAGGTGCATACGCATGTGGCGACAGCTTGGATCGGTTGTGCTGATAGGCGCCATGACCGTGGGCTTGGTCATGTCTTCTCTTCTTGCGGCGGAGAGCCAGGGGCTTCAGACGGTGACCATACACATCGATGGCATGAGCTGCGGGGCTTGTCTGAAGGATGTGAAAGCCGCCCTCGCGAAGGTGCCCGGAGTCAGTGCAGTGGAGTTCACCGTCGCAAAGAAGTGGATCTTTTTCTCCGACTACGCGGATGCGCGCGCCTTGGTGGCGTTCGATCCGGAGAAAGCTGGTGCAGAGGCATTGATCAAGGCCGTAGAAGGCGCGAGCAGCCCACTGTCGGCGTACAAGGCTCGGGTGCTCGAAAAATAGGCGATGGGTGCGAGGTGTGAGGCCAGAAGGAGGAAGGAGAAATCATTATGGTACAGACGACGAATGTTGAGAGCGGGTTATTTGTTGAACTCAGAAAGTTGAGCCCGAAAGTCACGGGCGGGCTATTGCGCATGCGGCAGGAGGCGTATCGCGACGGAGTTGTTCCTGCGAAGTACAAACTGCTCACGGCCATGGCGATCTCCATCGCAATTCGTTGCGAGCCCTGTATTCGAGCCTACGTCAAGATGGCCTGCGGCAAGGGTGCCGCACAAGAGGAATTGATCGAGTTTCTCGAAGTCGCCATGACGATGCAAGGCTGTCCCGGAGAGGAGTGGGCGCTGAATGCCTTTTCTGTCTACAAGGAATGCCTCGATAGTAGGCCGGCATCGTCCGCGTCAGGTTGTTGTGATCACCAAGCTATGAGCCAAAAGACTGAGGAGAGCACATCATGAATCCACGAATGATGTTCCTAATCATCGGAATGTTCATGGCACTTATATTAAGCGTTGGACTTGCCGTCATACCGGCCTCCGCAGCCAGCATTCTGATCCATATGAAGACCTCGCTGGCAGAGGACGATGCGCAAATCTGCGCGGTCCCGAATGTGGCGTGGGCGGCGGTGAAGGCCGATCACCAGGTGACGATTTTGGTGGATGCGAGTGCCGTTACGTCGGTGACAAAAGGATTTGGGTGGTTCAGGAAGATGACCGGAAGTGAGACCACGGCGCTCGATCGCGCCAGTTTGCCCGAGCGAGAGCGGCAGAGCCTCTCCGAGCAGATGGGTGTCCCGCTAGATCAGATCCCGCACACCTATGGCGAGTACTTTGATTTTCTGAAGAACAAGCTGGGCGTTGAAATCTACGGGAATCAAACCATGATGCTCCTCTACAAAATCGATCCTGCGCGAGTTGCCTCTTCAGTGACCCCCGTTCCGCTAACCAAGATGGTGGAGCTGTTCGCGTCTGCTGACCGAGTGATTGTGTATTAGAGATACCGTTGACGCTTGAGCTGGATGAGGGATAGACTGACACCATGCGATCGCGTCCCCGTCGATGCTGGTCTTTTCTCGCTGTGACCATCGTGGTGTTTCTGCTGGCGTTCAGTTTCAACGCCTACGCCTGTCTTCTGCCGTTGTCTGGAACCACCGATGCCGCGATGGCCAACGGCTGTTCAACTCCCGTGGAACAACCTAGTCGGCAATTGTGCGATGCCTTCAAAACCCTAGGAGTCGAGTCATCCTCTCAGTCGTCTTCGTGGCTCATGGACCATCATTGGTCAGCAGATCATGCTCTGATCGCACTTCCAGCCGTGAGCTGTCGACTCGTACGGATTTCTAGTCAATCTTACACTCTTGAATCAAGTTCTCCTCCGCATCAGTCGCTCGCAAGCACCGTGCTTCGCATCTGATCTCCTCGGTTCTTTCTGAGCCAATTCCATTATCGCGTTCTCTGTCCGGCGTTGAACCGCGGTTCATCCTGCTGCTCTTTCTGTAGCAAGACGGGGGCCGAGATCCGCGACAGGCGTGGGCAGGAACGCTTTTGGGGAGGACCATCTCATGACTCGCTCAATCTGGATTTTGCTGCTGGCCATCACAGTCCTGAGCATGAACTTCGCGACAGGCGGACGCCATGTCGTCCATGCCGTCGATCAGATTGCACAACCAACCTTGGCGTTGCCGGACTTGATCCGCGAAACACTTGAGAGAAATCCGGAGCTTGTGGCAGCGCGCAAGCAATGGGAAGCTTTCTCGCACCGGATTGTGCAAGCTCGGTCACTGGACGATCCCACCCTGTCCGTGCACTTGTGGAATTTCCCGCAGACCTTCAACGTCACAAGAGCGGACAACAGCATCTTCGGTCTCTCGCAGAATTTCCCGTTCCCCGGCAAATTAGCGCTGAAGGGCGAAGTAGCGAGCCGGTCGGCCGAGATCACCGAGCAGGCGCTGCATGGGAAAGAACGGGAGCTGGTCGCCCGTCTCAAACAGGCCTACTACGATCTGTTTCTCGCGCACAAGGCGATCCAGCTTCATCATGAACAGGTCGAATTGCTGAGACAATTCGTCGAGATTACAAACGCGAAGTTTCGAACGGGAAAGGGGGCGCAGGCTGATGTGCTCAAGGCCCAGGTTGAGCTGTCCCTCCTCCACCAGCAACGTCCCGTCCTGGAACAACGTCACGAGACAGCCGCAGCGCTGCTGAATACGGTCCTGGACAGGGACCCCCTCTCGCCCTTGGGCATTCCTCAGGAGCCGCCTCTGATCCCGCTCGACACCGCCATCGGCGATTTGCACCGCCTCGCACTGAATGCCAGACCGGAACTGAAAGCCGCCGAGTTGGCGGTGCAACAGAGCGAGCAGTCTCGCGCGCTGGCTCAGCGTCAGTACTACCCAGACTTCAATGTGACGTTTCAGCGTTTTCAGAACTTCCAGGCCAATGACGGCTTCGGCGCCTACGTGGCGATGACCGTGCCGTTCGCCTTCTGGGCCAAGCCGAAGCATGACGCGGGCGTTCAAGAAGCAGCAGCGTCGGTCGCAGCTGCGCGGGCCCAACAGCATACGGTAGAAAACCTGACTCGTTTTCAGATCAACGATCTCTTAGCCAAGGTCCGGGCGAGTGAACAGGTGGCCCGGTTGTATCACACCACGATCCTGCCCCAGGCCCTGCAGAACCTTGAAGCAGCACGAGCGGGGTATCGTGCGGGAAAAGGAGGGTTCCTGGATCTCATTGATACGCAACGAGCCTGGCGAGGATTTCAATATGAGTACTACCGAGCGCTGGTTGAGCGTGAGCACCGACTCGCCGAACTCGAACAAGTGATCGGAGCCGATCTGAACGGAAAGAGCTGAGAAGGGAGGAATGGCCATGAGCCTGGACAGGCGCAGAACAGGTCTTGTTGTCGGTGTCGCAGCAGCCGGTCTGTTCGTCGGAGTCATCGCCGGGTTCTTCGCCGCGCATCGGATGATGAGCGATATGTCGAGGATGCCAAGCAGTGAAGACATGAAAGACCATGGGATGGAAGGTGTGTCCATGAAAGGTATGGAAGGGATGAGGGGCATGGGGGATATGAAAGGGATGCCGATGGAGGAAGCGATGCCTACGAAAGGCACGGAATCTATGCCAGGCATGCCCGATGGCTCGTCCGGGGCGGTGGCTGTTCCCGCTGTGGCTCGGCAATTGATCGGAGTCCGCAGTGTTCTGGTCACTCATGCGACGCAGGAGGAAGAGATTCGGACAGTCGGCACCGTAGGCTACGACGAACGGGGTTTCACGCACGTGACGCTGAAAGTCTCCGGGTGGGTTCGAAAGGTCTTCGTCAATTCGATCGGTCGACCGGTACGGAAAGGCGAACCACTCTTCACTGTCTACTCGCCGGATCTTCTGGCCACGCAGGACGAGTATCTGTTGGCGGTCAAGACGCAGGCTCAACTGGCCGAAAGCCCGCTCGACGACGCGAAAGCCAACGCCGATGCGCTCGTGGCGGGCGCGCGGGAGCGCTTGCGACTGTGGGATGTGACCAATTCACAGATCGCCGCCCTGGAGCGTCGAGGTCAGGGCAACCCGGTTCTGACGGTCTACGCGCCGTCGTCTGGAATCGTGCTGAAGCGAGAGACCGTGCCGGGCAAATATGTGGAGCCAGGGACGACACTGTATGAGATCGCGGATCTTTCCTCCGTCTGGATCTCTGCCGATATTTACGAATCAGAAATGGCTGCTGTGAAAGTCGCTCAACCGGCCTCGATCACCTTCGCTGCTTATCCGGGGGAAACATTCAGCGGCAAGGTGGCCTATGTGTATCCGACGCTGAATACCGAAGCCCGCACGGTGCGAGTGCGGGTTGAGTTTCCGAATCCTGAACTGAAGCTGAAGCCCGGTATGTATGGGAACGTGACCTTGCAGACGGATGCGGTCAGAACCTTGATGGTGCCAAAGGAAGCTGTGTTGGACACCGGGCTTCGTCAACTTGTGTTTATGGATCTGGGACAAGGCCGGTATGAGCCTATTTCCGTCAAGCTGGGTCGCAGGAGTCAGGATTCGGTGGAAGTACTGGAAGGACTCAAAGCAGGAGATCGGATCGTTACCTCGGCCAATTTCTTGTTGGACGCGGAGAGTAAATTGGCATCGGCTTCAAGCATGCAGGGCATGATGGGCCGGATCGGCATGGCCGACTGGCAAATGCGCGGCGCGCACGAAGGCAAGATGGCCATGGGAGAAGCGGGCGTCTCGGCGCCCCCAGGGCCCTCGGCTTCACCGCGAGGCGAGCGGGCGGGTGAGAAAGGTGGGATGGAGGGCATGGAAGGCATGCCGGGGATGAAATGATTGCGCGTCTGATCGAAGCGAGCGCTCGGAATCCGGTCCTGGTGATCTTGAGTGTGCTCTTGTTGGCCATCTGGGGTGGCTGGGCCGCGCTTGACGTACCTCTGGATGCCATTCCGGACCTTTCGGATGTTCAGGTGATCGTC
Source organism: uncultured Nitrosospira sp. (assembly GCA_900696515.1). Classification (GTDB taxonomy): domain Bacteria; phylum Nitrospirota; class Nitrospiria; order Nitrospirales; family Nitrospiraceae; genus Nitrospira_D. The sequence goes on along the minus strand of CAADGK010000031.1, from coordinate 8,021 downwards.
TACACCGAGTGGCAGGGCCGCAGTCCCACGCTCATTGAGGATCAAATCACCTATCCGGTTGTGACCGCTCTGCTCGCGGGACCCAGAGTCAAACGAGTCCGAGGTGTCTCGGAGTACGGCGTCTCCTATGTCTATGTGATTTTCGAAGACCGGACCGACCTCTACTGGGCACGAAGTCGCGTGCTCGAATATCTCCAGAAGCTCACCGGTAAGCTGCCGATCGGCGTCACGCCGACCCTCGGGCCCGACGCAACCGGAGTCGGGTGGGTCTATCAGTACGCACTGGTGGACGAGTCGGGAGCCCATGACTTGGCGCAGCTCCGCAGTCTTCAGGATTGGTACCTGCGTTACCAACTTGAAAGCGTGCCAGGCGTGGCGGAAGTCTCAGCGATCGGTGGATTCGTCAAACAATACCAAATCGAAGTGGACCCCAACACATTAGCGGCCTATCGATTGCCCATTCAAAAGGTCATCGAAGCCGTCCGCAACAGCAATGCGGAGGTGAGCGGCCGAGTCTTGGAGATGGCCGGCACTGAATACGTCATTCGAGGACGTGGTTATCTGCGGTCGGTGGATGAGATTGAACTGATTCCCGTCGGGACCGACGGACGAGGGACGCCGATCTTGGTGCGAGACATCGGGCATGTCCAGCTCGGGCCGGAACAGCGCCGGGGCATCGCCGAATTGGACGGCAAGGGCCAGACGGTCGGCGGCATCGTGATCATGCGGGCCGGAGAGAACGCCCTTGCGGTGATCGAGCGGATCAAAGCCAGGCTGGAGGACATTGTTCCGGCCTTGCCCGAGGGGGTGCACATTGTTCCCACCTACGATCGGTCCGATCTTATTCATCGCGCGATTGCCGTGCTCCGCGAGAAACTGGTTGAAGAAAGTGTGATCGTGAGCCTGATCGCACTGGTCTTCCTGTTTCATGCGCGAAGCGCACTCGTGGCCATCCTTCTGCTCCCCGTGGCGGTACTGCTCGCGTTTATCCCGATGGCCTACTTGAAGATTACCTCCAACATCATGTCGCTGGGCGGGATCGCCATTGCTCTCGGCGCCATGGTCGATGCGGCGATGGTGATGGTCGAGAATGCTCACAAACGGTTGGAGCAATCTCCATCAGGCAACAGAGCGGACATTATTATTGCCGCCGCGAAAGAAGTCGGGCGGCCCCTGTTCTTTTCACTGCTGGTGATCGCCGTGTCGTTCTTGCCGATCTTTGCGCTGGAATCCCAGGAAGGGCGACTGTTCACGCCCCTGGCCTATACCAAGACCTTTTCGATGCTCTTTGCCACCGCGCTTTCGGTGACATTGGCGCCCGTGCTCATGGTTGTTCTGATTCGGGGCCACATCCGGGCGGAAACCGACAACCCCTTGAACCGGCTGCTGATCACCCTCTATCGACCCATCCTCTCTGGTGCGTTGCGCGTTCGATGGCTCACACTCGGAATAGCAGTGGTGACGTTCGGACTTACGGTGCCGGCATTCCTGCGACTCGGCGCGGAGTTCATGCCGCCGCTGAACGAGGGGACCATCCTCTACATGCCGACCACCGTCCCAGGCCTGTCGATCCCAGAAGCGACGAAGGTCTTGCAGGTTCAGGATCAGTTACTCACGACCTTCCCGGAAGTGGAACGGGTATTCGGCAAAATGGGGAAGGCTCCGACCGCCACCGATCCAGCTTTCGTGGGCATGGCGGAGATCACCGTGACGCTGAAACCGGAGGCGCAATGGCGACCAGGCATGACCTGGGACAAGTTGTTGGATGAGATGGATGCCAAACTCCGCATCCCTGGATTTCCGAACATTTGGTGGATGCCGACCCAGACTCGCACGGAGATGATCACGACGGGTGTCCGAAGTCCGGTCGGGATCAAGGTGCTGGGACCGGATTTGAAGACGATCGAGCGGATCGGTATCGAAATCGAACAAGCCTTGGCGACCGTGCCCGGCACCAAGAGCGCCTTCGCCGAACGGCTCAATGAGGGCTATTACTTGGATGTGATCGTGAACCGGCGTGAAGCGGCCCGTTATGGTCTGACGGTGGGAGACGTGCAGGCGGTGATCACCTCGGCCATCGGAGGAGAAACCGTGACAACCACGGTGGAGGGACGGGAACGGTATCCGGTCAACGTGCGCTACAAGCGCGAGTTGCGCGACGATCCGGACCGGCTCAAACGAGTCCTGATTCCCACGCCGGGCGGTGCGCAGATCCCTCTCGGGCAAATCGCGGAGATGGTGATCAACCAAGGGCCGCCGTCGATCGCGGATGAGGCGGGATCGCTCGCTGGCCTGGTGTCGGTGTCGGTCAGCGGACGAGATTTGCGCGGCTATGTTCAAGACGCTCAGCGAGCAGTCCGGGAGCTGGTCACACTCCCGCCTGGGTATCGGCTGATCTGGACTGGGCAATACGAACATCTGGTGCGGGCCGAAGCGCGGTTGAAGCTGGTGGTACCCGTGACGCTGGCGGTGATTCTGCTGCTTCTGTATCTGAATTTCCGATCGCTTGCGAAATCGCTGATCGTGCTCTTGTCCGTCCCCTTCGCCGTGATCGGAGCCATCTGGTTTCTCCATTACTTGGACTACAACCTCAGCGTGGCTGTGTGGGTGGGGATCATTGCGTTGGCAGGCGTAGCGGCGGAGACGGGCGTGGTGATGCTCGTCTATCTCGACGAAGCCTATGAGCGGCTGGTGCGTGAAGGTCGTATGGCTACGGCGCAGGATCTCCACGACGCCATTATGGAGGGAGCGGTTCAGCGCGTGCGGCCCAAGATGATGACGGTGGCGGCGATCATGGGCGGTTTGCTCCCCATCATGTGGACGACCGGCACCGGGGCAGATGTGATGAAGCGGATTGCCGCGCCGATGATCGGTGGCATGGTGAGCTCAACGGTGCTGACGTTGCTGGTGATTCCCATCCTCTATGCCTTGTGGCGTGGGTTTGGTCTGCCCCGATGCCTCACTCACTCTCCTGAAGTAACATCGGAATGAAAAGGGAGTTCCAGACGTTTAGGCCCTTCGCCTTTCTGGCTGCGGGGTTCATCGTGTTAACCAGGATGTCCAGATGCCTCAGTTCCCGAAGTTATTTGTTTCTCCATTGCATCAAGTCCAGCTGTCAGGCCTTGCGCCACATTCTCACAGGAATCATGTGCCCAGAAGTGCATGAAAACAGATCCGGAGCGTCATGATTATGAAGAGCCGTTACCCTTATCCTATGTTCTATCAATGCTTGAGCTACCTATAATTGACCTCTTCACCGATCATGACGACATTTCCGTGGCCGCGACCTTTCCATCGTGGGCGTTGAAGGCGTACCAAGTCTATAAGGAACATGTGAGCGGAACAGAGCCAAGCGAGAGCAACATGTGCTATACGTACTGAATTCTTTATGGGCAAATCTGGGTGAGAAGTGGTTTCTGGCACCATTTCCCTTCCCAACCGGGATGCGACTGAGTCATGTAGCCAGCACGGCGAGGGGGACGTCGTCTCGTCCCGTTCACAGAGTAAGGAGCGGAGATGTGCTGTCCCCTCTTGACCGGAGCCTTCGAGATCGGTGATCCCGTTTATTGTTCTTTGGGTGGGCTACGTGAGGAATGAGGAGACGTGTCCAGCCTCGTCCGAGGAAACCATGGCAAAAACGCATTGGTCGTAGCCTGATAGGCTTTATATTCTTCTCCTCGATTTAGAAGGGCCTGCTCTTCTGCTTGAGGAATGCCAGTTACCTTCAGCAGCGCGATCCCCATTCCGATCGGCCCGATCCAGGTCAATACCCAGCCGGGTGCTCCCCACATCATCACGACATAGGAGCACCAGTGCAGCCATTCAAAAAAATAGTTCGGATGGCGGGAGTAATTCCACAGGCCCTCGCGACAGACTCGACCTTGATTTCTCGGATCGGCACGGAACTGAGCGAGTTGCCGGTCAGCCGCCGCTTCGCCGGCCACGGCCACGCCCCAGATCAGCAAACCGACCAACTCGACCACCGCAGTCGGATGCCGTGGATTCCAAAGCAACACCAAAAACGGGAGCGAAAAGGCGGCCAAGGCGAGGGCTTGCAGCTGAAAGTACCAGAACATTTTTGAAGGCTCGGTCTCACCCCATTCCTCCCGGATCCGGCGATAGCGAGCGTCCTCCGGTTTCCCCTTCACGCGATTGAAGAAAATGTAGAGTCCGAGTCGTCCCGCATAGAGTGTCACCAGCATCACGGTCAGGAGTTTCCGCTCGATCCCGCTGGGAGCGTGCGTGGCATAGCCCAGCACGACGACGATCAGCCCGAGGCACCATCCGACGTCCCCGATGGCGGCGTTCCTCGTTTTCCGCTGCACGGCCCACAACAGGGCCATGACGATCGCCATGACGAGGTAGGCCGCCACAACGAGGGAGAACGGATCTGATGCTAGTATTCCGCCTGCTGGTTCCATCATTCATTCTACCTTGGGTTGGCAGCGGCGCTTGTCCAATTTGCCGGCGCGGCTGCTTGAAAAATAGGCGAGTGGCCGAAGTGGGAAGCAAGAGGGAGGAGGGAGACAGCATAATGGATCAAGCCACTAATGTTGAGACCGCAAGTCACCGGGGGCCTCCTGCGCATGCGACAGGAGGCCTATCGTAATGGCGCCGTTGTTGCGAAGTACAAACCGCTCCTCGCCATGGCGTTCTCCATCGCGAATCGATGCGAGTCCTGTAGCCGAGCCTACGTCAAGATGGTTTGCCACAAAGACGTCCCGCAAGGGGAATTGATCGAGTGCCTCGAAGTCGCCATGACCATGCAGGGGTGTCCTGGTGAAGAATGGGCCCGGAAGGCGTACCAAGCGTATAACGAACAGGTGGGTGGGGACCAACCAGGCGAGAGTAGTGGTATATGCTGTGTGCACTGAATTCAAGACACAGGGACGTCCATGAGTTGAGCCGGCACCCCGACAACCGTTTGCCCGATGGTCGTCGAAGCAGCGAGATCGCAGACTGTGTGTCCAAGATCTTGACCGTGTGCCCGATGGTGTCGATCTGTTTGGGAAACCCATAGAGTGCGTTGGTCACGATCCAAAGCAGCCATGAGGTCTCCGGATAAGCGATTTAGGGCTCGCTGCTCGCGAGCACGTTGAGGGTTCCATTACTCATCGTTCGAATATAGAGCGCGTCGACATCGGCGGACACGGTGATCCCTTGCATCGACGTGACCGTTCCCTGCATCGAAACAGTTGGGGTCAGCGTTCGATTCAACCCGGTTCTCAGAGAGTCGCGTATCCGATCGATCATCGGCGTCACCCCAAGCACGATTTCGGGAGCAATAGTTTCTCGGAGCGGCGCGTCATTGAACCAGGCTGGGGCCGTTGTCTGAAGTAGATGTGTGGTTCCGAGATCGTACCGAAGGCCACTGAGATAGACCGCCTCTGTCATCACGTTGATTTCCGGCTTCCCGATCAAATACACGTAGCCCCGTGCATCTCCAGTGAACTCCACGCGTAGAAGCACTTGGTTATTGCCTAGACCGAATATTCCTGCGCCGGTTATCGTGATGACATTTCCCTTAGTTTCAATCCGTCTCCCTTTCAGCTGCTTCGAGAGCGTCTGGGAAAGTGTGCCGTAGTCAACTTGGATATCGGCCAAGACATGAAATTTCTCAGACACGGGTTGCTTCTCGGTATACGCGTCCTGGACATCAGCTACACCACGAAAATCTGGAGAGACCGCTTCTGTCTCGAGCGGAGGAAGTGCTGGGGACGATGCTGGTGGCTCAGCTCCATGAACGATCACCGGATGCGCGATGATCTGAAGGATATCTTTGACCACGTGGCCATCTTTTGAGAATCCGGCACGCCGCACCTTGTCGAGGTTGAGCAGAAGCCAGATATCCGGCTCCAATTGGATGGGATTGCGGAGTGCCGTCCAGACATCTTCTGCGCGCGGTTTGAGACTCAGCGCGTTAAGACGCGAGACGGCGCTGTTGAAACCTTCCTTTGCCTGATCTGACAGTGCCGTGTTGACGGCCTGCTGCAGGTCTACATCGGAGATGCGTAGCCGGCAGGGCTCGATGGGATGAACCGTCACGCTGCGGAGGGAGGCCGACACTCCGTAATCCGAGGTCATCCCGATGGCAATACTCCCATTGAGTGTGGCTCGTCGTGGCCACCCACTTCCATCACCACACTGGGCCGATGATTCAGCACCCTGCGCATGTGAACGCGCGCCAATCTTATAGCGGAGCGGCGCACTCACGAAGAGGGAGACTCCCGAGAGTTCGATTTCCTTCCACCAGTCTCCGATCGACAGGCGTGGCTCCGTATTACTGACGGAGTGGGCCGGCTGCTCGATCGAAAAGTCATCCCGTTCCGCATAGTATTTGTACTCCCCGCCTTTCGGATGTTTGCTGACGCTGCCCGAATGGTCAAACTTCTTTGGAATGAGGTTCGGATTGTTGGTGGCATTGAGAAAGTCGGAAAGGTCCACCCGCATCGGTACGGTAATGACGGACTCCGTGATCCGAGGAGGCGGCGTGACTGCGGGTGGAAACCTCTCCGGCGCGGGTGGGCGTAGGACAAACTCGGTATCAGCACAACTGGTCAGGGACAGGACCACCCCCATCGTCGCCACGACATGATATCTGGACGTGAGAAACATCAGCAGCCTCCTTTTCCCCTCACCCACGACCGCGGGTCCATGTTCGAACGTGAGACCGGCACATGCCTGGGGCCATATCGGATACGCGTCCCATCACAAGACGAGGTTAAAACGTGATGACCTGATAGCCCTGTGACACGAGCTTCTTGAAGCTCGGATGTCCCTCAAATTCCCCTGCCAGCTTGACTCCGCAAGCAACGACGGCGTCCTTGACTCCGAAGGCTCCGGCGCAGAACTCGCACGCACCCGCAATCCGATCCTTGACCGCGTTGTAGAGCCCGTGCAGCTTGTGGTCGGGCTTCTCCAATTCAACGATCCACTTGGGCCCGGCGCCGTCGAAGATCAGCTGGACGTCATCGTGGCCGTCCTTGAATTCTTTCACGGCTTCCAGGGCGTTCACGACGCGCCCCAGCGCCTCATGAGTTTCCGTATCAGCCAACACGATGATCGCGACTTTGGACATGATGTGCTCCTTTCAGCATGGCAGTGGGTGAATGAAGAAACCGCTTCCGTCTCATGTGAGAGGGCGGATGAATCGGCATGCTAGCGCACGTCCGGTGAATCCATCCGTGATCTGCCTTACAAACCCGCCCAACTATTTTCTTTGCCGACTGGTGAGCTGCCTTACAGATAGGGGGTATGTGAGCAGGTAGAATCGCGTCAAGAAACACCCATGTCTGTCACGGACAAAGGAGGTGGGCCATGACCTGCGAGCGGTGCGATGGGCTGATGGTCAGCGAGCGGATTTACGATCTTCAGGGGCTGAGCAGCAATCCGTGCATAGAAGGATATCGTTGCCTCCTGTGCGGCGATGTCGTTGATGCAACGATCCTTGAGCATAGGAGGCGGTCCACAGGGGCGATCAAGCCGCTCCGAAGCGTCACTCCTCGAACGTCGAGACTTGTGGCGGCATAGGGGGCAGGAAGAGGAATCGATGTGATCACACCCTCTTCAACGATGAGTGAGGGAGGATCGAGGAAGGACGTGCCTCATGACACGCCACGATGAACCGGTCATGGCTCTTCGCATCCGACTCCATCAACTCCCTTGTCCTTCGTGCGGCAAACCTGAACTGATGCCGCTGCTCCAATGCGATTACTACCCCGATGGATGTCTTTGGACAGTGTGTTGTGGAGAGTGCCGAACACAATACCATTTTGATCATCGGATGGTGTCCGCCTAGAAAGGAAGCGAGAATCGGGTGGGCCCATCGATCCTGATACACGCGCACAACAGAGAAGCAGTGAACAATATGCCACGCGGGTCATCAGTAGCGGAAGTTCGGTCTGGCCAGTGAAACGTCAGCGGAACACCGGCCACGATCGAAGGGCTGAAGAAAATAGCGACACAAGGTAAATAGCCGGTTAATACCACAAAGGAGGATTATCATGAAGTTTCAGGTTCAT
>CAADGK010000030.1 GCA_900696515.1 uncultured Nitrosospira sp. | reverse complement strand
CCCGAAGGTCCGCTGATACACCACCCAAAACACCCCGATCGCCAACATCGCAAACCAGCCGATCTTCACCGGCTTCGAATCGTACCACTGCGAGACGTCATAGCCTCGCTCGCTTGATGCTGCCATATTGATACCTCCTTGTTAGACCCACTTCTCCGCAGACTATTTCAGGCACGACTGGAGGCCCACCAGCTTCTGAATCGCGTCGACTTCGAAACCTCATAGCCGATCACGATAAACAACAGAAGCACCGTCAGGGGTCCGAGCGCCGTTCTTGCTACATTGGCGTAGTCGATCTGTTGGACACGCAACAGATACGACGATGGACTGAAGCCTTCTGGTGTGATGATTAACCGATACAGTCCCTTGGCCAGCTTGGCCTCGCCGCGAAGGACTCCGTCCGGATGGATCATGGGCGGCCAGTAGGCAACTGTCTCTTCCTCCGAGGCCTCATTCATCCCTTTGATCACTCGCACTCCTATCGGAAGATTACGCAGGATCGGGTCGACAAGATCCACCACAAGAAACGTGTCGCCCTCGGCCGGGATGTCTGTACAGTATTGTGCCTTAGCGGCATGTTGCGGTTGATAGGCGTTGAAATGAACGAGATTTCCTCCGACCCGTTGAACGCAAACATCGTCCTCGAGACTTACATTGCCATGTGCGCCAACTATACTGGGTAGCATCACTGGAAGAACCAGGAGCACGGCAAACAGCTTTCGTGTGTGTGTGAACCGTTTGAGCTTGATCGGAACAAGACGCACGATCCTTCCATATGTGAGCGCCGTGATAATGCTTAGGGCAACAATTGCAATGAAGATCGTCATCATCGATTTTCACCTCCTCTCACCCCTACTCCAGAAGCATACTCCCCACAAGATGAAGGTCGGATTAGAACTTCATGAAGAATTCTTCATGCTCATAAGCTTGACTCGTAACCATTTTCACTTTGTCGCCGGTTTCGGTTATCGCTCCTGGCATCATGCTACTAGAACTCTCACACCCTTGTGGCTCGGTAGCGGACTAGCTCGAACTCGATTGCAAGGCCGTTTACGCCTGAGAAAAGCCTCTTCTTTCATTCAGCCGCCAACCCATGCTGCCCTCAGCTAAATAAGTGTCGTGTATAGTACTATCACTATGTCCATAGTTTGTCAATATAATAGTTGACAAACTATGGACATAGTCTATATCCTTACAACCAGGCAGCCTCTGCCTGCCATAGAAAGGAGTGCTCATCATGCCGATCTACTCAAAAACTCTCTTGGCCCTCTCGGGCGTTGTGCTACTCGGCCTGGGGTTCATTGCATTTTCAACCTCGAACACCTACGCAAACGAGAAACGATCCACTGTTTTCTCACGTACTGATATCGCAGCGGCCCCTTTGTATGGATTTCGCCTCCCTGATATTGACGGCCGTCCGGTCGACCTCAAAACATTCAAAGGCAAGGTGCTGCTCATTGTGAATACCGCGAGCATGTGCGGAAACACGCCGCAGTACGCCGGCCTCCAGGAGATGTATGAGCGATATCAGGAACGGGGGTTCGAGGTTCTGGCATTTCCGGCGAATGACTTTGGGCAGCAAGAGCCCGGCACGAATCAAGAAATTAAGGGATTCTGCTATACCAAATACAGTGTCAGTTTTCCCCTCTTCTCGAAGATCAGCGTGGTCGGCAAAGATAAACATCCCCTCTATCGGTACTTAACCGAGCAGAGTGCGTTTCCTGGCCGTGTGACGTGGAACTTTCAGAAATACCTGGTCGATCGCTCCGGGAACGTCATCGGGAAGTATGACCCAGGCATGAATCCTTTGTCGCCCGCCATTCTGACCGATGTGGAGAAAGCCTTGGCGGCAAGCTGACGTTCCATGCCGAACAAGAAATGACGGACGGTGATGAATCGGCTACATCTCATGATTGGTCTTGGTATCGGCCTCTTTCTCTATCATTCCCCAGCTGTCACCCTGGCGGCGGATGAATGGGTGCGAGTCGGGGGAACCCATAAATACGACCGCTACGTGGATATGACGAGCATTGGGGTATGGGGACCGACGGTCACCCTCTGGACGCTTCGAGACTTTCGTGTAGAGCGAGCCATCCCAGGTGGTCCCTACCGATCATTGAAGATCAAACGGCAATATCATTGTGAGCAACGAAGAAGCCGACCGCTCCACGTCCGGTACTACCCACAAAGCCTGGCACAAGGCCGGGTCCTCTACGCAGCGCCAGCCACCCGCGAGTGGTCTCGCGTGATTCCTGGCAGCGACGATGATGCAGAAATGAAAGTGGCCTGTCGTACAGTCCTATCGACGTTACGTCCAGATAGCGGAGGGTAACATGCAACGACTATTGGTGCTGGCAGTGCTGAGTGGTGGACTGATGGCGGCCTGCACAGGAGGTGAAACACCAGCCGGTTCCTCACCAAGCGCCGCAGCGGAGTGGACCAAGATCGGAGAGACGGAGACCTACATCTATTATGCGGATCACGCCAGTATTCGGAAAGCGGACGAGACCGTCATGATGTCGGACCTTTTCGACTATAGGACAACTCAAACCGAAGGCGGCATCTCGACGCTCTCAAAAGTCACTCTACGGGAATATGACTGCCAGAACCGCAAAAGCCAACCAGTGAAAACGACCTGGTATGCCGACCACATGGGTTCTGGAGCAGCAGGACGCACCACTGGAGCCACAGGCCAATTGGCTGCGTCTGCCTCTGGTACAGCTACTGCCGCGCTCATGACAATCGCCTGTGGGCGTTGAAGACTTGAGGTCAGGATCCTCGGCATATTAGGATCGTGATCCAACCACATCAAGGAATACCGACGGCTTGCGTCACGAATGGGCGTAGTCATCCAGTATCGCCTCAGCCGCTCTCCGTCCTGACCGGAGGGCTCCATCCAGTGTCCCACATTCCCGGTAGTCCCCACAAAGGTACAACCCCGCGGCCAGACGTGGTGAGGTGGTGCGGTTCCCAGCTGAAAGCGCGTCGAGTGGAGGCAATGCACGTTGAATGCGATCCGTCCTCAGATGGCGCCACTCGTCGACTTGCGATCCAAACCAGGATTGTAGATGTCGTCGTACTGCTTGCAAGAGATCACTCTGCGGATCCATCTGTTCAATAACAGTCACTGAGATCAAGGCCCGCCCAGGCGGTGCATACGAAGGCGCCGCTTCACTGAGGACACAGACCGTTCGGACCACCCCATCATCGTCCCCGTTTAGTATCAGCCAGGGGCCGCGTTGCGGAACAGCGGGCGCATCGAAATAGATGGTCACTGAACCACGGGATAGGGCGCTTGGTCTATGTTCGCCACGCAAGCGGGCTGCAGCCGCGTCATCAGTCGCCACCACTAGCACATCGGCCTTGCACGGCTCCTCGGACTCGAGCACCACGCTCGAGCCCTGAATCTCTTGGACAGCTTGGTTCAAGCGGATTGTTCCCGGAGGCAACGTAGCCGTGAGCTGTTGTGCGATAGCGCCCATACCATCTCGTGGTAAGGCGGTGACTCCTCGGCAGAACGCAGCCCAGACCACTTCAAAAATCCAACAAGGAGTGTTCAATTCCGACTCCAAGAACACGCCGCTGAGAAACGGTCGGAAGAAATGCCTCACCATGGCGTCAGAAAAGTCATAGGCCTGCAACACATCACGAGTCGGCCGTGATGGGTCTTTCATCACGGAACAGAGGCGCTGCTGCAAGGTGTCCCGTCGCATACGCAGCATCCTGAACTTGTCGGCAAGCGAGCCGATGGGGCCGAGCAACATCTGTGCAAGATCTTGCGGCCTGCGAAAGGGATCACTCATCACGTGAAAGCGTCCGTCGTAACGAACGAGGGCTCCGGCATGAAACGGCATGAGCTCCAATGCGGAATAGTCCAACGTCTCACGCGCTTCTGGATAGCCGGCAAGAAAAACCTGAAATCCGCGATCGAGCTGAAATCCTTCGACGCGATCAGTGCGAGCACGCCCCCCGATGCCGTCAGACGCTTCAAGAACCGTGCACCCGAAGCCAGAGTTCGTCAGACGACGCGCACAAGCCAATCCGGCAAGCCCGGCGCCGATAATAAGTACATTGGGAGTTGAAGGCATGGTGGCTTATTTCACCTCTTGAGACGCTCTGGGCAGGACGTGTGCCAGACAGTCAGGTTTTCCCTGCCTTATCGTCGAAGGCGATGTCACGACCAGCTCCGTAACTGTTCTGATAGGGTCTTCGCGATCAGCTGCAAATCGAACGGCCAGGCGTAGCGCAATTCGACAGTGGGATACAACGGTCGCAAGTGGTCCAAGATCTCTGGTATCTCGACCTCCGAATGAGAGCCGCCCGGCGTGAACATCGTCGTCAGCACGGTGATGGATGTCGCGCCTTGTTTGACCAAATCCTCCACGGCTTCTTCCAATGTCGGTGCACAGAATTCGTTGTAGGCCATGGCAAACAAGACACCATTCAGGTGTGCGCGCAGCGTAGCCCCCACGGCCTCCAGCCCCGATTGGTAGGGATCGGTGGCTTTAGTTCGTGGCCAACGACGGATCTTCTGGTCCAACTCGAGTTCTTCCTGGGACGGAGGCTGTTTCGCCGCGCGACGTTGACCTTCTAGCCGTTTTAACTTCGTCACCAGTTCTTGCGGGCAATCCTTGGGAATGCCGCCATGACCTACCAAAACAACCCCCTTCATCGAAGCACTCATGAGTTTCGTCTCCTTTGACTTGTACGCACGGCGTTTCGTGGCCGTGCAATGGTGTAATGACTGACCAATTCTTTGCTAAACATTCGCGTCACTATTTCCAGGCGCAACTAATCCCCATAAATAGACTAAGAGGAGCTATCTGGTCTTGGTGGACGCTCAACGCCATGTGACTTCTTCCCAACAGAGATGGAGAAAAGTCTCATAGGGTGGGTAATTCTTGGGGTTCTGCTCTTTGGAACGGACCCACAGATCAATTTCCATTCCCGCTGGATCGGTCTCACCTCCCGGGAGCATGCGTTTCACAGGATACTGAACCTGATGGGTGTCAGGATGCCGGGAACGCTCCATCACCATAAAGTGTGCGTCATAGTCCTGATAGAGCACCTCATCATTCTTGAAGACAGTGGCGGTTCCCCAACCTGCCAAGTACAACCAGGTTTTGGGATAGAGCGGATCGCCGTTGTTCGAATCGCCGTGCTCATAGACCCGCGTGGCAATTCCACCATCATGGAAGGGCTGTTTCCCGGCGAACCGGTCAAACACAATCCGATAGTGATCCGATTCTTCCGAGAACTGCGCAATCACTCGGCCACTATTCAGCACCTCATTGACCTCGATCTCAATCGTGCCCTGTACCGGAGTGAGATACTTGCCGGCATAATCGAGATGGTCCCAGGGAGATTGATCCTTCATGCTGCCGATCAAGAATGGGGCACCACCCCTAAGCCTGAACTTGCCGCTGTAGGAAGGGTGCTCAGTGGCTTTGAAAATCCTGGTTCCCTCCGTTCCTTTTGGCGTGCCAAACAAGCCCTCTTCCGCGAGAGCGGTGGACAACCCTGCACTACTGATCCCAAAGCTGACGACGCATAGCCACGCGACTCTCCATGATTTCATACATTCTCCTCTGCCTCGTAGGTGCGTGAGATCTCACTCCCATCAGAAAAAGGAACAAGGGTTCCCCCAACCCAACGCGGAGGTGCGTACCACGCTCACACGGAATCTATTGAGGCCAAGTATTCCTGGAGATTGGTCTTCCCATAGCGACTCTCGGGGTACACCGTTCGGATAAACCTCGCCACAAGAGCCATCACTTTCTTGACTGCCGGGGTCTTCTCAGGATCCGTGG
>CAADGK010000029.1 GCA_900696515.1 uncultured Nitrosospira sp. | reverse complement strand
GCCGAACGATTGTGATGATTGCCCATCGACTGAGCACGGTGCGGGCGGCTCATCGTATCTACGTTGTGGAACGAGGCGAGATTGTCGAGCAGGGAGCGCATGACCATCTGCTCAGCATCGGGGGCGTGTATGCGCGATTGCATGCTCATCAGGCCGGTGGCCAAAGATGAAGCGTGAAATGGAAGGCATCTGATGATCTCTTGATCTGCTGATCGGTCGACAAATGAGCAGATCGTCAGATGAACAAATGCAGCAATTTATTTGCAGATGACGAGCTGAGGTCACATGGCGTTTGGTGTGTTGTCACGACAGTGGACGGTGTGGAGGGCCGCTTGGCAGGCAGAATCGCGCCAGATGTCCGGCACGGTCGCTCCGAGTGGGCGTGCTGCAGAGTTTCTGCCAGCGGTCTTAGAAATCCAGCAAGTTCCTCCCTCGCCGATCGGTCGTGCGCTCATCTGGACGATCGCGGCAGCCTTCACTGCAGCGGTGTTGTGGGCCTCATTCGGCCGGATCGACATTATCGCCACGGCACAGGGCAAGATCATCCCCAGCGGCTACTCCAAGATCGTCCAACCCTATGAAACCGGCGTCATCGCTGCCATTCATGTGCAGGATGGACAGGCGGTGAAGCAAGGGGATCTGCTGATCGAGTTAGATGCGACGCTCAATCGCGCCGACCGTGATCGGGCCTCGAATGAACAGCAGGCAGCGAATGTGGACGCTGCTCGGCTACGGGCTCTCATTAAAGGCCAGCCCACCTTCGATGCTCCGGCTGATGCCGATCGCACGTATGTCCTGTTGCAGCAACAGTTGTTGCGTGATCAGCTCGCGGAGTACCAGGCCAAGGTAGCCGCAGCCCAGCACCTTGTCGATCAACGCCAGGCTGCGCTGGAGCAAACCAAAGAAAATATTGTCCGCTTAGAGGCGACGTTGCCGATGGAGGTGGAGCGGGCTGAGGCCTACAAGAAGTTGCTCAAACATGAGGCCGTGACGAAGATGGATTTTCTCCAGGCTGAAGGGCAGCGGATCGACAAGGCTCAGGAATTGGCCGCACAGAAAAAGAAGTTAGCCCAAGATCGGGCGGCACTCGGGGAGGCGGAACAACACTATCGCGCCATGGTGTCGGAATTCCAACAGAACAAGCAGGCCGAGCTGTCGGTGTTGGAAACCAAGGCGGCCTCGCTCTCGCAAGAGGTGACGAAGGCAGGTCAAAAAGCTGGTCTGCAACGGCTGATATCCCCGATTGACGGAGTGGTGCAACAGCTCACAGTTCATACCGTCGGCGGTGTCGTGACGCCGGCTCAGCAGTTGCTCATCGTGGTGCCGCGTGAACATCCGGTGGAAGTTGAGGCGCAGGTGGAAAATAAAGATGTGGGTTTTGTGCAAGAAGGGCAGTCAGTCGAGATCAAGATCGAAACGTTTCCGTTTACCCTATACGGAACGATTCCAGGCCATGTCTTGACGGTGTCTCACGATGCCGCGCCTGTTGAAAAGGTCGGACTTGTCTATCTCACGAGAGTCAGCATGGACCGATCGACGGTCCACGTCGACGGCAAGAGGGTGAACCTGTCTCCGGGGATGGCGGTCACGGTTGAGATCAAGACCGGCGAGAGACGGATCATTGAGTATCTGCTGAGCCCCTTGCTCAAATCGGCACAAGAGAGTCTGAGGGAGCGCTAAGAAAGAGTGCCAAATGTGAGGTGTCAGGGGTGAGGGGCAAGGGGGAGAAGGGAAAGGTGAGAGGGGAGAGGAGAGTGCAGGGGAAACCGTGTCTCGGTGAGCGACGTGGAGTGATGGCCGTCGTCATGCTCGCCCTTGTGGCCACGACGAGCCCGGCTTGGGGGAGGGATGAGGGGCCTTCTGGTCAGCCGATACCGTTGCCGACCCTCTCGTTGACGTTGCGCGACGCCTTGTCGGCCGCAGCAGACAATAACCCCAATGTGCTGCTGTACAAGGAACGGGTTCACGAAGCGAAGGGCCAGGTGCAGACGCAGTTGGGAGCCTTGCTCCCCAATCTCTCCGCCGACGTTCGGCAGAGCAGGCGGACACAATTCCTCGGGACCATCGGTCTGTCTCCCGTGCGTACCGACCCATTCAGCATTTTCGACACCCGGATCAGTGCGACCCAAAATCTGTTCAGTCTCAGCTTGATTCAGCGGTGGCGGGCTTCACGAGAATCCTTGCATATGACTGAACAGGAGGCGGAAGCCAAGAAGTTCGATACGATGGCCAGCGTAGCCCTGGCCTACATGGAAGGGCTGAAAGCCATGGCCTTGATCAAGGCGCATGAGTCGAATCAGCAGGTCATGAAGGAGTTACTTGGAACGATTCGACAGCGGCAGCGTGGAGGCCTGGCCACCGGCCTCGATATTGTGCGGCTGGAAGCCCAACTGGCGGCGGAGCGGCAGCAGAGTTCCTCGGCAGGGTACGAGCTCGATCATGCCAAACTGAGCCTCATCAATCTGCTCGCGTTACCGACGAATAGTTCCGTGGCGTTGGCCGATGAGTGGCTCACGGATGTGCCGGAGATTCCACCGTCACAGAAGGTTGTCGAGGACGCGCTCGGTCACCGTCCCGAGGTGCAGGCGCAATACACCCGCGTCCGTGCGTCCGAATTGACCTATGCCTCTATGACGGGGGAACGGGTGCCGTCCTTGGTGGCACAGGGCGATTATGGGCTCGTCGGCAACCGTTGGAATAATACCCTCGATACCTACAGTATGGCGTTGATTCTTCAGATTCCCATCTTCGATGGTGCGCAGCGGGAGGGGCGTATTGCGCAAGCGCGAAGCCAATGGCAACAAGAAGCACTTCGGATGAAGTCAGTGCTCAACCAGGTTACCATGGAAGTTCATGATGCACTCGCGTCGATGACGGCGGCGAAGGAACAGGTGGGGATCGCTCAATCCGGTCTTCAGATGGCGACGAAGG
The DNA here is from genome assembly GCA_900696515.1 of uncultured Nitrosospira sp. Classification (GTDB taxonomy): domain Bacteria; phylum Nitrospirota; class Nitrospiria; order Nitrospirales; family Nitrospiraceae; genus Nitrospira_D. Next base: position 4,521 of record CAADGK010000029.1, on the reverse strand, counting down.
AGCTCGATCTGGCTCGGGAACGCTATGCCGTCATCACTTCCGCCAGCCACTTTGAGTTGACGAATGGACTCTCGGCTGTCGCTCGCGCGCGAGAAAATCTTGTCAACGCCCTCTTTCAACTCAACGCCGCCCGCGTCAATCTGGCCCGATCGACTGGAAGTCTGCAGGCATTCAATTAGCCGATCCCTGTCTGATTATGGGCTCTGTATAGCGACGGATGTGAGGGGCCTGATGCGCCCGTTGCGGAAGAGTCCATTTCCAACGGCATCGTCAAGATCTGCTTCTGGTGGGGCACGGTATGTGTGCGTGAAGCAGCACCGGCAGCTTGATTGATCGACCTCCCAAGGAGGATAATTTAGAGGAGAGGGGTGGTCCATGTCTGTATCGCGAGTTCGAGCGATGATTCTTACCGCCGGCATCGCCGCACTGCTCCTCCATTTTCCTACTGAGGTCGCACAATATGTTCTGTCGCTTGTTCCTCATCAGCTATCGACGCCCTTCGAGCTGGAAAATCTAGCGTCGTTAGCTCCTGGCACTGTCAGCGAATTCACACCTCGAGATTCCGATGAATCAGTGTGGAAGGCCGTCCTCACTCGGGTCTTTGGCATGGCGTTGATCGGAGTGCCGGTTTGGTATTTCTTGCAACGGCGAGAACGCGAGGAAGAGCTTCAGCGGCTCGACAAAGGCTGGGCCGCACGCTTACATGCGCGTAGCGAAGAGTTAATGGCCGTCAATGATGCGCTGGTCAGTGAGGTCTCGAAGCGAATTGATACGGAACAGTCTTTGGAAGCCAATCGGCGGGATCTTCGGTTGCTTGCGTCCCAACTGCTTCGTCTTCAAGAAGAGGAACGACGGCGAATCTCGCGTGATCTGCACGACGATATCAATCAACGACTGGCGCTCTTGTCGATCGACATCGAAATGTTGGAACGGCAGCTCTCACACGCGGCCGTCGGTACCGTCCGAACGATCCGGAGCATTCAGGATCGTATTGTCGAACTATCCGAAGGTGTGCGCCGTCTCGCCTATCAGTTTCATCCGTCCATCCTGGATGATTTAGGTTTGTCCATCGCGCTCCGTCGCCTCATCGATGATTTTCAGGCCCGTACCGGTCTTGATGCCCGGTTCATCAGCAAAGACATCCCGCAGCACCTGGCGCAGGACGTGGTCACGTGCTTGTACCGTGTGACCCAGGAAGGGTTGGCAAATATTACTCGTCATGCCAGGGCAAGCACCGTGCAGGTTGAGCTGATGCGAGTGCGAGACGGACTGCAGCTTATGATACGGGATGATGGGGTTGGATTTGACATGAATCATGACGGTGGTCGGCGAGGAAGCCTCGGGTTATTGAGTATGAAGGAACGGGTCTCCTTAGTTGCCGGGTCGTTCACGATAGACTCGACACCGGGTGAAGGCACACGGATTTGTGCCTGGGTGCCGTTCAAACAGGAGCGCGCATGAGCAAGCCCCGGGTGCTCCTAGCCGATGATCATGCCTTAGTCCTGGAAGGATTCAAAAAGCTGCTCGAAGAGCATTGTCAGGTCGTAGGTTCCGTAGAAGATGGTCGGGCATTACTTGACGCGGCGAAACGTTTGCAGCCGGACATTGTGGTTCTGGATATTTCCATGCCCAAACTGAACGGCCTTGATGCAGCGCGTCGGTTGCGAAAGATGATTCCCCAACCACGATTGATTTTTGTGACGGTTCATGCGGATCAGGACTATGTCACTCAAGCCTTCAAGGCTGGCGCCTCAGCCTATCTGCTGAAGCGGTCGGCTGGATCGGAGCTGTTACAGGCCATTGATGCGGTGAAGAACGACAATTATTACATCACGTCGTTGATTGCCAAGGATCTGGTCCAGGCCGCAATCGCCGACACGGCGTCGGGGGCCGACGGCCAGGACCGTCTGCCGATACGACAGCGAGAGATCTTGCAGCTGGTGGCGGAGGGGTTGACACTCAAGGAAATCGCGTCCACGCTGGGGCTCTCTCCCAAGACGGTCGAGTATCACAAGGCCAAGCTGATGGAGCAACTTGGCCTCCATACCACCGCTGAACTGACAAAGTACGCGCTTGCCCACGGTCTCACGTCCTCCTCCGAGTAGTAGTCTGCCTGGCTTCATTTCTTCGCTCATCTCTTCCAGTGGAATTTCCCTTGCGACTTTAGGCATGTGCCTCATGGCACAGGCCCTGGGATCTTGCTACAACTAACAGTAGGCTGACGATGGATCCTACGAAAGGAGGTTTGTGGTGGCACCATTTGGAGGAGACCTGAGTTTGTGGTGATGTTGACACTTCGGATCGGGCCTTCGTCAATGGGCATGCCATGTGGAACGTCTCGGCCTACAGATGCAAATGATCAAACGAGGAGGTCACATCATGGCGGCATCAAGTGAGCGGGGCTATGACGTTTCGCAGTGGTACGATTCGAAGCCGGTGAAGATCGGCTGGTTTGCGATGTTGGCAATCGGGGTGTTTTGGGTGGTGTATCAGCGGACCTTCGGGTATTCGCACGGGTTGGATTCGATGACCCCGGAGTTCGAGTCGGTGTGGATGGGACTGTGGCGGTTTAACATCGTCGCCAACGCCCTCTTCTTTGCCGTCTCGATCGGGTGGATCTGGGTGACACGGGATCGGAACCTGGCGAACCTGGACCCGAAGCTGGAGCTGAAGCGGTACTTTTACTGGATGGGCTGGTTGGTGTGCTACATCTGGGGCGTGTACTACGCAGGCAGCTACACGTTAGAGCAGGATGCGGCGTGGCACCAAGTGATCATCCGGGACACGAGCTTTACGGCGAGCCACATTGTAGCGTTCTACGGGACGTTCCCGCTGTATATTACGTGCGGCGTGTCGAGCTACCTGTATGCGCAGACGCGGTTGCCGCTGTATAGCCAGGCGACGTCGTTCCCGTTGGTGGCGGCGGTGGTGGGGCCGATGTTCATTCTGCCGAACGTGGGGCTCAACGAGTGGGGCCATGCGTTCTGGTTTGTGGATGAGCTGTTTGCGGCGCCGTTACACTGGGGCTTTGTGACGTTGGGCTGGTGTGGGTTGTTCGGGGCCGCGGGCGGGGTGGCGGCGCAGATCGTGAGCCGGATGTCGAATCTGGCGGACGTGATCTGGAACAACGCGCCGAAGAGCATTTTGGATCCGTTCCCGGCCCAGGTGCAGAGCGCCAAGGGCCAGAGCGCGTACTAAGTGGATCGATGGCCTATACGACATGACTGGAGGTTCATAGAGAGTCGGTAGGCAACGCAGAGGCTGGTAAGAAGCGGCGGGCTCGGTCGTTCGAGCTCGCCGTCTCGGTCGGCAGGGCGGCGGATGTCAAAGATGAGAACATGAGCGCCACGGACCGTTTGACGTTGCGTGGAGGCGGTCACGTCGATCGATCCTCTGTCGAGGCGAACCTATAGTGGAGGCCACAGGTGAACAACAAGACACAAAAACTCGTGTTTGGGATGCTGGTCGGGCTAACCATGCTCTTCCTCCTCAACCTCTGGAGTGCGCCTACGCGTGCAGTCATATCGGAAGAGGTGATTTTCAGTGAGTTCATGGCAAAACTCGACCAAGGCGATATCGAGAAGGTGATTGTGCAAGGACATCGTCTGAGCGGCATATTAAAAGATAATTCCCAGCTTCGAACCTATATGACGGACTATCCTGATCTCGTTCAGGAGTTGCGGGAGAAGCATGTTCAGATTGAGGTCAAACCAGCAGGTGACAGTCCTTGGTATATGACGATGCTCATGACCTGGGGGCCATTCGTGCTCTTTCTCGGCCTGTGGGTATTCATCATGCGCCGGATGCAGACTGGGAATGCGGCGATGTCTCTCGCCAAGAGCAAAGCCCGCATGCAGACGGATGCGCGGAACAAAGTGACGTTTTCAGATGTGGCGGGCATCGATGAAGTGAAAGAGGAAGTGCAGGAGACGGTTGAGTTTCTGAAGAACCCACGAAAGTTCCAGAAACTCGGTGGACGCATTCCCAAGGGGGTGCTGGTTGTGGGGCCGCCTGGAACGGGGAAGACACTATTGGCTAAGGCGATTGCCGGCGAGGCGGGCGTCCCGTTCTTCAGTATCAGTGGGTCGGATTTCGTCGAAATGTTCGTGGGGGTTGGGGCCTCTCGCGTTCGCACCTTGTTCGAAGACGCAAAGAAGCATGCGCCCTGTATCGTATTTATCGATGAGATCGATGCCGTCGGACGGTCTCGAGGTGCGGGGCTTGGGGGTGGGAACGATGAACGGGAACAAACGCTCAATCAGTTGCTGGTCGAAATGGACGGATTCGACACGACGGAGGGTGTCATTTTGGTGGCAGCCACCAATCGGCCTGATGTGCTCGACCCGGCGCTCCTCAGACCGGGGCGATTCGATCGGCAGGTGACGGTGAATCACCCGGATCTTCGGGGCCGTTCGGAAATCCTGAAGGTGCACACGAAGAAAGTCCCGATGGCAGCGAACGTCGAGCTGGAAAAGATCGCGCGAGGCACTCCCGGTTTTTCAGGTGCGGACTTGGAAAATC
>CAADGK010000028.1 GCA_900696515.1 uncultured Nitrosospira sp. | reverse complement strand
CTCCTTCGGCACGGTGGGGAAATTCGCCTGGGCCTGGGCCGCCGCCAGCACGCCGCAGACCACCAGCGCATACTTCACCATGTGTTTTACCATCACAGCTCGACTCCTTCCGTTTGATGGCCACTGCATTCTGCCCTTCTGCGAACAGGTCTCCATACTCGTTCTCTGTCCTCTACGTCAGCAAGTTCTTCCAAATTCAGGGCGACGCCCGGTGATGATCCTGGGGGAACCACCACCGGACTCGCCTGTCAAGTCGAAGCCTCACAAGGAGGCACGTCACTGGACCAGGCAATCCAGTTTGGCTCCGACTTGAGAAGGTTAGATGCCCTGAATACCTTTTAATCACCGCATGTTCCATTCGTCTTAAGAATGTCTCTACGTACTTAATGCAAAGAACATTCCTCGTCTGGAACAGACTTGTGCACAGTCGTCGGTATGCTCAATCTCACCGATGAATAACCGAAATACCCACTCAATACAGCGAACGACGCAATCTCCACGCCGGTCGAAGTAGAATTGATATCGACACCTTTCCTGTCCGGTCGTTAAATCTGCTATACCTGTATCCAATTCGATTCAGTATCGAATTAGATACAAGCCTGCACATGACCCATGGTGTGAGCTGGCCCATCGGGGTTGCTCAGGGTCGTGAGCCTGCCGAACGGTCAAACTGTGAAGCGTCGTTCGTGAAGCGTGAAGCGTCGGGGCCAATGGTTTCGAGTTTCAAGTTCAATGTTTCACGTTATGCCGAAACCGAAAATCAAAAACCTGAACCGTGAAACTCGTGTCGTAAACCATGAAACCCGAAACATCACACTTGAAACCGTCTGAAAGTCTCGATGACTGGGATACGAGCGTAGGAATCAATTCTCTACAAACCCAGCCACGCACGTAGCGTGGCGTCCAACGTGTCCTTGTCTCTGGGAGAGAGGCACCCAAGCCGACGACTGATACAGGACTGCTCCAGAGTAAACAGGCCGCGCTTCACCACACTGGGATACAGTAGTCCAGCGCCCTGCCAATCAGATAGCGTGAACTCACCAGGTTGGAGATGGTCCAGTTGAGATGTGAGCGGGAGGAGGAAGACATCGACTGACGGATGAGGTGTACTGACGACTACCGCAGGACGCCTCTTGATTCCAGACAGATGGAGAATGGCAAGTTGGCCAGGACGATATCACCCCGGTCATAGCTTGTCATACTCGGCATCGCGAGGATTGTCCAAAATTCGTTTCAAACTCGGCAATGAGGCAAGTACCGTGTCCGAACGAAGAGCCCTAAGATCTTGGGTAGAATCAGGAATGACGACCTCGAGGGCCATATTCATAGATAACGACACAGGTTCATCAAGAACCACTTTTTCTCCATCATAGTGAGCCGGAATATGCCTCATTGTCTTTACCCTCAACGCCTCGTTCAAGTGTACCTGCGCGTTGCGACCAAGGCAAGCGCCACATCGTCATACTGCCATCTACTCAGGCTCATAGTTTAGATTCGGCGAGAGCCAGCGCCGCATAGCAGGGCTAGATGACTCGCCCCAGACCATGACGGCACGCTATCAAATACGTGTTGCGTACATAAACTCGGACGCCGTCACGACCTGAATTGATCGAAACTGCTTCAGACTCAAGAGGTGGTGGTCGCCCGACACAACCACCTGACAACTCCCTTTCACTGCGATTCCCAGAAAAAGGTTATCCGATGGATCGGCAATGATCACATCAAGGTTAGGAGGTTCGACTAACCGTGCTATGGATAGGAGATCCTCAACAAATGGTGCAATCTCTTCAGGAGAAAATCCGAACTTGGGATAACCGAGCACACGAATGAATTCTTTGATTGCAGCTGTCGAAGAGATCAGTTCAACGTGCCCTGCACGAATGACTTCAAGCGCACGTCGTGGAGTTCCGGACTAGAGATAAGCAGAGATGAGGATGTTGGTGTCAAAGACCGCCGTTCAATCCTTGACATTCCTGACTTCATGAACAATCGCAGCAATCTGTCTCAACGAAAACTTGCGATTCCGTTTTCGGGCCACCAGCCGCTCGCTATGGGAATAGATAGACGGTTGGGCAGACAGCCGTCTGCCAGAAGTAAGTCGATCCACAAACTCAAGGACTGCAGCTTGTTTCTTCGCTGGAAGCCGACGAAGCTTACGGATGATCGCGTCACTGCGCGTGGCCGACGAATGTCTCACTGAGGCCCCTTTCTCATTATGATTCGATAGACTGAGAGTAGTATACGTTGTTCTTCAATCAGACACCAGCGATAGGGCATGCTCAGATGACAGTTAAGCCGGCTCGTAATTCAAATTCGGCGAGAGCCAGCGTTCGACGGTGCGAAAATCCATCCCTTTGCGGCGGGCGTAGTCTTCAACCTGATCCTTCCCGATCTTCCCCACGGCAAAATATTTCGCGCCTGGATGCGCCAAATAGAATCCGCTGACCGACGCCGCCGGCAACATGGCAAAGCTTTCTGTCAGAGTGATGCCGGCCTTTTCCTCGACTGACAACAAATCAAACAAGAGTCGTTTTTCCGTGTGGTCCGGGCACGCCGGATAGCCCGGCGCCGGACGGATCCCCCGGTACTTTTCACGGATCAACTCCTCATTCGTCAGTTGTTCTTTCTTGCCGTACCCCCACTCGTCTCTGGCCCGCTGATGGAGAAATTCCGCGAACGCTTCAGCCAACCGGTCCGCAAGGGCCTTCGCCATGATGGAATTGTAATCATCATGATCCCGATCGAACTGTGCGCAGAGTTCGTCCAATCCCAACCCCGCCGTGACGGCGAACGCCCCGATGTAATCCTGCCGGCCTGAATCTTTTGATGCCACATAATCCGCGAGCGAGAGGTTCGGCTGCCCGTCCGGCTTCTCTGATTGCTGTCGCAAATGGTGGATCGTCGTGAGGACGGTCTTCCGCGAGGCATCCGCGTATACTTCGATGTCGTCCCCGACCGACGCCGCCGCAAAGAAGCCGTAGACTCCCTTGGCGGTGAGCCGGCGCTTCTTGATGATTTCATCGAGGAGCCGGCGCGCGTCGTCGAACAGTTCCTTGGCTCGTGGCCCGACGGTTGGGTTCTCGAAAATCGCGGGATAGTGCCCCTTCAATTCCCACGTATGGAAAAACGGCGACCAATCAATGTACGGAATCAGCTCGACCAGCGGCTGCGCCTCAATGGTTTGCACTCCCAATGTCCCGGGTACAGGGATATCGATCTGATCCCAATCGGAAATGAACCGATGAGTACGGGCCTTGGCAATCGGGAGGAGTGGCTTGGCCCCACGATCCTGATGCGACTGCCTCATCCGTTCGTAGTCGTCCCGCACCTGTTTTACGAACCCTTCCCGCTGCGTATGACTCACCAGGCTTCCCACAACGCCCACCGCGCGTGAGGCATCCAAGACATGAACCACGCCGGGAGCATAGGAGGGGGCAATCTTCACCGCTGTGTGAGCTTTGCTCGTTGTCGCACCGCCGATCAAGAGCGGCACCTCGAACCCTTCACGGGTCATTTCTTTGGCCACATGCACCATCTCATCGAGCGACGGTGTGATCAGCCCGCTCAGGCCGATGATGTCGGCCTTGGTCTCTCGAGCCGCGGCGAGAATCTTTTCGCAGGGCACCATCACGCCGAGATCGATCACGTCATAGTTGTTGCAGCCCAGCACCACACCGACGATGTTTTTCCCGATATCGTGGACATCGCCCTTGACCGTGGCCAGCAGCACCTTGCCCTGCGATTGAAAATTTCCCGACCGCTGCTTCTCTTCCTCCATGAAGGGCATGAGATAGGCCACGGCCTTCTTCATGACACGCGCGCTCTTCACCACTTGCGGTAAGAACATCTTGCCCGACCCGAACAGATCGCCGACCACGTTCATGCCGGCCATCAAGGGGCCTTCGATCACCTCGATCGGCTTGGCATACTTCCGCCGCGCCTCCTCGGTATCCTGGTCGATATAGTCCGTAATGCCCTTGACCAGCGCATGTGAGAGTCGTTCCTCAACCGTTTCTTTACGCCACGCATCGTCCTTGACCGCCGCCTTTCCTTTCGCTTTGACGGTTTCAGCAAACGTCACCAGACGTTCGGTCGCATCAACGCGACGATTCAGCAACACGTCTTCGACCAGTTCGAGCAGGTCCTTGGGAATTTCCTCGTACACGGCCAACTGCCCGGCGTTGACGATACCCATGTCCAATCCGGCCTTGACAGCATGGTAGAGAAACGCCGCGTGCATGGCCTCGCGCACGACGTTGTTGCCGCGGAAGGAAAAGGAAATATTGCTGATTCCGCCGCTGACCTTGGCCCCCGGCAGGTTCCGCTTGATCCAGCCGGTCGCTTCGATGAAATTGATCGCGTAATTATTGTGTTCTTCAATGCCCGTCGCCACCGTCAATATGTTCGGGTCGAAGATGATGTCTTGCGGAGGAAACCCGACCTGCTCCGTAAGAATCTTGTAGGAGCGCGCACAGATCTCCCGCTTGCGCTCCAGCGTATCGGCCTGGCCCGTCTCGTCAAAGGCCATGACCACGACCGCCGCGCCGTAACGGCGAATCAAAGTCGCTTGATCGATAAATTTCCGTTCGCCTTCTTTCAAGCTGATGCTGTTCACAACCGCTTTGCCCTGGATGTTTTTCAAGCCGGTTTCCAGCACCTCCCACTTGGAACTGTCGACCATGATCGGCACTTTGCAGATATCCGGCTCCGAGGCAACCAGCCGCAGGAACTTCTCCATCGCCGCCTTGGAATCGAGCATGCCCTCGTCCATGTTGACGTCGATGATCTGGGCCCCGCCCTCGACCTGTTGACGCGCCACCGAGAGTGCCGCCTCATAATCCCCAGTGAGAATCAGCTTGGCGAAGGCCGGCGAGCCGGTCACATTAGTGCGCTCACCGATATTGACGAAGTTGGAATCAGGCCTGATCGTCACGGCTTCGAGTCCGCTCAATCGCGTGTAGGGCTCAACCGTCGACGGTACATGCGGCTTCACACCGCGCACCGCTTCCGCGATGCGCCGGATATGCGCGGGCGTCGTGCCGCAACAGCCGCCGACGATGTTCAGCCATCCGTTGTTCACCCAGTCCCGCAACTGAGGGGCCAGGCTTTCCGGCGTCTCCGGGAATCCGGTCGGCAACAGAGGATTCGGCAGACCGGCATTCGGATGGGCGCTGATGTAAATCGGAGCGATCCGGGCCAGGTCCTCGATCAACGGACGCATTTCTTTCGGCCCCAGCGCACAATTCATCCCCACGCTCAACAGCGGCACATGGGAGATGGAATTCCAAAATGCCTCGACCGTTTGACCGGTCACCCCGCGGTTACTACCGGCCTGGATGAAGGTCACCGAGGCCATCATCGGAACCCGCCGGGCCCCTGACGCAAAGGCCTCCTGAATCGCGAAGAATGCGGCCTTGGCATTCAACGTATCGAAAATGGTTTCGACCAACAGCAGATCCGCGCCGCCGTCGAGCAACCCGCGCACCTGCTCGCCGTACGCCAGAACCAGCTCGTCATATGTCGTGCCCCGGGCGGCCGGGTTATTCACATCGGTGGATATCGAGGAGGTCTTGGTCGTCGGGCCGATGGCCCCGGCGACGAAACATCGGCGTCCCGGCTGTGCCTGTTCCACGGCAACGACGGCTCGTCTCGCACACTCGGCGCCGGCTTTGGACAACTCGTACCCGAGCCGGTCCATGCCGTAATCCGCCAGCGAGACGGCCTGCGAGTTGAACGTGTTGGTCTCGATGATGTCCGCGCCGGCCATCAAATACTGCCGGTGAATGTCCTCGATGACGGACGGCTGCGTGAGATTCAGCAGATCGTTATGCCCCTTGAGGTCCTTCTTCCACTCCTTGAAGCGCTCGCCCCGAAAGGCCGCCTCATCCAGCTTCCGCTGTTGAATCATCGTCCCCATCGCGCCGTCAAGGATCAGGATCCGTTCGTTCAGCATGTCCACGATGGGCCATTTCTCTTGTCCGGGCATTGTCACCTTCTCTCAGGATCCGATGGTTGATGAGTGATTCGTCGCGATCATACTGGAAGGGCTTCCGGCGCGGCAAGCAGGCGGCCGCTTTCTTGACATGAATTTGGAGGCCTCGCTACGATGCCTGTGATGTCCCGATCGACCATCCTCCGTTCCGTCACACGCTTCGCTGCGCTGGGCATCCTCGTGCTTGCCGCGCTCCCCTCGATCACCATGGCCACTCCCTATTTCGAAGACGGCTTCCTCGGGCTTTCCCAACAAGAATTGCACGAGAGGCTTGGCCGCCCACAGGCGGTGCGTGATCGCAAGTCCGCGCTGAGGGTCTTCACCTATTATCCGATCACCGATTGGGCGACCTATTTCAGCAAACTGGTCTCTCCGGAAAACGGGGAGGATGTCTATACGTTTACCCGCGAGGGAATCGAGATCCGCTATTCATTCAGCTATGCGGTCGATCCGAATGATGACGATGAGAATCGGCCGCTCACCGTGCGGTTGGTGGACATTGAGTTTCCCCACCCCGTCCCCATCACCCGTCTCCCCTCGCTGATTCCTGAATTTCACCCTTCAACAGAGCCGGCGAGCCCCGCCTTTCGATCCAATATTTGGCTGCTGCTGTGTCAGGGGCCTGCTTCACCGGACGCCCGCTTCATCATCAAGGAGCCGGGCAAGGATCAGCTCAATTGGACCCTCTGTTTTCAACTCTTTTCGCTGCAGGGGCTTCCCGACCGCCTGACGAGAGAGTCGCTGGTCGATCGTGTCGAAATCAGTGCGCAAAGCGTGGAGCTCATCACCAGGCGGTTACGACATACGCATGAACCGATCCTCACTCCCTTTTCTGCTCAATTCGAGAAGCAATCGCTCCCCCCACCACGGTCATTGAAAGCCATCCCGGTTCCCCACTATGCGGAGTAGCTACGCGTATCTCGCACTTCGACTGGACTCAAGGCCGTGAGCTTGTCCATCGACGTTGCTCAGGACCGTGAGCCTGCCGAACGGCCGAACGGTGAAGCGTCGTGGCCAACTGTTTTGAGTTTCATGTTTCAAGTTTCAGGTTTTTGATTTCCGCATAACTTGAAACGTTGAACCTGAAACCTGAAACTCAGGATGAAGGAACGAGTGACGGTTAATGTCGCAGTTGAGAATCAGAGGTTGTCGTAGAAGTGCCCGTGTACAAATGAAGGTTACGGCGAGACTTGAAGTCGATTCTGCTGGGTCTGTCCTGCGGCGACCGCTTTCTCTTTCATACGATCCATCGGGCCGCCGTCGCTGGTGTACATGAGCACGGGTGTCCCGATCCCCAACACGATCAAGAGGCCCAGGGCCAACAAGCGCACCATCGGGCTGTTCTTGCTGAAGAACATGATGAGCAGCAGCAGCACCGCCGCAATGCCTGCTTGCGTCACGATCTTCGACTGCTCCGGTGCCAGCCCCGCCAGATCAAGATGCCCCGATGGCATCTCCCAGCCGAAACTCTTGGCTTGTGCTTTGACTTTCTCTTGTACCGACTGCAGTGTGGACGGCGGCTTTGTCACCGCGTCGGGTTGTTCATGTGTTTTCACTTTCGCTCGATACTTCTGGGGAATCGTTTCCAATGTATCCGTATAGACCAAACTCCCCTGTTCGTCGATATAGGAGTAGATCGTTGTCGCCCAGGCTTCGCCTGAATACCCCTGCGCCAGCAGGACACAGAGGCACATGAACAACGCCCGGCAGTATCGCTTGACCATCATGTATCGACCTACCTCGTTATAGACTCACTTCGGAATATCTCAGGACATCGCCAATGTTCTTGCTCATTGAAGTATAGCCATCTTTGCATCTATCTGATTTTACAGGGTATTAGCGACACTTCCTTGACTCCGGCAAGATTGCACTGTTAGCATCTCCATTTTTCCATCACACCATGGCTGCTGACTCTCAACCGCTGTCCCTCGATTCCGACATGAATGAACCGTCGTTTATTCGCCGTCGCCCTGTGCGGATCATCATCTATACGGGGCTTGTCCTCTTTGCCTTGATGGCGGTGGTTTGGCCGCTGATCGTGCAACTCGGCGATCCAGACTTTCGCACGCACATCGAGCAACATCGCGTGCTGGTGGGAATGAGCAAGGAACAGGTGTTACAAGCCTGGGGCGGCCCCCAGACGATCAATACGAGCTTCACCAAAGACGGGATACGGCAGGAGGAGTGGATCTTCGAAGATTGGGAAAGCACCTCGGTCGTCCGTCACCGCTATCTCTATTTCGAGGAGGGCATCCTGAAGGGAGGATGGTACGAAGGATCTCGCGAACGACACGCTCAGAACTTCCCCACGGACAAGCCGCACCCGAAAATCCAGCCCTAGCAAGCGCGTGAAGCGTATCTTGTGAAGCGTCGCTCGTTTCGAAGTACGCGACTACATCCGACATACCCAGCCGTTTAACCATCCTCGAGGAAACGCGCCCGGGAAAGACTTGCTCCTTCATTCCCTGGTCAAGGTGATGTTTCTCGGATGGAGAGCCGGAGTCGCCCGAGAAGCACCTCGGCACGGGCATGATCGGCGGCATCAACCATGACGCGGCTCCCGACAAGCGACACTCCTGGATACAGGCTGCTGACATGTTCGCCATGGACGACATACGCGATGCGATTGCCGTCCAGCAAGCTCTTGATCATGGCGAGCTCTCCAACGTCCTGCGCATTCATGAGATGGATCATCCGCATGATGGCTCCCTTGATCGAGTCTTCACCTCCGAAACATGCCCATCGATTGCACTTTCCTCATCCCCGCTTTACACTTGGACCAGGCGTTGGCCCACAGTCTTTCTGACGGTTCGTGCCCCTTCGGCAAGCTCAGGGTCCTGAGTACCGTCGAGCCTTCGATCCCCCTCAGGCTCGACCCGGAGTGATGTCGAGGGGTCGAGGGATGAAACCGACGAGACACTGCGCCTCGCGAAGCGTCGCATGTGAAGCGTATCTCGTGTGTGAATTCCAACGCTTCACATTTCACAAACGACGAATCGTGTCGCAGCGACGTATCGGCGGTTGTCGTAGACGCGTTCATGACGCATGTGGGTTAGGGCGTTTCCGTGATGCGTGCACGCCGCTCCTGTCCCGGGCCGCCTGAGATCGTGAGGACGCGTTTCCACTCACGGACTTGGTAGATGGCCCACGCGTTCGGCTCGCCCTTGAAAAATGCCGTAGGATCTTCGCCGCTGGCATTGAGAAAGATGGGTTCAGTGAATCCTTCTTCCAAGGCATAATCGAGCAAGGACTCGGTCGTAAACCCTGTCCCCCGAAGGCTCACATCGGCCAGAAGCGTCAGGATTTCGTCAGGATTTTGAATGGTAATGGCTTTCATTTTCTTTCCTCTGGATTCCGAATTGTAACGACACCACCTCAAAGAGGCAAGGCATCATGTCGGTTCACATGACGAAATCGGCGTTCCTTGAATCGCTGCTCCAACTCATGGACAACAAGCACCATTGGGCCTGGGACCATTTTGCGTCCGGCCGACTCACGCATGCCCAACTGAAGATTCACTTTCAACAGGAATATGCCGTCTACGTTCGTGATTTCCCCGTCTTCTTAGCCAGAATTCTCGGGAAAAATCCACCCCCTTCGGCACGGCACATGCTGGCTGAAAATATCTACGAGGAGGAAACCGGTGGGCTTTCGTTGGGAACATCTCACCCCGAACTCTTCTTGTCGATGATGGAGGGACTCCGATTCAGCCGCAACAGTTTTGAACGGCTCCGTCTCCTGCCCGAGGCCCGCCGTTACCGAGCGTGGCTTGATCGCATGTCCCCTCACCGTGAGTGGGTCCTGGGGGCTGCAACCTTTACAATCTTCGTCGAAGGCAGCGTCAAGGACCGCGCGGAACTCACGACTCCATCAAAGAGGAAACGGCCGAAGGACATCGAGGCCCTCATCAACGTCCATCCCCTCGTCCGCTATCATGGCATCCATCCAAGCCGGATGAATCTGATCCGTGCGCACCAGCTGGTTGAAGCCGGACATCGTCACGATGCCTATCACATGGTCGTCAATCACACCCCACCGGCGATCAGACAATCGGTGCTGGTCTCCCTGCGCAAGAGTCTCGCGCTCTGGCTGACCTATCGTGATGCGGTCGCCAAATCCTGCGGGATCACAAAGCCTTCATGATGGTCCGACTGCTCGCCTGCTGTGCGCTGTTCCTCGCGTTCATGAATCACGAATCAACCGCCCAGGCCGGGGCTCTCCCGGACATGATCGTGATTCCAGCCGGAGAATTCCTCATGGGCAGCCCGGAGGACGGTCTGAGTTACGACGACGAGCATCCGCAACGCCTGGTCTATCTCGCACCCTTTTCGATTGATCGCCATGAAGTCACCAACGCCCAGTATCGACATTTTGTCGACGGCACCGGACATCCGCCGCCAAGCCATCTCACCCCGCAATTTAATCTGTGGAACCAGACGGCCCCGCTCCCGGGAAGCGAACAGCATCCGGTTGTTAACGTCAGCTGGTACGATGCCGCCGCCTATTGCCAGTGGCAGAAGAAACGGCTCCCGACCGAAGCGGAATGGGAGAAGGCCGCACGCGGCACAGACGGCCGGCGCTATCCCTGGGGAATGGGCTGGGACAACTTTTCCAGTAACAGCGCGAGTTATTGGGCCGGACACACGATCGAATTCAAAGACGGAGCAGCATGGAAATCCTTCTGGATGGCCGGCGACGGTGCGCGTATGTCGCAGGAACAGGGACTCAAGGGCGAAGTGTTGACACTCCCGATCGGAACATTCCCCCAAGGAGCCAGTCCCTATGGCCTCCTCGATATGACCGGAAACGCCGCGGAATGGGTGCAGGATTGGTATGAACCCTATTCGTACCTCAACGCCCCCCTCTCCGATCCTCAAGGTCCGAACGGGAAACTTCTCAAGGTCGTGCGAGGTGGATCCTGGCTCAAACCCGCACGAAACCTTCGCGTCGCCGACCGTGACTACGCCAGACCCACGGACCGCGCTACCGGGATCGGCTTTCGTTGTGCGAGAGACGCCTTCTAACAGCCCTCCCGCGCCGGTCTCCTGCTGATCTTCCGTGAATCATCAGAAGAGAAATTCCAGCCCCGATGAACTCAAGACACCTCCGGTCTCACAAGAACAACCTCGACCTGTTCAACCTTGACCACCGGCATGATAAGGCCAACGCCTTCTTCGTCATGAGAGAAATCGTAGATCACCGACTCAGTCGGGATGAGCATACCGACCATGACGATGGACACCTGAACGGATTCATGGCGTAGAAGACTCCTCTCAATCCGATCAGCGAGGGGCTTGTCCGGCCGCACGCGCAGATTGCTGGGGAACTCCTCAGGTTTGAATCGGACGACACCCCAGCTTGTTGAAGTCAACTCCGGCCCTGCCGCGACTGAATAGGACCGGGTATCGGCGTCAAAGTGCGCGATTTCCCCCGTCCACACAAACGCGACGCGCCACGTCAATGTCGGATTCCCTTCACGCGCCGCGTCACGCTCGCGGTTCAGCTTGAACAGGCGCTCATCGTGATCGGGATCATGATGACCCTGCCCATACACCGTTATCCAATCGGGTGGAGTCCCCTCCATCGCAACCAGAAATGATTCGATCGCACCTTGATTAGCGAGGAGATGCGTCCCGGAAGGCAGAAGCTGGTTGATCTCAGTAAGCGGAATGGTCCGCAGCGGAAGGGGTGCCGGGTCATCTTCCGATCGTGCGGTCACCGGCAACAGAAACCCGGTGCAGACGACGAGAAGCGCGGCGAGACACCGCAGCAGCTTACTCGCCGGTAGCACGGCTGAGCGCCCGTTCATAGGAGGCTCTCAACGAGATCAGTCCCGGATGTTCATCGGACAGCACCCCGGCCTGAGTGAGTACCGAGAGCCTTGGAGCCGGATTGAGCCGGCGCAGGTCGAATCGTGTGAAGCCATCCAGGCTCAGCGTCTGTTCATAGATACCCAGCCATGATTCCGTAACGGCGCGCAAGCCCGCGTCCGTGGCCTGCATACGCCCCAGTCGTACCTGCTGAAGCAGCTTGATCAGCGGATCGGATTGAGAAATCGTCGAGATTGCTCGGGTCACAGTCTGTCCGTCCGGCATACCCATCACGAACCCACACTCTTCATACTGGTTTCTCACGAAACCGCTTAGGGCACAAATGCTTGTGAAGCGTCGAGGCCAACGGGTTCTAGTTTCGGGTTTCAAATTTCATGTTTCAAGTTTTCCTCAAAACATGAAAGTCGAAACCTGAAACGTGAAACTCATGCCAAGGAAACGCCTAACGAATATCATCGCAGCGGCCTGTCATCGGCTGCAGTGGAAGCCCTCATCGATACTGTGGTCCGGTTAGTTCATCGAGCAGGCCCCCGGACCACGGGGGTCACCGCAACTGCCGCACGAGCCTGAAGTTCCGGAGGACGCCCAATTGGCCGTGGCTCCCACGCCGAAAGCCGAGAACTGTTTCTCAAGCTTCGTCGCCTTGCATTGTGGACAGACCGCTTCCGCCGACCCCTGAATCAACAACTCAAATCGGTGATTGCATTCGCGGCAGACATATTCGAAGATAGGCATGGTCGATATCTCCTTGACTGTGCAGGCATTATAAGATCACCTCCGGAGAATCGCAACGAGAGGGGCCGGATGTATCACGAAGAAAAAACCTTTCGCCTTCGCGTCACGCTGGAGGCGTCGTTCCCGGACGACTACGACGGGGAAGAAGACGAGTCCAACTGGATCCGGGAGTGGGAATCACGGATAAAACCCCACTTGATCAAGTCGGTATTCGACTGCCTCCGGCAACAGAGAGGGTGGTCGTCCCATATTCGGAACCGGGGTCTCTCGCCCACCGATGAGATCGAGATTGTCGTGAGCAAAGATTTCTCGAAACCTGCGCCCCTTGATTTTGAACGATGACGTCTGCCTCGGACATCGGTCTCTACGTTCATATCCCCTTCTGTCAGCACCGCTGTCATTTCTGTGCTTTCTACCTGGAAATCGCTCACAGTGATCGCATCGCACGATTCTCCTCAGCCCTCACCCATGAAATTCGACTGCACGGCCAACACAATCCACTCAATGGCCGTAGGCTCCAGAGTATCTATTTCGGCGGAGGAACTCCGACCGCCCTTCCACCGGACCAACTGGTTTCACTGCTGAAGGTGATACAGACAACCTGGGCGACCGGCCCAACGGTGGAGATCACGGTAGAAGCCCATCCCTCTTCCGTCACTCGTGAGGGTCTGAGAGCCTTGGCGCAGGCCGGCTTCACCAGGATCAGCTTCGGCGCAGAGTCGATGCGGGAACAGGATTTTATCCCCATCGGTCGGCATGGGCATGTCCAGGATACGGCAGCCGCCGTTCAGGCGGCACGCGAGGCCGGTTTTCTCAACATCAACCTGGATCTCATGTACGGACTCCCCGGCCAATCGCTTCAGGATTGGCAACGTACCCTTGAGATGCTCCTCCCCCTCGACCCATCCCATGTCTCCTGTTATGCCTTGACCATTGAGGACGGGACACAACTGGCTCAGGACATAGCGCAATGCCGAGTCCCACCTGTCGACGACGGGCTTCAACTGGACATGGACGCAGTAACGGAACAGCTCCTCACCCAGACGGGGTTTGTCCGGTACGAGATCTCAAACTACGCCAAGCCGGCATGGCGCTGTCGTCATAATTTACTGTATTGGACCGGCGGCGAATACCTCGGCCTCGGACCCAGTGCCCAATCGTATGTGAACGGAACCAGGTTCGGCAATATGGCAAACCTTGATCAATATGTAGCCGCCCTGAATGAAAACCGCCTGCCTATAACCGATTCCACGAGACTTTCACGCGGTGAGCGGGACCGCGACGCCTTGGTGTTCGGCTTACGCCTTCTCCATGGGGTACCGCTGCAGACAATTGCGGGGGCTGAACGGGATTCCGAGATCGAACACCTGATCACAAGCGGGTTCTTGAGTACCGATCACGAACGTCTCCGGCTCACTCCACTGGGGCGACGGTATGCAGATTCAGTGGCCGAACGCCTCTTCTAACCCGCATAATGCTGGCTAATCTCAAGGTACCGTTGTTTGCATCAAACCTCTCAGATAACCGGAGTTCCCCAGGCACCGCTCACCCGGAGCCCCATAGCAATTGACAAGTCGCCCGGCTTTGGAGAAGACTACAGAGAACCCGTAAGGAGCCCCATGCCGGTCAACATGGATCCGTCGAAAAAACGACGCCGTTCCCACGCACCAAGTGCCCCGACAGCCGGCTCCACGACTGGTGGCTCAACTTCGGGCCACCCCCTTCCGACTTTCGGAATTGAAACGGAGGAGGATCGTGAAAAGGAACTGGCCGATGCCGAGTTGAGGAACCTGTGGGACGCGACGGAAGTGATCGATATGGACAAGGTGTGAGAATCGAGAAAGGAATCCGGTCAACCGACTGAGAAAGACGCGCGCGTCCTCGTCCGTGCGACAATTCCCCCTGCATGCCAATACCAGCCACACCAGACACGATTCCCGATATCGGGGAAGACATTCACACCGGCACCGGAAACGGATTGGAATCCCGTGTCGTGGTGCACAATTGTGACTGCCACACCTACAAGCAAGTCATCGACTTGTTCTGTCGCTTCATTCCCGGTATGACCTCGGCAAAGGCGTTTGAACTCGCCTATCGCATCGACCATGAAGGACAGGCCATCGTCTTTACCGGATCAACTGAACAAGCGGATGATATCGCGGCGAAGCTTGCAGGCGGTGGACTCAAGGTCGTGGTGCAGTAACGTTTTGGGTCACCCTACTTATGCTTTGCCTTGGGCTTGGCGGCTGCTTTCGCCGTTGGGGAAGACTTTGCGGGCGAACCCTTCGATGCCGGCTTGGACGGTTTTTTCCCTCCCTTTGCCTGATCCGCTTTGCCGCTCTTGTTCGCAGCCTTGGACTTGCTCCCCGAGGAGGCTTTCACCGGAGCCATATAGGTGGAGGTACGATTGACTTTCGCCAACTGGTCTCCGTTGAGCACGCGCACTTGATACAACTCAAACAGTTTGCTGATGGCTTTCGTGTCGCCGCGCCGCGCCGCGCTGAGCAGCTTTCGGCGTTGGTTCATCTCTTCTTCTTCGGTATGCGAAGCAGCTCGTCGTTCCATGCCCATCCTCTCTGGTCAATACCCGATGGTCGGTTAGGCTCCCGATTCTTGAACATCCAAGCTCACGGAAATTAAGGGAGTATACCAGAATTGATGGTGTATTGTGAATCTCAAACAACGCCCGCCGCGAGAGAAACAATGCCCTTGAGGAAGACGGCCGTCACCCGGTATAACTGGTCGACACGATCCTGCCATCTATTCTGAGAGGAGCTTGCATATGGAACATCGGCCTGACCCATCGACCGTTGCGGATGACCCGCGGGCTCGGGACCTTCTTCGTCGCGCCTTTGAGGCAACCGCGCGCTGGCCCAACACTTTCCAAGGATTTACCGCCGGCCTTACCGTGAACGTGAACGGCAAAGAAACCGCAGGTTCGGTAATAGTCAAAGGCCCACGGGAAGTGTCCGTCCAGCTCGGTGGTGGCGACATTCAAAAGTGGGCACAGGAACAGCTTGGCATGATCGCCGTCCATCGCGGTCCGCGAAGCTTCGACGAATCAGACGGCAAATATGCCCTGACGATGGAAGAGGATGGTCATCCCTTGGGGGTCAAGCTCACGATCCATGGGTCCAATTCCTACTATCGACTCAAGGACAGCCGCATTACTCAAATCAATCGCAAGATGGCCCACCCCGGGATGAACCCGTTTGCCTTTACCATCAATGTGGAAGAAAGTGCCGTCACGCAGGACCAGAAAAACCTCACGACCAAATACACCGTCTACTACTACTCACCGACAGACGGCACGTTGACCAATGTGGAGAGCTTCACCGACACCCACATCCGGATCGGAGCCTGTGACCTGCCGGCCACCAGACGGATCATCACCTATGAAGGCAAGCAGGTTGTGGTGAAATATCTGAACTTCACGAACCACAGTCTGCTCTAACGATGGACTTGCGAACAGAGTTCCCCCGCAGCATGAAGGTGAGGCTGGGGGGGTACGCCCATCTCGGGCGTATGATCGACAAGTGCCGAGCCGTTCTAGCCGGGACGGAAGGCGAGTATCTCTATCCCTGCCCGATGGATGAACGGCTGTTGGAGTTCGCCGGGATCACCAGCGACCAATTTACAGCCGCCGTGAAGGCCAATGCGACGGACGAGGGGATCCTGGCGTGGTTTCACCGGCATGCGCAACCCCACCGGCCGGAAGAATTAGAAGACTGGAATCAACAGCTGTTGGCGCGGGGACCGAGTTCTCCAGAAAGTGCGGCAAAGTTCAAGAAATACCTCGATGCCATTGACCTGTCCCGCACCGATATCACCGCATGGTCCGACTTACAAGATCTCGAAGAAGGACGGATCGTTCCACAACGGACCTCCGTGACTCACTTCTCCTAACGCGCATTCTTCACGAGCATTTCTCCTACACCGCGCTGCACTCAGTCGATGAGGTACGGTGTTCGTCCCTTCGCTTTTGAGTTTCACGTTTAAGGTTTCAGGTTGTCAGAAAACTTGAAACATGAAACCAGAAACTCGAAACAGTTGATCGAGAACGCTTCACCGTTCGGCAGGCTCACGGTCCTGAGCAACGTTGATGGATAAGCTCACGGCCCTGAGTCCCATCGAAGGGCGAGATCCGCTGCTGCGGATTAGTAAGTCAGTGCGGGGTGTTTGCCGAGGTAAGTCGGTTGCTCAGCCTGAGCCACCAGAAAATGGGCCACATCGGCACGGGAAATGGCGCCCACCTTCATACCATCCGTAAGTGTATCGAGAACACGATAGCGCCCGGTCAGGCTGCCGTTGGTGAGCCGACCCGGCCGCACCATTTCCCATCGAGGATATCCGGTGGCAATCACCTGCTCCTGTAGCCCCTTGTCTACATAGACCTGCTTGAGCACCAACGTAAAGAGGATTCTCATGGGAAATGAATTGTATCGCCAACTGTCGCCTGTTCCAAAACCGGTGAGGACGATCAGCGTCGGCGAGGAGCCGATTTCTTTCAGCACTTGAAGCAAGGCACGAGAAGAGTCTGAGAACATTGTAGTCGGCAGGGGACTCTTCGTACCAAGAGTCACCAATGTGGCCTCAGCTCCCTCCATTGCCGTTCGAACGGCATGTACGTCTGTTGCACTCCCCTGTATTCGTTTCAGATTGGCCTGATCCGGAATCGGCACAACCCGACGCGAAAGGGTCGTGACCTGATGCCCTTTCTGCAATGCAAGCTGCACACACTGAAGCCCTATCCCCGCGGAAGCACCAAGAACCGCGATTTTCATCGTCTCTCCTCCATCCAGGCCTCAACCAGCGTTGCGGCACAGGGTCAGAACCTCATCAGTATCGACTGCATCACTCCACGCTATCCTCTGAACCAATCAGACTGCCACGCTCTAGCAGTTTGCTGAAAACCTCGGTTTCGGCTTCGCACACCGTTGTACGATGAGAGAAAGAACCGTGGCACGCAACACCCCAGAATGCTCAACAAGGCCGTCCAGCAAGGCCGCAGCGAACGAAGGGGCGAGGCGTACGCTTCGGTACGTTGAGCGTCTGAGTGAGGCGACCTGCCTGCGCGAAGCCGCTCCGGCGAAGGCAGGGAACGCCGCTGGAGGACTTTTTCAGCATTCTGCTAGGAGTCATTCCAATGACAGAGTTTGGTGGACCTGAATGGGATCGCGGCGAGACATGGTCAGAGTAACCATACAGACCGACCATTCCGGCTCACCGGCTCGCTCGCGTGAGGGAATGCACTCTCACAGCATGATCGCGGTCAGATCCCCTCGCCGGCCAGACGCCTCCACGGCACTCCCATTTATATTCACTACTCAGTACCGTGTTTTCGGAGCTTTCGGATCGATGACAGCCGACGTGAGGTCTCGATAGAGTCCGTGAAACGCCTCTGTGCTCAGCGCGGGATCCTGGAGTTTTGAAAGCGTATCCTGCGTAATGTGATATTCGACGGTGTCGTCATAGTTGGACGACGCGATCGTGACGAACCGGGGAGGAAACAATCGTTCAGGCAGCAAAATGCCGACACCGAGATTGTATTTAATGGCCAGACGAATCGCCTCTCTGGCCTTATCGGCCGGCACATCTCGGCCCAGTCCGATGTTCTGTGGCGGCTGCCCCATCCTGGCATACTGGAAGTGGACATTCGTCAAACCTGCTTGGAGAAAATCTTTTTTTATTTCCGCTTCTCGAGTCCGATACTGATAGGCGAGCACCACCTCAACCCGGCTCACGGATGGGGCGGACACATTCTCAGCAACAGCCGCCGGCACAGCACCTGCTCCGGCCAGACACATCACACCAAGAAACACGAGGATATACGGGATGAACATAGGCTATTCCTCTGGAAGAAACGGTACGCGCTTGAGCAAGATCATTATAACTCAACGCGCCGGAAGAATGATTTCGGGAAACATACTCTCGTGAGGGAATAATCCGGAGGCCGTGCGGTAGGAGCGGCGTACCCGCGATCAAGCGGGTACGCCACCGGACTTATCCTACTTGACGCTCAGCGAAGCGGGAGAGGCTTTTGCCTTCCCATTCTGCTTGGCGGTCTTGGTTGGAGGCACCTGCGGCGTCAACGGCTTAATCCGTTGATCGTCCGTCGGAAGCACCCGGAAGAGGCCCCACTGGCCGGCGTTGGCGTATGCCGGACGCTGATTCTTCCAGATATAGTCACCGACGATCCGGTTAGGACCGCCCGCGCCACCAGTTAAGTGGGCATTGATGATCTCAGACCCGCCGAACTCCATGGTGCTGACCTGATCGGCACCCTGCATGTACGGCTCGTGCGGCCATTCATGACCGTCGATCGTGAACAGCTGCACCTGCTCGCTGAAGGCACCCAGGACGTGAACCGCCACTGGATCACCGACATGAGCCTGGAGCAACGGAGTCGACGGCGTCTCCCCGGCCTTCACACAGGCAAAGACCTCGGGGATATCGCAGCCCTTTTCCATCCGCCACGCGGTCGGTTCCGAACGGTAGTTCACCGCCGTAATACCGGCCACTTGCTGAATGTAGGGCATGAAGCTCACACCGACGATGTTATCCTCGTCTTGGAACATCAACGAGAAGTCACGATAGTTCTTCCGGTTCTCCTGGCCGGAGATGGTCCGATCAACGAGCACGTCGGCGCGCCAACTGCTCTTCATCGTCACATCCTCACCGGTCACCGGATCACGATACCGTGAACCCTTCGGACCCACAATGATGGATCCGAACAACCCATTGCGCGGGTTTTCCACCACATTGCCCCAGTCCTGAATGAGTGCGGCCAACTCTCCGTACTCCGGATGGGCATAATAGGTGTAGGTCTTGCTCTGACCCGGCGCAACCGTTTGGTCGCCGGGATTATTGCCGACATTGGCACCGAACGAGTCCTTCGGGTCAAACGCCATCATATCGACGTGGAATCCGGCTCGTTCCTTTGCCATCTCATTCTTCAGATTGATCTTCACGCAATCACCGACGTTGACGTGCAGCGTCAAGGGGCTCGGCTTTAACTCGCCGGCCTTGACCCGACCACGATCACCATCGAGGACGTACATCTTCCCCTGCTCATTGCCGAAGACCATTTTACGTTCGAGATCGACTTCCATCACACCCGGCGCTCCATCGTGGTACCGGATCTGTTGATCGATCGCCGACACATTGAAGGTCTTCACAGGAGCATCCGCCGGACAGACCGACGGAGCGGACTTTTGAATTTGCTCCCGACTCGGCAACGGTTTCAGATCGGCCTGCAACTCGTCAAATACTCGGAAAATACCCCAGCTGCCTTCCGCAAAGTGCGAGGCGCGACCACTGTAATAGAGGTAATCGCCCGCCTGCTTCTGCGGTCCGCCGGCTGCAGGAATGGCCGGATCGTACCGTTCACCGATCACGAGGTGCACAGTGCTACGGGGCATCGCATCCTTGGCGTACCGTTCCATGGGGAACCAGTGCCCGGTGACATGCCACGTATGGACTTCATTGGCTGAGCCGACCAGTGCCCGAACAAGAATCGGGTCACCGAGATACGCCCGCAGCAACGGAGTCCCTGGATCACCGTGAATTCCCGAGACGAACAGCTTCGACGGGTCCGGATTGTTGGCGAGACGCACGCTCAACGGCTCAACACGCATGCTGTAGCCGCTGCCGGTCGTGGCTTCACCACCGTTCAAGAACCACATCGGAGACTTGTTGATTTTCTCAGGGAACTGGTGCGACGGCGGCCCGTCCACCGTGACCGCTCCAATCCTCGCCTGAGGATTGTCGGTCGTGATCAGCTCCGCCGTTCTGGCATTGCTGTCCATGATGTGCATCATGACTTCACGGAAACTTCCACGAATATGGGCCGAGACCGGCTCCAACGTGTGGATGTCCGCGACGGGACCACTCCGGATCTCTTTACCGGTGACCGGATCATGATAGGTCGACCGGGGCGGCTCCGTGATGAACGCCGAGAAAAGCCCATGGCCCCACGTGTCCGTACCGAACACGTGATCATGCCAATACACCGTTCCAAGATCCACATCGACGTACCAACGCTCACGAATGAATTCCACGCTGGCAATGTCGTTCTTCTTGTGTGCGTACTTCAACGGCGCATCAAACGTAATGTTCTTCCCGTTGATGGCCTTGATCCGAGCCACTTCAAAATACTTCGGGTCATCCATGCCGATTCCAAGTTCGATGTTCACATGGAACTTGGAGGAATCCGCCACGGTGATGCTACGGGCCCCGGCCTTGGAATCCGCCGTTTGGACCGTGTTCCCCGGCAAGGGCATGCCCTTATCCGGTTGTGGATCCTTCAGCATCGTGAAGGCCCTGAGGGACATGTCATAGGAGAAGCCGATGGTTGGACCATCGGACGCGCTCGTATCGAACTGGAAGAAGTGCGGGTGAAGATTGATCTTGTTGGACCAACCGGTCCGCGCATCGTCCGGAATTTCATTTTTAAAGATCACGTCCACGCAATCGTAGACGTTACCGCGAATGACCAACGGTACTTGCTTCTTTGGGTTGCTCCGAACTTCTGCTTCCTCTTCATGCAATACATAGATCATGCCGATTGGATCGACCAACGCCGCAGAGTTAGCGGTAGCTGGTTTCAGCGTGATCGGCAACGTGATGGAGTGAGTCGTGAAGAACTTCCGGGGAGCATTCTCCGGACACAGACTCCATGGACCCTGTTCACCGGGCTTCGGCGGCTCAGTGCTCTTGGTACCATCCTCCCTCACATGGAACGGCTCTAACCATGGGGCACCCCCGTGGTTCGGAGCAAACGGCGGACGTTTCCCAAGGTGCGGACGCAGCCACGGGAACGCCAACTTGCCGGTCTGGGGATCAAACGTGATCGGAGGCCGCTTTAACGGCGTCGGCGACACATAGTCCGCCCACTTGTGAGGAGTTTCCGGCTCATTGAGAGCCAAGGCACCCTCCCACTTCCAATTCACCACCGTCGGATCATTCGCCTGCGCTTGCTTCACCTGATCTTCCGTCTTCCCAGGCAATCCCTGAGGCGGAAGCATGTACTCAACCCAATCCTTGATGGAAACCTTAACAGGATTGGCTTTCCAATCCGTCTTATCCTTTGTGATTTCCCACTTCTTCCCGCCGTACCAATCAACCGTGGTGCCGACCAACTTATCGGAGCTGACAGCAGGCTTAATCTTGCCCTTTCGATCCGGCAATTCCACCAGTGCCTTCATGACATCGGTTTGGAAGCCAGGCTGTTGCAGCGTATTGTAGACCCGCCAGAAGCCCCACATACCCGTCACGTAGTGCTGCGGGATATGGCAATGGAACACAAATTCTCCGGCCAGCGATTGCAACCCGCCGGATCCACCCTCGATCACTTCATCATAGATCTCGGACGGTCCGATTGATTGCACGTCCAGACGATCAGATGTGTCGTTGATCATCGGAAACTTGACTGGACCGTTCTTTGACAACGTCGGATCCAGCTTGCTGGTTCCAGGCTGTCTGGCCCAACGGATCGACCCACCGTGTAGATGGTGAGAGTGGACAATTTCTGATCCACCAACCATCCGAAACTTCGCGGGATCACCAAGGTAGGAACGCGGAATCGTCGTGGCTGGGTCACCGAACGTATAGGACCCATAGCCCTGCGATTCATCGGCAAAACCAACCAGATGCTCTTGCATTTCCAACCGGGTGCCATGCGGCTCGCTGCGATAGTTGAGCAACCGAGCGGCCGGCCGATAGGTATCGGTATGCGCATCGCGCTGCGGGAGCATATCGCCCTTGCGGTTCAGGAGGCGGAACGTCTCGTCACCGGCTTCGTGATAAAAAATCACGAACTCCCGGAAGTCCGATCCCTTGTCCACGTCAATGATGGCTTCCCAGCCACTCTTCATTTCCTCGCCGGTAAAGGGGCTCAAGAAATGAGAGCCGCGAGGCTCCACCACGAGCGACCCCAATAGACCGAGCGAATACTGATCTCGTGAGGCATGGCTATGGAAGGCATGGCCACCCTCTTGTGTATCTGGCTGGATATACCACTCAAATTCACCCGTCTTGCCTGACGCCACCAATGCATCCGGATTGTTGGCTGTCGCCGGTTTGCCGTTGCTGGCCACCAGCAATTGCGAGCCGTTGATGATCATATTGGTCGGCTCACCTTCGATTTGATTGCGAAGGGTGATCCGGAGACAGTCGCCCTGGTTGGCTCGAATGACCAATGGCTGAATCAAATCACCCTGGAGGCCGTTCGACACTGCACCACCGGCAAAGCTCGGATCTTCGCTCTCCCGTGCCGCCCTATTCTTCGTTTCTTCCTCACGCACGCCCGCAACATTTTCGGTCAGGGCATACATGAAGCCCGGATAAAAATCGCCGAACCGATTGACGGTGATCTCGACGTTCATCGCCGTCACGTCATAGGCCCGAACCGGCGCATGGGCCGGACATCGTCCGCCCTGTGTTACCTTCACCTTGTCCATGTCATCCGCAACAAGGAGTACCCCCTGCTGCATCGCATGGGCACTGGCCCCCTGGAACGGTCCTTTGCTGTGAACCTGCCGCTCGATCTGGTCGACGGCTTTCGACATCTTGTCCATCAACACAGGACCAGCTTGCGCATGGACCGGCTTTGCCAGGTCCTGCTTCGTATCCTTGGCAATATGGGCATCGTGCGACATGATCGCACTAGCCGGCAACGCCCCGGCCAAGATCAGGCTGGCGGCGAACCCCCAGATTCCCGGCCTCGTCCATTTTCTTGAATCACTCATACATTGACCCTCCCATGCATCAGTGTGTCAGACACAAATCAACCCCTATACCTCATTTCGCAACACAGTTTGTGGTCGCACAACACGACACCCATCTCTAGATGGCTTAATTCACAGACAGCATTCGGAACTGGTGCCCGGCCTTAGATTGGGCAAACTTTCTTGATCAAAATCTTTTTATATATATCGATTCCTTTAAAGGATTGCAAGACGGATTTCGGACTTACCTTACAATGACATCATCGTTTGCTTGCTTGATTCTCGTACGATCCAGCACGACTATACATGGCCAAATTATCTGGGAATCACCTGCATCATGGGAGTTCAACAGAGATCATCTCACTCTCCCATCGAGATCTATGAATTGTCCCGCCAAATACCCTAATCAAACATAGACAACGACTCTTCCAGAACCATTGACTCTTGCCCATGACTCTCGGTACAGGAAGCCATGAAACAAACACTCACCCTGTCCCATTTCCTCACGATCCCGATACTTCTTGCTCTATTGCTGTCTCCGACGACCGGAAGGACGGAAGAGTCCTCCCCGTATGAACGTATCGCGTCCCTTGCCAGAAGCTCTCCCATGATCACCATCCCCGAAGGTCTATTTTTCATGGGAACGGCCAAAGCCGGCCAAGACCTTTTCAGCCTGGATCTCCCATATGATGACACCGAACAGCCGCAGCGACAGGTGTGGCTCGACCACTTTGCAATTGATCGCGATGAGATCAGTCTTGGCGAATTCCTATCTTGGCTCCACCGACAGAGCCGTCCCGTTTCTCGCGATTTGCTCAAATTGATCGAGCACATGATCACCGTCCATGCGGTACAGCCGGAGACCCTGACCCGATGGCCTGCTCTCTATGTCACCTGGGTTGAGGCGTCGGATTTTTGCCGCAGTCAGGGTAAACGCCTCCCAAGCGAAGCGGAATGGGAAAAAGCTGCCCGGGGTGTCAAAGGCGACCTCTTTCCCTGGGGACAAAAACCTCCCGTACCAGGCCTGGCCATGTTCGGTCAGTATCATGTACATGAAATTCCCATCGTGGCATCGGTCGAGAGCGGCGAGGAAGGCCGAAGTCCCTATGGCCTGCATCACATGGCGGGCAATGCCGCCGAGTGGGTCGACGATTGGTTTGGGATCGACTATTATGCGACCATGCCTGATCGTAACCCACGTGGCGCAAAGCAGGGCCGCTACAAAGTCGTCCGTGGAGGGTCCTGGAAGAGTGCTCCGACGTTGCTGCGAACCGCAACCAGAAGCGGGGCCTCACCCGAACAGCGTGCGGCCACTATCGGGTTTCGCTGTGCGAAGTCTATTCACCGATGAAGAGGAAAATGGCTGGCTCATGACGATGCTGACGATTCGATGCTCTGTTCTATTGTTGCTGCTTGCGCTCTGCCTTATCGCACCCAACACCCCCACGCATGCCGGTGCGCCTGAGAACATCGAGCATACCGGCTGGAAACTCTACACCAACGCCCGATTCGGGTTTTCCATTCGTTACCCGGATGATTGGCGCCTCGGCAATCCCATGCCGGACGGAGTCGGTGTGGTACTGTACCCTCCTGTTGAACAAAGTCTCGTGGCAGTGTCCGGCCATATGAATGTGGTCAGCGGGAACAGCCAAGACGGCAGGCAGACACTCGACGAGTTCGCCTCAGCTCACCATCGCATCATCACCGATCTCTATGGCAAGAAACAGGTCACGCTCCGCTGGCAACCGGATCAGGAGAGGTCTCTCGCAGGATTTCCCGGGAAGGCACTCAGCTTCACCTATAGGGACAATACACAGGGTGAGATCATCGAACATCACATCTTCTCGCTCGGCCGGAACGAAGGACGAGGAATACGAGTCAAAGTTCCTCGTTCAGCTGAAGAGCAGGTCATGTCGACAATCAGGAAAATGCTGGAGACCTACCAGCCCGGGCGGGATCAAAATGCAGTCAGCCCCTTGGTGCCGAAGTCAGAGCCTTCCCGATGATGGATTAATTTGAAAGCAGACGTTCAAAAAGACTGTCCGGCAAGGCCGCAGCGAGCGAAGGGCCGAGGCGTACCCTCTGGGGTACGTTGAGGGGCTGAGCGACGCGAGAACGCAGCCGGCGGTCTTTTTCAACGTCTGCTACGCACCGCCGTCCTTCATGGCCAACAGATGTTTCATCGCCTCCTTGGCCGCAGCCCTGGCTTTCACAGCCGGATTCAAGCTGACGCCTGGATCAACCTTATCTCCCAGTTCCGCCACTCGTGCACAATGCTTAATCGCATCCTGCAAATGCGGCACGGCTTCCTTGCCATGAGCATCAGCCGCGGGCAAAGCCTTGAGGATTGACTGAGCCTGTTTCGAGACTTCGGCACAGTGATGAACAATCGCATGCCCGTCGCCCATGCCGCCGTGCATCACCATCTCTTCTGCATCCTTGACCATGGTCCTGCCTTGCTCCCGGATGTCCGTTAGGGACGCCGCCGAGACAGCATGATCCCCAATCGTGAGCCAGCAGAGAAGAGATCCAAGAAAGATTTGCGCCGATCGTGATGAATGATTCGACATCACTTTACCGACTGGTTCGCTTCGAATAGAAAGTCGACGGTAAAAGCTTCATTGGGCTTTACCGTGATCTCCCGTTCCTGGGCTCCGAGAATCGGGTGCCAAGCCTTGATGCGATAGGTCCCAACCGGAAGATCGCCGATCGTGAACGCCCCATTGGGGCCGGTCACGGCATAATAGGGATTATCGATCGCATATCCCCAATTTTGCATGTAGGGGTGCATCCCGCACTGCATGGTGAACACTTTCCTCCCCTTGACCAGCTGGACCATATCGGTCGTCCCGCTCACATGCAGCGCCGGCCGATGAAGCACGATATCCACCCCTGACTGATCGTAGGCGTAACCTTGAATATCATGAGACACCGGATCTCGATTAAACACCGTCACCCGACGCTTGTCGCTGACGACGGTGACAAACGGCAGAAACTGGCACAGACTGGCCTCCACTTCCGCGTCGGTGAAGGTGAACGGCTTGCCTTTCTCAATACCCTCGATGACCACCACCACGTCCTTGAGACCGCCGTCCTGTCCGACATTGACTTCCCGGAGAAGGCGATGTCCTTTTCCGTCTGAAAGAGCTGCGCAATACTCCCGGTCGTAATAGCGACGCAACTCGAACGTCTTCGGCTCCGGCACGGTTCCCGTGAAGGTAATCTTGCCTTGTACGGTCGCTCCATTTACCACGGTCCCCGACTCATACGCCAAGGCATCCAACGGACTCCCCGCCGCGATGGTCATGTACGCACAGATTGCGAGGCCAAGCCCCGTCATTATGGTTCGTTTCATCCCAATTCCTCCTGCATCATTGAATAGTCGATGTCGGTTGCATGGTTGCGGGTGGATTGGCTGGATCCAATCTCTGTGGCAACTCGAATAAGAATCGGGACTGCTCAGTAAAAACCAACCGCCGAAACTCCTCCGACCATTCCCCCTGCTTGCTCACAGTCTTCATCGGAAACCGCTGGACCTTCGTCACCCATCTATAGTATTGCCGAGTTTCCCCTTCTTCTGCAACTGTGACCTCGAACAGCTCTGTCGGATACCCGTTGAGCATCTCATCTCCGACAAACTCCCGCGAGATTTCGCCCATCATCTTCTCGTTGACCTCCAACCGGTAGTCATTGGTGATCGGCTCTTCCAGATAGAGCCGACGCTTCGAGAAGATCAGCCAGGCCGTGCCACGATCCACTCGGACGATGATCACGCTGGCCCCTCGCTGAGGGATAAGAAACTCAAATCGCCAGCGGTCGTCCTTGGCGTTGACATGCGCCGTCACCACGGACTTCCCCCGCTTGACGATGCGATCACCGGAAAAATCAAGCGCTGTGGCCGACTCCGGCAGACTGCCGACGGACATCGACAGCAACCACACCAAGAACAAACCGATCGAAACAGACCGTACTCGCACGTCCATCAGTTCTTTTACCGTATGGCTGAACTGGGTTCAAGATATCAGTTACTGACCGCAAACGAACGGGGGAACCCGGCTCTTTCGAGCCAGATTCCCCCGCTTCTTCGAACTCCCCGATGTGTCTACTTGGCCTTGGCCTTCAGAGACACTGGAGTGGATTTGGCTGAGGACTTACCGTCGGCATGTTGTGTAGCCGGAGCTTTGCCGCTCAGCGGAAGGATCGCACGACTATCTCGGTCCAGGACCTTCAGCATCCCCCAATGTCCGGCATCAAGGTAGCCTGGGCGTTGGTTGAGCCAGAGATAGTCACCAGGTACCCCGTTCGGTCCGCCGGCTCCGCCGTGCAACCAGGCATTGAAGACTTCGGACCCACCGAACTCCATGGTGCTCACGAGGTCTGCCCCGTTGATATACGGCTCATGTTTCCACTCATGGCCGGAGACGCTGAAGAGCTGGACCTGTTCACTGAAAGCGCCCAGCACATGAATGACGACCGGATCTCCAACATGCGCCGCGATCGTCGGCGTCACCGGTTGGTCACCCGTCTTCACACAGGCGAGCACTTCGCTATAGGCGCAGCCCTTCTCGGTACGGTAATCAGTCGGCTCCGACCGATAGTTCACCGCCGTCACGCCGGCCACCTTTTGGATGTACGGCATGAAGCTTGTTCCGATGATATTGTCCTCGTCCTGGAACAGGAGTGCGAACGAGCGGTAGTTCTGCCGCTTTTCGTTTCCTGACACCGTCCGATCGACGATCACATCCGCCCTCCACGAGCTCTTCTGGCCCAAATCCTCGCCGGTCACCGGATCGCGATACTGCGATCCCTTCGGCCCGATGATGACGGCGCCAAAGAGTCCGTTCCGCGGATTCTCGATCACGTTCCCCCAGTCCTGGATCAGAGCCGAGTTCTCCCCGAACTCGGGATGGGCATAGAACGTATAGGTCTTACTCTGGCCCGGTGCGACCGTCTGATCGCCGGGATTGTTGCCCGCATTGATGCCCATGGACTCCTTCGGATCATACGCGAGGTTGTCCACGTGGAACCCTGCGCGGTCCTTGGCCATTTCATTCTTCAGATTGACCTTGATGCAATCCCCGACGTTGACATGCAGCGTCAATGGGCTTGGCTCAAGATTGCCCGAGGCGACTTTGGTCTTTTCGCCTTCGAGCACGTACATCTTCCCGCTTTCGTTCCCAAGCACCATCTTGCGCTCCAGGTCGACTTCCATCGTTCCAGGCGTTCCTTTGTTGTAGCGGATCGCCTTGTCGATAGCCGAGACGTTGAAGCTCTTCACTGGTGCATCAGCCGGACAAACCGACTTGGCCGACTGTGGAATCTCGCTGCGCCCTGGGAGCGGCTTGAGTGTCGCATCCGCCTTGTCCAGGACTCGGACAATTCCCCAGCTGCCTTCGACGAAGTGCGACGCACGACCACTGTAGTACAGGTAGTCGCCCGCCATCTGTTGCGGTCCGCCGGCGGCCGGAATAGCCGCATCGTACCGTTCCCCGATTACGACGTGCAGCGAGCTGCGCGGGATGGAGTTCTTGCTATACCGCTCCATCGGGAACCAGTGACCGCTGATGTGCCAGGAATGCACTTCGTTGGCCGACGTTTCAAGGAGCCTGACCACCACTGGATCACCCAGGTAGGCCCGCAACATCAGCGTATCCGGATCTCCGTGAATCCGACTGCTGAACAACTGCGACGGATCCGGATTGTTGGCCAAGCGGACAGACAAGGGCTCTATCCGCATGTTGTACCCACCACCGGTCGTGGCTTCGCCGCCGTTCAAGAACTTCATCGGCGACAGGTTCAACTTCGCGGGATAGACCGCCGACGGTGTCCCGTCGACCGAAATGGCGTTGACCCTCGCCTGCGGATTGTCGGCTGTAATCAATTCCGCCGTCCGGGGGTTGGAATCCATGACATGGGTCACGATCTCACGGAACGATCCCTTGATATGGGCGGACACCGGTTCGGTCGTGTGAATGTCCGCGACCGGTCCGCTCCTGATTTCCTTACCCGTCACTGGATCATGATAGGTCGATCGCGGCGGCTCCGTGATGAAGGAGGCATACTGCCCGTGCCCCCACGAATCAAGTCCGTACACATGGTCATGCCAGAACGTGGTGCCGAAATCGGCGTCCACATACCAGCGCTCACGGATCCACTCGACCGAGGCGATCTCACCCTTCTTATGAGCATGCAGCAACGGCCGCTCAAAAGTGATCGTATTGCCATCGATCTTGCTGATACGGGCCGACTCGAATCCGTTCACTTCATCCATCCCCACGCCCAACTCCGTCTTGACGTGGAACTTGGAGGCATCCTTGACCTTGATGCTGGTCGCCCCCTTGGCGGCATCGGCCTCGATCGTCGTGTTCATCGGAACCGGCATACCCTTCCCCGGGTGCTCGTCCTTCAAGATCGTGAACGGACGGAGCGACATCTCATAGGAGAAGCCGATGATGGGTCCATCGGACGCTTGCGTGTCGAACTGGAACATGTGCGGATGCAGGTTCGTCTTGCTGGAGAACCCTTGCCGCGTATCATCTTTCAGCTCGCTTTTATAGACGACGTCGATACAATCCTGCACGTTTCCACGAATGACCAGCGGAAACTGCTTCGCTCGATTCTTTCGGACCTCGGCTTCCTCTTCATGCAAGACATAGAGCAAGCCACCCGGATCGACGATCGCCGGCGTCTTGGCCGTCGCCGCCTTCAAGGTAATCGGCAAGGTGATTGCGTGGATATTGAACTTCTTGACCGGTGCGCCTTCCGGACAGAGGCTCCAGGGTCCCTGCTCGCCCGGCTTCGGCGGTTCGGTTGAGTTGCTGCCGTCATCCCGTCGATGAATCGGTTCCAACCATGGCGCGCCGCTGTGGCTCGGCGCGAAGGGCACCCGTCTGCCGAGATGCGGTCGCAGCCACGGCCAAGCCAGTTTTCCACTTCGCGGATCAAAGAGGATGTCCTGCCGCTTGCCCGGAGTTGCCGACTTATAGTTGACCCATTCATATGTCGTTTCAGGTTCCGACAGAGCCTTCATCCCGTCCCAGGCCCAATCGTTGACGGTCGAGTCATAGGCCAGGGTTTGCTCCTTCTCCGTGTTCTTGTGCCCTGGCTTACCCTGCGGCGGCACCATCATCTCAACCCAATCCTTGATGGAGACCTTCGCCGGATTGCCCTTCCAATCCGTCTTGTCCTTCGTGATCTCAAATTTCTTTCCACCGTACCAATCGACCAGCGTCCCCACGAGCTTATCGCTCGCCACACCGGTCCTCATGCGGCCCACACGGTCAGGTAATTCGACCAAGGGCTTCATCACGTCAGTCTGAAACCCGGGCGCTTGCAGAGTGTTGTATACCCGCCAGAATCCCCACATGCCCGTGACATAATGCTGCGGGATGTGGCAGTGGAAGACGAACTCACCCGCCAACGCCTGCAATCCTCCTGAACCGCCCTCGATCACCTGGTCATAAATCTCCGTCGGCCCAATGGATTGCACGTCGAGACGATCAGAGGTGTCGCTGATGAGCGGAAACTTCACCGGCCCGTTGCTGGAAGCGGCAAAGTCCAGGTTGCTGTTCCCCGGCTGCCGTGCCCAACGGATGGACCCGCCATGGAGGTGGTGCGAGTGCACGATTTCCGACCCACCCGCCATCCGGAATTTGGCCGGATCGCCCATGTAAGAGCGGGGAATGGTTGTGGCCGGGTCGCCGAATGTATAGGACCCGTACGCCATGGACTCATCGCCATAGAACCCCATGTGCGCCTGGAGTTCGATACGGGTACCATGCGGTTCACTGCGATAGTTCAACAGACGCGCTCCCGGCCGATACGAGTCGGTGTGCGGATCGCGCTGCGGCAACATCTCGCCCTTCTTGTTCAAAATGCGAAACGCTTCATCTCCGGCCTCGTGATAGAAAATCGCGAATTCGCGGAAGTCCGCGCCGTTCGGATCTTCGATCATGGCTTCCCAGCCGCTGGCCATCGGCTTCCCATCGAACGGACTGAGATACCGTGAGCCGCGCGGCTCGACGACCAACATGCCGATCAAACCGAGGTTGAACTGCTCACGCGAGGCATGTGAGCGGAGAAACCGCGCGCCCTCTTGCGTGTCCGGCTTGATGTACCACTCAAAACTCTGCTCTTTCCCCGCTCCCACGGTCGTATCCGGATTCGACGGAGTCGCCGGCTTGCCGGTGGATGACACCACCATCGATGAACCGTTGATCACGAGATTGGTCGGTTCATCAGCGATCCGGTTGTGGAGCGTCATCTTGAGGCAGTCACCCTGATTCGCTCTGATGACCAGCGGTTGGATCACATCGCCCTGCAGACCGTTCGACACGGCGCCGTAGTCATTCTCCTTCTCCCGTGCCTCCTTGTTGGCCGTCTCCTCGGCCCGTGCCTTATCCAGGTTTTCATTCAGAACGTACATGTACCCGGGAAAGTAATCGAGAAACCGACTCAGCGTGATTTCAATATTGATCGCTGAGACATGGTAGTCCTTGACTGGCGCGTTCGCCGGACATCGCTGCCCGTTGGTGACCGAGACCTTGTCCGGATCATCAGCGACCAACAGCACACCTTGTTGCATCATGTGACTGTTGGCACCCGTGTTGTAGCCGCCCTTCTTGCCGATGAATTCCTGCTGCCGCTTGATTTCATCCATCATGCGGTCGTGAAGGACTGACCCACCTTCACGATAGATCACCTTTTTCGCAGACGCTTCTCCTGCGCTGCCCTGGTGATCATGCTGCTGAGCAGCCCACGCCATCGATACTACCAAAGGCACTATGAGGCTGGCTGCTCCCCCCAGTATCCTCGGCCATACATACCTTCTTGAAATACCCATACGTTTTAGCCTCCTCTCCCAGATCGGTGAAACACCCATGTTGCATACAAGAAAGACCAGCCTTGTTGTCATAACCATTTATGAGTCCGATGGGGGCCCGCTCATCACGGAGGAAGCGAGAGGAGGCCAATCCTGCCGTTCCCTCCCCCATCGGACAGATCAACATACTGGGAGACACCGGCCTGTTTCCCTCCTTCCAACAACAGCAAGTCCCGTTCCTGTTTTCGAGGCACGCCGAACCTAGATATTTGAATGAGATTACGCTGGGTAACATTCCATCGACAGATGATTCCATGGGACAGGAACGCCCCTTAAAATTATCGGTGGTCACAAAACACTGTAATCAGAAGGAGAGAGTAATGGTGTGCAAGAAGTAACCGAATGGGACAGCGCCGCCCCATTCGAATACGAACAAGATTACCTGACTGTGTTTAGAATGACCCACGGAGGCCGTGTTTCTTCACCATGCGCTCGATCGTTTTTCGATCTACGCCAGCTTCACGAGCTGCCCGCCCCATATGCCCGTCGTAACGCTTGAGAAGATCGACCAAGAAGTTTCGCTCGAAGGACTCTACCGCTTGCTGCTTCGCTTGCTTGTAAGAACTTGATTCGGATGGCGATGCGTCTCGATCAGTCAACGCAAGGAACCGTTCCGGTAAATGTGCGCTTGTCACAATGGCCCCATCAACCAACACAGCAGCTCGTTCCATGACATTTTGTAGCTCCCTCACGTTGCCAGGCCAGGCATACCGCATGAGAAGATCCGCAGCTGATGGGTCGATCGTCGGAACTGTGTTAGCCTCAGCTCGAACCCGCTGCGCAAATCGGGTTAGAAATTCGTTGGCCAGTAGGAGAATATCCTCCCCGCGGGCCCTGAGAGGGGGAAGCCGCAAGGGAATCACGTTCAGCCGATAGTAGAGGTCCTCACGGAACGTCCCCCTCTTACACAGGACTTCAAGATCTTGGTTGGAAGCCGCAATAATACGAACATTCAGAGATGTGAACTGTGTCCCGCCGACTCGTCGCACATGCCTCTCCTGTAACACACGGAGCAGCCTCGCTTGCAGATTTGCGGTCATCCCACTGACTTCGTCGAGGAAAATGGTTCCACCGTCCGCCGCCTCAAAAAGCCCGGCCTTTGCGGCATGAGCACCGGTGAAGGCGC
This sequence comes from uncultured Nitrosospira sp., assembly GCA_900696515.1. Lineage (GTDB taxonomy): Bacteria > Nitrospirota > Nitrospiria > Nitrospirales > Nitrospiraceae > Nitrospira_D. The sequence goes on along the minus strand of CAADGK010000028.1, from coordinate 6,129 downwards.
CTTTCTCATGACCAAACAGTTCGGTCTCCAAAAGGGAGTCCTGAAGAGACACACAATCCACGGGGATAAATGGGTGGTCAACTCGATAACTTGCTTCATGAATCAAACGCGCGATCATTTCCTTACCCGTCCCGCTTTCTCCGTACACCAGAACATTGGAATCAGTGGGCGCTACTTTATTAACTAACGCCAATACCTCATTCATCGAGACACTGTTCCCGACGAGCTGAACCCCATCATCCGACGAACGCAGTGATGATCGCTCCATCAGCACACCACGGCGCGAACCGAGACCAGCAATGGTCGAAAGGGAGTCAAATGCGCGCCGCGCAACTTGCACAAGTTCATCGCTCGTAAACGGCTTGGCGAGATAGTCAAAGGCACCGTGCCGCATAGCCGTTACTGCTGTTCCAATGGTGGCATGACCGGTCATTAGCACGACGAGGACTGTCGGATCCTTTCGTTTGGCGGCAGCCAAGACCTCCATTCCATCGAGCTTTGGCATTCGTAGATCCGTCAGCACGAGACCGGGTCGTTCCCGTTCAAGCATATCCAGAGCATCATTGGGATCGGAGGCCAGCAGGCACTCATACGGCACTCGGCTCAAAATCCGACGACAATTCTCCAACGCCTCTGGCTCGTCATCAATTATGAGAATTTTACCTGCGAGTCCCATACCGCCTCTTCATCTGCCGTCGGTGAAAGGCCAAGAGCGGGCAATACGACTACGAACCGTGCTCCTGTCGCCCCATTCTTCACCTCAATCCGTCCGCGGTGGTCCGCGACAATCCCATACGCGAGAAACAATCCCAACCCAGTTCCCTGGCCTGCCGGTTTCGTGCTGAAAAACGGATCAAACACTCTGCCTATGATTTCGTCCGGAATCCCAGGACCGTTGTCGGAGACCGACACCTCAATACCCGGCCTGCCATCCATCTGTGCTGTACTCGTCCGAACTGTCACGACACCATTGATGCCTTCCTGACTCACCGCATCAATCCCGTTGTTGATCAAGTTAAGAATGACAGTCTCAAGTCGATCGCGATCACCCATGACCGGCGGAAGCGACTGAGCAAGGACACATTCAAGTCTAACGGACAGAGCCGACATTCTCTCGCCTGCCATATCGACACATGAGCGCACAATGCAATTGACATCGACAGGCTTTAACGTCGTGACCGTCCCGCGCGAGAACGTGAGAATGCTTTTGGTCACCCTGGAAATACGCTCGGCCTGTGCCTTGACCGCAAGAAGATCCCGCCGCACCTCTTCAGAGATCGGGGACCGTGCCGCATCCGCTTCCATACATTCAATACGATTGAGAATAATCCCCAGTGGATTGTTAATCTCGTGAGCAATCCCGCTCGCAACCTTGCCAAGGGTGGCCAGACGCTCGGCTAACTCAAGGCTACGCATGTGCTTGGTGATTTCCTGTGTCTTTTCCTCAACCCGGCGAGTCAGATCCTTGTTGAGCCCCTCGAGTTCAGACCGGGAGATCTTGAGCCGGTCGGCCATGCGATGCACGGCGACCGCTAACTCTTCAAACTCGTCGCCCGTGTGGATATTAAGCGGCTGCTCGTACGTGCCTTGACTGATCGCCTCGACACCACTGTGCAGAATTTGAATCGGTCGAGCAATGCGCGCCGCCACAAATTGTCCGATGGCCCACAGAAGGCCCAACATGATGATGCCGATCAGAGCTAGATTCCGCAATTGATCCCGAATTGGCGCGTAACTCTCCGCCGGCTGCTGACGTACAAAGACATGCCACGGATTGTCCGGTATCCTGAGCTGGGCGATAGGGGCATACCCAACAACGGTATCCGTCGCGCCATGTCCATCATCCTCGGCGATCCCCCACCCAGGTTCGGACGATACGATCATTGCCATCAACTGACTGGGAATTCGGTGCGCCTGCCTCGGAAGAATCGGACAGACGAGAGGATTTCCTGCATCATCGAACAGCATCGCGTGGCCGGTTTGCCCGATGTGAATCTGTTTCACCATGGCGAAGAGTGTATCGAAGCGGTACGAGGCTTTGACGGCCCCAATGACAATACGCTGTCGGTCGTCAAGAATGGGCACGGCGATATCGATCGTCTCTTCGGGAGTCCGAAACGATCCCTCGTGGGCCGGAATCATTCCGCTGATATACACTTGGTCTCCAGTACCCGTTTGGACGGCTTTCCACCACGATTCATCCCCGAAAAAGAAGTGGTCTGGATCGGAACTCGCGGCAACCAGGGCCCCATATCGATCCACGATGAGCAGCCCAACGACCTTATCCCCGTCACGAACCTTTGTTTCCCGAAGAAAACGGGAGAGATCGCTGTCCATCAATCGCCCTGCACTCTCTACCCCTTTGTCCCAAAGCCGCGTGCGTTCTGAAATGAGGTGTAGCACGCTCTCATGATCCGTTGGATAGGATCTGTTGACCACCTCAACCGGCTGGCGCACACGCAATGGCGTGTTCCCTAACAACCGAACACCTTGAACCTCTGCCTGGACCATCATTGTCACTCGCTCAGCTGCTTGAACTGCAACCGCTTGCAGATTGCCGCCGATCACATCTCGAAGAGACCGCATGCCAGAAACATAGGCAAGAACAAGCCCAATCAACAACGGAATACATCCCACCAGCACGATCGCCAGCATGATTCGAGCACGAATCGTCCCAATTTTCATCGATTCTACTGCCTCGTTTGGAAAGTATTGTAAGCACCAGGAATGCGAAAACTCTAGGCCTACATCACAACAATCAGCCAGAGCTGGCTACCTTTTACGATGGGATCGTAAAGACGATCAGATGGAAACACAATGCATGACCACGTTCACCCGCCGCCCAGCACGACATGAAACGTAAGGTCTGCATCAACCCGGCGAACTTTAATAGAGACCTCCTGACCCGGGGTCGTGCGCTCAATCAGGAAATTCTTTAACTGGGCGGCATCCAGGATCTCTGTATCTTCAATGGCTAGCAAGATATCATGTTTCTGCAGACCTGCCGCTTTGGCTGGCTCGGCGACATCCTTCACCGCCACGCGCAGCCTCGTGCCATCCTTGACCGAAGTCAGGTGAAGGCCAAGCTTGGAGAAGGCGAGCGGTTTTCCGGAGACTGCCGCGTTGACGATCCGCTCAGCGAGAATGCCTGGAATTGCGAATGCCATACGGCTACAGTAGCTCTGCGTGTCTTCCTTATCAGTCTGAATCACCGCGTGCACGATTCCCACAATATCTCCCTGCCCGTTAAAGAGTCCTCCTCCTGAATTACCGCTGCATGCCGAAAGATCCGCTTGAATCAGGCGGGTATCAACCGTTTGAAGAAAGGTGTTGGTATTCCCAAGCCTGCCAAAGGCCATGGTCGGCCCCCAGCCCAGCGGATAGCCGACCGTGAAGACCTCCATCCCAGGCACAACGTCTCCGGTGACAAATGAGGTTCCTGTCTGCAGTTTTGAGCGATGCGGTTCGGCCACACGATAGAGCACGACATCCATAAATGCGCTGTCACCGACGAGATCGGCTGGAAGTTCATGCAGATCATTCGTCAGGATGCGGATTCGCTTCTGGATGATGGTGCCAGTCGTCGGGTCATGCTTTTCTGCAGCATGCCTGGCAGTGACCACGTACCCGTCTCGCAGATGAAATCCTGTACCTCGCACAGCGACCTTCCCTGGCTTCGCCGGCGTTCGTTCATCCTGGGTGTCTGCCAGAATTCCTACGGTCACTTGTTTCGCGCGCTGAAACACGTCTTGGCTGAGTGGCATCGTCTCAGCCATGAGGGGGCACGCGCACATCAGTGAGACAAGCCCGGCACACAATACAGAGACGTACGGGTAAAATGACTTCAACCACCAATAGCGGATCATGTGAGACTCCTTCCATCAATAACTGTTGTCCCAGGTAGAGAGGTTCAACCGGCCTTGTTTCTTACCACGCGTAGATCCTACCCAAGTGTTTCGATGCATCTCAACACACTGCTGAGGTAGGCATAGAGTGCACCCACCCCCGGTCACCCTTCACGACAACAGCTGAACCGTCCAGATGCAATCAGATGCAGGCCTGGTGACCTCTGTGGTAAACTGACACTCCTCGGCTAGGGCTGAACGAGGACCAGCCATCGACGCCGAGCTCATCGTGCAACGCCTTGCGGCCCAACGATGAGACGCTTGGATGCGATTGTATGCTGGATCGTCGTATATGGTTCGTGACCGTGTTGTTCTTTCTTGTCGTCGTTGGAAACTCCACACTCACAGCGGCAGCATCAAAACCCTCGCCGGAGTTGGCCCTCCATTTAATCCGCATTTCGGAGATCGCTCGACCATCTCCGATGGTCACAGTCCCAGCCGGCACCTTTCTCTATGGAAGCAAGCATGTTTCAACCGCGCCTTATGGTAACTGGACCCCCTTTGACGATACGGAGCTTCCCCAACACCACGTCTGGTTGGACCTCTATGAGATCGATCGCGATGAAGTGAGTCTCGGCGAATACCTGGTCTTCTTACACCAACGAAACTACCACCCTGCGGATGAATTGCAGAAACTCCTCTGGCATGTCATCACCATCCACTCCATTCCCGACGAAACCCTGGCACGGTGGCCGGCGCTCTATGTCACGTGGACGGAGGCAAAAGATTTCTGTGCAGCAAGAAGTGCGAGGCTTCCGACGGAAGCCGAGTGGGAAAAGGCCGCGCGAGGGTCAGAAGGCTCTCTCTTCCCCTGGGGGGAGACCACCCCAAGCTCCTCCCTCGCGATGTTTGGACAGCATCATGTACATGAAATCCCCATCCTTGCCGCCGTCGATTCCCTCGATCAGGGCATGAGTCCTTATGGGCTGCATCATATGGCGGGAAACGTAGCAGAGTGGGTGCACGACTGGTTCGGACCTGACTACTATGCCTATATGCCGGAACGAAACCCACCAGGCCCCACCACCGGGCGATACAAAGGGGTCCGTGGGGGCTCATGGAAGAGTGCCCGGATCATGCTCAGAACCGCAACCAGAGGAGGCGCATCTCCCGATCAACGCTCGGCGACGATCGGATTCCGCTGCGCACGCCCCTCGATCCTGAGTGTTCACTAGATACTAATTTACATCGACAAGGTGATGAATGATCAGTTCACGATCGAAAGAGATGTTAAATGAAAAGGGATCAATCCCAATGAGAAGAGTTGTTGTATCTCTGAGATGGCTCATTCTTCTGGTTTCTGGCAGTCTGCTACTCCCCACCCTTCCGGCCAAGGCCTTGGAGTTTACTGCTGATCAGATCACCAAAATCGATGGAAGATCACAAAAGTCAAACGTCTATTACCGCGACAGTATGTGGCGCATTGAGCACCATACGATGGGACCGGTCAATGTCAGTATCGTGCGAAAAGATAAGCAGGTCGTCTGGCTGTTACTATCCAGGATGAAGCATTTCAAGACCATTCCCTACAGTGCTGAACAGGATCTCAGAGTGGGTGAAACCCTACCTGGTGAGATATCTCGCGAGGAGATTGGGCAGGAAGTCCGTGAAGGACACCCGACGATACTCTACGAAGTCACAACGAAGCAGGGCGAGCAGGTTGATGTCTATTATCAATGGCTCGCGACGGATATTCACTTCCCGATGAAGCTGGCAAGAAAAGACGGGAGTTGGATCATGGAATACCAACACGTCAAGATGCGCTCGGTCCCCGATTCGCTCTTCAATCTTCCTCTCAACTTTCAACCATTGGAAGAATTCAATAAGCCGGTAGCACCTGAGCCACCAGCACCCGGCATGTAAGGGGGGCCTGACCAGGGCTGATCGCTCCGCGATCAGTTCATCCCTTCATCGGCCGCACAGCGAAAACCGGTCGACTCATTGCGCATTGTTGGATCACTATCGACACGGGTAAAGATGCGGACCGTCGGTGTTTCGTTCTGCCAACCAGCCCCGCGAATCACTTTCTTGACACCTTCCTGAGGACCTGTCGGATTCTTGGAAGGGCTCTTTTCGTAGTACCGCGCATCATACCAATCGTTCACCCATTCCCACACATTGCCGACCACATCGTACACGCCATAGGGACTCTTTCCCGCTTCATAACTTCCGACCGGCATGAGCGTCTTCTCGCCGATCCACCGCTGGTTATAATTCAGATGTT
>CAADGK010000027.1 GCA_900696515.1 uncultured Nitrosospira sp. | reverse complement strand
GTTGGAACCGATCAGCGATAATCCCACTCCATTCCTCAGGCCGAAGTGGCGGAACTGGCAGACGCACTGGTTTCAGGTACCAGCGCCCGTAAGGGTATCCGGGTTCAACTCCCGGCTTCGGCACCATACCCCCTAGACTGTAGCGATTTCGAGAGCTTGCGAAGAGGCAGGGGAGCGACGTGTTATTAGCGTGTTCAAACGGCTCATAGCATCGTCGAGTTTCTCGGCCTTGATCGACCGATAGCGCAGGAACATTTCCACCGAAGAATGCCCGACGATCTTCATGATCGTTTCGGTGTCCACCCCAGCATCAGCCAGGTTTGTAACGGCACAGTGCCGGAGATCGTGGAAAATGAAGTTCTCGATCTGCTGCGCCTGGCAAATCTCCCGCACCGTTCGATAGGTGTGGGTGAACTTCTTCCCGTTCTTCTGGAATACCAGCCCTGAGATGCGCACAATGTCACCCTCTTGCCGCAGAAGGTGATATTCCCGGCGAAGGCTCGGGGTCATGGGGACGGAGCGGTCCTGCTTCGTTTTGGTGAGCCCCGCAGGCAGGAAAATACGGCCGCGCTCAAGATCGACTCGATCCCAGGTCAGGGTAAGAATCTCCTCCAGTCGCATGCCCGTGTGGTAGCCCGTCAGCAGGACCGGTTTAAACCAGCCCGGTGCCGCTTCGTAGAGCCGCGTCCACTCATCCGGCTCTAGCACCCGATCCCGCGCATTCTTCGGCTTCGGGGCTGCCACCAGGCAGGCTACATTCCGCGTGAGGAGATCCCGCTTCATCGCATGTTTCAGCATGTGCTTGAGGATGTTGTGGTCCACGTTCACGGTTGCGATAGCTCGGCCCTTGCCGCGCTCTTGCCGGAAGGCCTCCACACCGCAGACGGTCAGGTCCTGCAGGAGTGTCTGCGCGCCGAAGAAGGGGACGATGGTGTGATCGATCCGCTGGCACCGTTCGCGGTAGCTGCGTATCCGCTGCACGTCTTCAATCTTCTTGTACACGTCGGCCCATGCGCCAAGCGTCATGGTGAGATCTTGAACACGCTCGCTGAGCATGGTCCCAGAAAGCAGCTTGGTCTTGATGATCGCCTCTTGCTGCTTCGCCGTGGTCTTGTTCGCACAGCCGACTTTCCACCGCTTCAGCTTTGCCCCCTGAACACCAGCGGCCAGATGGAGCCGCTTCCCGTCGTCTAGGACGCGAAACTCGACATAGTAGCTATCCTTCCGTTTAGTGAGTCCCATCGGACTTTCCTCCTCTCCGTGGCCTCGAAGCCACCCCCACGAGTTGATTGAGTGTGATGCCTAATGCATCGCACAGCTTCAATAGAGTGGACAGTTGCGGGTCCAGCCTGCCCGACTCCAAGCGGAAGAGGGACATGTGATGAATCCCGCTCCTCGCTGCGAGCTGCCGAAGGCTGAAGCCTCGCTTTTCTCGCCACTCTTTCAGCTGTGTGTGCATGGACAACTGTAACTCTTTAAGCATACACTAATCAAGGGCGATGTGAGGTGATCGGCATCACGGTCCGTTTGGCAATCCAGGCATCCAGCAGGGCCAGATCGAACTTCACCAGGCGTCCAACTTTGACGAACGGGACGCGCCGTTGGCTGACCATGGTGTAGACCGTATGCACGGAGAGGCCGAGATAGTCTCCCGCCTCCTGAATGCTCACCAGTCGGCGCGTGATACGTCCCGCTGTCGGTCCGGTTGGTGGCGCTTGAGTCATGATTCCTGCTCCTGCTCCTGCTCCGGTTCAGGGGGTGTCTGTGCCGCTTGTCGCTTATGGGCTCCGCGCACCGAATCTCCCAGGAGACGACCAATGACAGACACGTTATTGGTGCTTTTGCCCTTCTCCAGGCGTTCCTTGTCGTACGTCGTACCGAATATGGTGTTCGTGGATATCAATAAACCGCTTTTTTGGTGCGGGGTTAGCGCGTCCAACACGCGGTCATCCATGCTATCTATGATGCGCTCCTGTAGATCGAGCGACTTCCCCTGAATGCGTGCCAACACGTCAGCCCGCCCGTTCTTGAACTCTTCGACGGCCGCCAGTTCTGGCTTCATTCTGTCCATGAAGCGGCGCACGGTGGAGGGGGCCACACCTTGAAGGGTGGCGATCTCGGGAGTCGAAAGCCCCCGAGACCGCTGATCTAAGGCCGCTTGCCGGTCGAGCTTGCGCGCGGGGCGTTGGGGGCGTTGCCCGTGTCCGTCATTGGTTACCTTCTTCATAGGGTCCTTTCGCACTGCCTCAACTCTTCTGCCATTCAAGAGCGCTGTAACGGGTGTAACGGGATTCACGGGATTGCTTATCTTTATTCATTCTTGCATCTCTCTGCTCTCCCTCTATCTCCCCAAAAAGAAACTTATCTGGGAGGGAAGCTGTGAATGCCGTTACACCCGTTACAGCTTTAACCCCAGGAACACCCATTGGAGGTCTCCATTCACTCGGCGTTGAACTTCTATGACGGTAGGCCGCAGGCGCTTCACGGCGGCATAAAACGCCTTGGCGCTCATATTGGGCCGGTTCTCAGTTTGGCTGGCCGCATTGAAGCTAATGAGCAAATCCTTCTTGGTCACCATTGCATCGGGCGACAATGCCGTATGTCGATCGAGCCAGGTGGCCAGCGGATCGGTCATTTCCCGAAACTCCATGGCCGCCGCTTGTGTGGTTTCGGTCTGAGTGAATCCGCCACGCGTAGTCATGTCAGGGAGTACCGCAAGGGCGCGGTTCAAGACTCCTGATCGTTCCCCTCCTGAGCTGAGCAATTCCGGCAGGTCGGCACGTTTTTCATGAGGGGCAATGACGGCGTCAAAGGGAATGACGAGCCACCGACGAAAGAACGCCTGAGAGGCATCCTTGCTCTGCGGGTAGTGATTCGCGGAGAACAGAAGCCGGGCGAAAGGAGCGAACTGGAAGGAATCCTGAAATTTACGTTCGCCTTCTATCAGATCCCCTCCGGTGATCGCCTTAAACATCGAGGTTCCGGTCAAATGATCGCTGGGAAGGTCTGCGCAGATGTTGGCTAGCTTTCCGAGTAGTCTCGGCACTGCAAATTTGTCGGCTTCCAATCGATGCAAGGACACGCCGGAGACATTCTTGCCGCCGATCACAGCTGTGATGGCCTTGAGAAGCGTGGATTTTCCGTTTTCTCCGCCCCCGACAAACAGAACGGCTTTTTGGTCAGCGGTATGACCTCGCATTGCAGAGGCGACGAGTTCATAGGGGAGCATCTGACAGTCTGATGGCAGCACCCGCGCAATGAAGGTGTCCCAGGTCGGGCACTGTGCCGAGGGATCATAGGTAACCGGCAGCTGGACGGAGGTAAGATGCGAAGGAGCATGAGGCGTCAATGAGTGGGTTGTGAGATCCAGGAGACCATTGGCGAGGTTCAGGATTGTGGCCGGAGGCCGCTCCCACAAGTGAGCCGCATCGATGTGAATATAGGCCATCACTTCTCGGGCACGATGACTGCTCCACTTCTTTGTCGCGCGCTGGATTTCGAGGAGTTGCTTCACGCGGCGTGCAATCCACTCTTCACCCTGAGGAAGATAGACCCCATCCCGATACACATACAGAAGCCGGCCAGCATCTTGCGCAAAGTGATCGGTCTTCAGAATGGTGTCCGCAAGTTCTTTAATGAGCCCGTGGTCTGAATCAGACGCGCTAGGATCAGCGGATGTGCTGCGACTATCTGCATCCCCATCAGGACCGGTTTTGAGCGGCTCTGATGATTCCATCGGCGTTCCCGCGTGCGCCCCATCCAGTGTGAGCTCATAGTATTTCGGATGATCGAGCTTCAGGTCCGCGCCATGCGCCCGGCGCTGCGCAATGAGGAGGTTGCAGATTTCTTGTCCCGACCACCCGGCCGCGAACGCGATCCGCGCCAGCTGAAAGTCATAGCCACTCGCGCTCTTGTCCGTCTGTCCCGGCCTCGGGATGCGTGAACAGAGATTCTTGAATGTGGGCTCGCTTTCGCAGAGCAGCAGAAGCTTCGCGCTGGGCGGTTCGGCATCGGCACGCTTGACGAGATGCCAGGTCTGCGGGCTCTTTGTCCGCTTCAGTGCAGGCGCCTCAGAGAGATAGGCGTCAAAGTCGTTCGGGTTGTAGCGCTCATCGGTGAGACTGAGAAGTTTTGTCTGGACTGGTGAGCCCTTCCGGTTCCACGTCCCTGGCAACCGCATGACGCGTGGCAAGTCACCGACCTGATCCGCATCCCATCCGTGGGCCTGCGCTTTTGCCCGAAAGGTATCGCACCACCCCTTCGTCAGGCGTTCAGCGTTGTCCCGGTCGGCGTCGTCCTCAAAGATCCACGGTTCCCTGAATAGCCACCAGGCCTGAAGGCCATGCCCACTGTGGACAATGGCCGACGGCGGCAGGCCCATCTCGTCGAGCAACTTGTGCGCGTCGGCTTCGGTGGGGGGAAGATTGGACTTCTTGTGATCGCCCTTGCTGTCTAAATAATCCGCGTCGATCCATAAGCCCGGTATGGCCACAATCTCGGCGCGCTCACCTCGACGGGTCGGCCCGAGGTTGTCTCTGCGGAGTCCGCAGCCGACATAGACGTTCTCGGTCTCGGCCCAGCGCTCAATCCTCGCGACAGTGTCCGGTGTTACCGCCTGGACCCATTCGGAGCGTTTCGACGGTGTCGACCAGAGGAGGAGATGATGTCCGCCGAGGTCGGGCCAGAGGGCGCTCAGAAAGTCCGTCAATTGATTGGTCGCAGAAGCCATGGGCAGCGACTCGCGGAGCATTAGGCTGGACATTCCGTAGCCTCCTGAATGCTGGAGACCCGAAGTCCATTCCATTCAGGCTCGACGATCACAAGGCCTTGCTCCTGGAGGTAGCCCACAGCGCGATCCACGTCCGTGCGCGACAGGCCGTAGAGTTTCATGGTTCGGTAGCCCCAGTCGTCTAAGCGGAAACTCCCGAGACCATCAAGGACAGCTTCAAACTGTTTGATCTTCGCATCCGCAACGGCCTTCTGGCCGCACTTGCAGCGATTTGATCGATCAGGTATGTTTCCCATGTCTTGCCCGCTCCCTTCGTGTGGCCGGGCTCTCACCCCCGGCCCACTCATTCCCATTAATCCCCTTACTTTCTCGCCGGTTCCCAAGCCGGCCGCTGCTGCAGTGCCCTCTGAACCTCTTGCGGAACGAAACGCAAGGTCCGTCCCCTTATTCCGAGGCGTTGACAGGGAATGATGTTCTGCCTGGCCATTCTGTAGAGGCAATTGATTGACGCCCCAACTAAAGGCGCGCACTCTCTTGCAGGGACCGGCTTACCGTTTTGATTCATCGAATTCCCTCATGGTGTTGGCTGTTGTGATGCTGACGCGCATGTCGTGGCATGACGCGACACTACACCCATCGCTGTGAAGTGAATGCGACTACGATTCAAAGAAAAGAAGGTCGAAAATGAGGGAGCAGTGGGAGGAGACCTATTCTGCAGATTGCGCGCGGCTCTTGGTTTTAGGCCGCCTTCCTTCCAGGTAGTCGGCTAGTCTCAGCTCGCTCAGCCCATGGAAGTACGCCAATATCCCATTCTTTAGAGCACCTGCGCGAATGTTGGATGCTGTTCTCGATGTAGCCCTCAACAGAGTGAGTAGGCCCTCGTCAGGTGGGCAACGTATCAATTTAGGGCAACCGGCAAAGCAGGCGTTCTTTGCCTTTAGAGCCAGCAGGATTGCCGCTAGGTTCTCGCGCAACCACTGAAGCCGCATTTTCTCAGATTGGTCAAAAGGAAAATTCTGCAGGGCTTTGAGCAGATTATCTGATTCTGCCCGCATCCCATCTATTGAGTGTCCGCTATATTCTTTAAGGGCGTTCTCTACTCGCGTCCGACCATGACTCTCCAGGATCAGACTCGCAAGATATTGCTCGCGTTGGACTAATTGTTCTGGAGTTTCATCATCCTCACTCGAAATATCTTCTGCACGCCGCGCAGCCTCAGCGAGTTCTCGATTATCGTGCAGAAGCTCTGCCATCAGATGATTCAGCGCCGCCTCGCGATTCAGATACTTCCCGGGAATCTCATCGAGAAGCGCTTGGAGCACCCCGCGAACCGCCAGGGCAGGAACAGTAAGACTTTGCAAATAGGGAGCGTATTCATTTATCAGCTGTTGGGTTTGATTGTCAGAATAGAAGCGGCGGGGCGGCCTTGCCATAAGTTCCCTCCTGCAGGGCCCTGGTATGGAAGAGCGGCACGGGGCACCAGGTATGCCCCGCCGGCTGGTTCATGAGGCCAGCCGTTGCCGTCGTAGGGAGGAGTATCAGCTTACTCAAACAGACGCAAGAACTCGGCGAACAGGCAACTGGGGGCCTGCTCATCGTCTCCGGTTTTCAAGACCGGCACGCGCGAGGATCGACCCTCACGGATCGACGCTCGCTATCAGTAACAATTCGTTTGGACCTGCTGCCCGACCATGCGACTGGTACACGTGACGGGCGGCCGGACTGGTTGCGGTTGAAACATCGGAACCGATGGGACAGGAGAGCTTGTCGGAGGAGGCATCATAGGGGCTGGCTTAAACAGTCCTCCGTTGAGGTTCAGGCCCATCAAGGCCTGGCTGGCTGCCTGCAAGCGAGCGTCATCCTGCCTCTGCTGTTCGGCGTCCTGTCGAGACTGGAGGTCATGAGTCAAGAACGCATATTTGAGCCACGCCTCCTCATCGGTCCATACCCCCGCATCGACCTTCTTTCTAGCCATCCGAAGAAACGCATTCGCCACGGTCGCGATACTCGCGCGGTCAGGTGAACATCTGGCAATCACCTCATTTTGGGCAATCCGCCGCTCCCACCGGTCCGTGATTTTCTCCTTGAGTGCACCAATTTCAGCATTACAGCGCGCCACGTAAGCCGCCTGTGCAGCTTGTCGCTCCTGTTGGAGATCGTATTCTGTGGTACACCCAGAAAGGATGCAGAAGGCGAGGATGGCACAAGGCAGACTACGGTGTCTCATGAACGACCTCCGAAGCATCGGTGCTGGCTGCCGTTGGCGAGAGAAGGGAGTATAGCCGATCAGCCTGGCCCTGCAAAGCTCGATCGACTCCGCCCACATTCATCCGGCTGTACACCGCCGTTGCGGTTAAGGAGCTATGTCCGAGTGTGGATTGGATGACCGACAGATTTTCCCCTTCTCGGGCGAGGTAGCTCGCGCACGTGCGGCGGAGATCGTGCAGCCGCACATCGTCGAGCCCCCATCGTCGGCGGATCGTTCCCCACAGCTTCCCGGCCATGGCGCAGGACCACGGCTGACTGTGTGCGCCGGCAAAGACCCAGGCGCTTGTTCGTGGGAGTGCCTGGAGGGCCGCAATGGCTTGCACGGGCAGGGGTACCACGTGGGGCGTTCCGGTCTTCGTGCGTGGCTTTGTCCAAAGTCGCGCCCTTTCGTCGAGATCAGCCCACCGCATGACCCGCACCTCCCCGCGTCGGGCTCCAGATAGCAGCAGCACCAGCAAGAAGGCCCGAGGTTTTGGCGGTAAATGGCTCAACCCCTCAAGGAATCGAACGGCTTCATCGAGCGAGAGGACACGCGCCCGAGACGGGCAGCGGAACCGCTTCACGAGGCTTGCGGGATTGCCCACGGCGACGAGGTCGAGTTGGAGCGCCCAGTTGAAAAGAGCGCGTAGTAATGTCAGTCCCTTATTCGCCCGCCCGGGCGTCTTCGCGAGCGTGAGATACCACCCACGGACTTCTCGCCGTGTGAGGCTATCCAAGCGCCGGGACGCCCACTGCGTCCAGTGCTGCCGATAGAGCGAATCGAAGGCGCGTCGGGACGCACGCTGCCCTAGATGATGCACGGCATACAGACGGGACGCTTCTCCGAACGTGACAGGGTTTGCGGCAAGGTCGCGCGTGATGATCGCCTGCAATTCCCCGTCGGCGAATTCAGTGAACGTCGGCTCCTTTGGTAGGGTTGCCGGTTGGATCGAGGACGTTCGCCCGTGCGCATGCGCCCGATACAGGTAGGCTTGGCGAGCTTCTCGATGCCTCAGGGCGCGGGTGATATCCGTTGCGGAGAGGCCTTGCTGGGCCAGACGCACTCCGGCTGTATGGCGCAGATCCTTCCAGGTGCACCATGGGATATTCGCCCGGTGCACGGCGTTCACCCAGCGCCCGACGTAAAACGCGTGAATGTTCACAGCGCGAAACGGATTCTTCAGATCGGGAAAAACCCACAGTGACGGAGGATGCAACTGGCGAAGCTGCTCAAGGATCGCGACGGCCTGGGGGCTCACCCGCAAGGTTGTGATGGCGCCGCCGTTCGCCTGAGGAAGAAACAGCGTGGCCCTCTTCAAATCCACGTCGCGCCACCGTAGGGTGAATTGTTCGGACTGCTTCAGTCCGGTCTCGATCGCGAGCTTGATCCACAGGCTATACGGAGGGCCAAGGATCCCGCATAGGCGCCGCTCTTCGTCCTCCGTGAGGGCGCGCATCGGGTGAGGCGATGCTTTCGGCGAGGCCATGCCCGTGCAAGGATCAGCCGGCAGGTACGACATCAGGGCCCCCCAGGCGCACACTCGCCGCAGAAAGCGCAGATAAAACCCGACCGTGGAGGGTCGTCGGCCGTAAGCCGCCAAGGCGTCAAGTTTCATCACGATGAGATTCGTACTGAGCGTAGGCGCCTCCTCCTGGCCTATCTGTGTACACCACCAGGCGGCATGGCGATGATCTTCGCGGCTACGTCCCCGCACGTGCGCCGCAAGGTAGGCTTGAATTACATCCTGGATCAACATGGCCTAAGCCTCCTCATCAACATCCAATAGGGGGTCACGTCCAAATGGATACCGCATGCGGAACTGTTGATCAAAAAACGCGGCTCGCTCCGGTGACTCGATGGCAAAGAATGCCTCCGCCGCCGCTCGTGCTTGGAGCGCAATATCCTCCACGGATCTCCCGCTGCGCGCCGCCACGGCGAGGACTCGTTGATACAGGGCAGGATTACGCTTCCACACGATGGCGAGCACGTCTTGCAATGGCAGCCCAGCTTCGGGGTCGATGAACATCTGATGCCTCCCTGGTGTGATCAGGCTATCGATCTCGGCCCACCATGTCAACAGAATTATAAGTAGTTATACTAGTACTTGTACTAGTGCTAGCACTTGCCGAACGGCTCGTTATGCTTGAAAATGGATGCTGGACGAGACGATCCGCACACACATACGGGAGGCAGCGGTCATGGAGATGCCAAATGAAGAGGAGTCGTATCTTGCCCTGATTTCGCGGGTGTTTATTGGGTCGAGTACAGTTGGCGCCTTTGCGGTGTGGTATGCAACGGAGAGTCTTGCCGTTGGCGTGGTGTACGTGTCCAGCGCGATCGCGCTCGCTGCGCTCTTCAATGGGCTTTCGTCGCGTATCTATGCCCTGATACGCCTAGTTGAAACGAGCATCTTATTATCCGCCCCAATCATCAAGCGGAATGATGGCATTAAGGACGAAACCAATTGCATGTGGGATAGCCGACACCCACATGCGCGGACTCTCAACAGGCTTGCACGTTCCTAACCCCTCGCGGTCGAGCGATGCCTCGGCCTAGCTCACACCGTCCATCATGCCAGTAACCACAAAGCCCGTCAGTACTGTGCCGCCCCATACTGGGGAAAAGAACCCCTGCTCAAGGCGACCACCGACAAGATCCGACTCTGTTACTACCCCTCCGCCGGCAAGCTGCAGGTCCTGCGCACATCGTCCTGTCCGGTTGGCCGGCCGTTCCTCGCTTCAATCTCCTCAAAAGATCGATAGTCCTGGACTGTCAGGAGCGGCAATCGAGGCTTGCACACCTGAGGGCGCAGCCGGCCGGGTGCTGAAGCGGTCCGCCAAGGCTTTCATGACAGGCTGATACAGGGTGTAGTCCGCATAGCCTGTCAGGCCCGAGGTCACGCTTTGAGCTAGCCCAGGGCCCAGCTGAGCCAACGATCGAGCGCCCTGATAGTTCGCTTGCGCTGCCGCCATCCCGCCCTTCAGCGTGATATCTGCGATGCTCTGCCCCGTCGCATTCGTCGTGTTCGCCATCCCAGCCCCCGCGCTCACCATCAACGCGTCATCGACCCCGAACACGGAACAGAATCGCTTGCTAGAATCGTACACACTCAAACACTTCATGAGCATGCTCCCTTTTGTCGGTTGAATTTTTTTTCTCGGGGGGTCCTGTGCGCGGGACTGGATGCACATCGACCGATTGAATAGCCCCCCGTACCCCATCGGTTTCCCGGTTCGGTTTTCCTGGCAGGTGTTAGATAGGTGTTAGCGTGGTGAGCCAATGCAGAAGAAACCATACGAAGAGAAACAAATCCCACTGAGAGCTAAACGCCGCTGTGAGTGCCACCAGGGCGGGGATTGCCCATGTCTTCAACGACTTGAGCAACCCCCTCTGAGACACTCCCGGCTTCGGCACCATCCTCTCAACATTGTCCCGATTCAAGAGCGTGTGAAGAGATAGGCGGACGACGTGTCACGGCCAGCTGACCCGCGGCGTCATCTGATCTAACGGCTCCGTTTGCAGTT
>CAADGK010000026.1 GCA_900696515.1 uncultured Nitrosospira sp. | reverse complement strand
TGCGGGTTGTTCGGGGCGGCAGGGGGTGTGGCGGCGCAGATCGTGAGCCGGATGTCGAATCTGGCGGACGTGATCTGGAACAACGCGCCGAAGAGCATTTTGGATCCGTTCCCGGCCCAGGTGCAGAGCGCCAAGAGCGTGTACTAAGCAGCAATGGTCAGTAGTTCACATGTATCATTGGTCGATATCAGAAGCTGGTCCGTGGGATTTCGTTAATGACGAGTGTCCGGGCCGCTTCTGGTCGGCTAGAATGACGGAGGATGTCAGTTATGTTTAGAACCGATGAAATTATCAAGGCCTCGAAATTGCCGCCGGAAGGCGTGGCAATGTCTCGGCACATTGATCACATCTATTTTATCCCGATTTTGTTCATCACCATCGTCGGGACTTTTCACATGCACACCGCGTTGCTGTGTGGAGACTGGGACTTCTGGCTAGACTGGAAGGATCGGCAATGGTGGCCGATCGTGACTCCGATTACAACCATTACCTTTTGTGCTGCACTCCAGTACTACAATTGGGTGAACTATCGTCAGCCGTTCGGCGCGACGATTACTATTCTGGCGCTCGGTTTTGGAAAGTGGATTGCCGTCTATACCTCTTGGTGGTGGTGGTCCAATTATCCGCCGAACTTCGTCATGCCCGCGACCTTGCTTCCTAGCGCGCTGGTCTTGGATATTACGCTCTTGCTGACCAGGAACTGGACGCTGACGGCCGTGATCGGGGCATGGATGTACGCCATTCTATTCTACCCGAGCAACTGGCCAATATTTGGTTATAGCCACACCCCGCTCGTGGTTGACGGCTCATTGCTTTCATGGGCTGACTACATGGGCTTCATGTATGTTCGTACCGGGACTCCCGAGTACATCCGCATGATCGAGGTTGGTTCGCTGCGCACCTTCGGTGGTCACAGCACCATGATCTCGGCCTTCTTCTCTGCGTTTGCATCGTCACTCGTGTACGTACTGTGGTGGCAGTTCGGGAAATTCTTCTGCACCTCATACTTCTACTTCACGGATGACAGGCAGAGAACGGTGAAGGTTTACGACGTATTCGCCTACGCCACGTTAGCACATGGCGACAAGGCAAAAATCGGGGGGAAAGCATGAACGCCAAACAAGCCTTTAAACGCTGGGTGCTGGGCTTCTGCGGAGTTGCGACGCTGGCGTTCACGCCTGTGGTTGATGTGACTCCTGCATTTGCTCATGGAGAGCGCTCGCAGGAACCATTCCTGCGGATGCGTACTGTGAACTGGTATGATACGGAATGGGTTGGTAAGTCGACAAAGGTCAACGACGTAACTGAATTGCGCGGCAGGTTCCATTTGTCGGAAGACTGGCCACGCGCCGTCGTGAAACCACACCGCACGTTCTTGAACGTCGGGTCTCCGAGCTCGGTGTTCGTTCGTTTGAGCTCGAAGATGAACGGTGTTCCGATGTTTAACTCGGGTCCGCTTGATATTGGCGGCGACTATGAATACGTCGTCAAGCTTAAGGCGAGACTCCCTGGCCATCACCACATTCATCCTATGCTCGCGATCAAGGAGGCCGGTCCGGTCGCTGGTCCAGGTGGATGGATGGACATCACGGGTCGTTATGAAGACTTTACGAACCCGGTTAAGACCCTCACCGGTGAGACGTTCGACTCCGAGACCATGGGCGGTATGACAGGAATCATGTGGCACCTGTTCTGGGTGGTGGTCGCATGTTTTTGGGTAGGTTGGTTCATGATTCGCCCGATGTACTTGGTTCGCGCCCGCGTCCTTGCGGCTTACGGAGATGAGATTCTGTTGGACCCGATCGATCGTAAGGTCGGGGCCGCAATGCTCGTGTTCGTGTTGGTCGTCGTGGTCGTTGGGTATTTGGCGGCCGAGTCCAAGCACCCGATCAGTGTTCCTCTGCAGGCCGGTGAAACCAAGGTGAAGCCGTTGCCTGTGAAGCCGAATCCATTGGCCATTGAAGTTACGCATGCGGAGTACGATGTTCCTGGTCGTGCGTTGCGCATGAATCTTCATGTGACCAACAACGGCACTCAGCCGATCAGCATCGGAGAGTTCACCACGGCAGGTATTCGCTTCACCAACAAGGTTGGTGCTGCTAAGGTGGATCCGAACTATCCGCAGGAGCTGGTTGCAAGTGCCGGGCTGACCATGGATAAAGAAGGTGCCGTCATGCCAGGTCAGACGGTCGATATTAAGGTTGAGTCGAAAGACGTGCTCTGGGAAGTGCAGCGGTTAGTGGACATCCTCCACGATCCTGACCAGCGCTTCGCAGGGTTGTTTATGTCTTACACCGAGGGCGGTGAAAGACTCATCAATCCGGTCTGGGCTCCGGTTCTTCCAGTCTTCACGAGATTGGGGGCATAACGAGCTGACAGCTGGATAAGTCGGATGCCGGCCCGTCGCATCGTAAGGTGTGACGGGCCGGTGTTTTTTTGGAGCCGGATACATTCTTTCCCACTCTGCAACTCACTGGTGCCACCATTATTGTTTTGATCCTAGGTATCGAGCCTGCAGCTGATCTTTAGCAGTCCCCTATCACTTAGCTTCAGTGATAAGTGAAACCGCTAGTCTGGTCGGCAGGGCACGGCAGTTAAGACGGAACTAGAGCGCTATCCTAGCGGATGGAGCTGTTCAGTCCAGCAGTATCGAGCGTACTGTCCCACGCGCATAATACCTAGCGGACGGCTACCTGGTTTTCTTATCGGAGGCGACAGCGCTGGCAATTGGGAACGGGATGGTGTGCCGAACGTTGCCCTGCTCTAAGCTCGTGTCGAATTGGCTCGCGGGAGATAGGCATAAAACAACAACAATAACCACACAGGTGTCCGCCGCATGGCTGATGATCACGATCCAATCAGCGGCGTTTGAGACGGTGCTTCCCGATCAGCATCGTCTCTTGCGCCTGGAGAACCAATCATGAGCCTGAAAACCGTCTCAGCCAGGCTTTCAAGCGTCGTGTCTGCATTGAATTCTCCAGTCCTCTGGCTTGCCCGAGCTGGCGTTTAAGGCATCGGCACTTAATGCACCACAGTGTTGGATCCTGGTGACAGATTGGTCCCCGGCAGCGTCGACAGGTCATCGCGAGTAAAGATGAAGGTATATGGGGCTTCATAGATTTTACCTATTATAAGGTGAGGATGCACTGCGACACGGAGGAGTCCTTGCTCTATCGCGATCCTCAACACAGTTTTGGGGTTGATGCGGGGTAGCAGCCAAACTCATGGCGAATCATTTCCTTTCATAACGGAGCCTTGCGCCGTCATCTTTCATCGTCAGCAGACTTCGGTTACATCCATCGTCGGATTGGCGGCAAGGGTCCTCGGGAGGCGAGGACCCTTGCCTGGTCAAGTGGAAGGGGTGGGGCCTTCCATCTTGAATTCGGCGGAGGTGGTACGCCGGTGGAGTTACGAATGGGATTGTTCTCTCCTAAGTGTTGGAATCGTGTTGGAACAACATTCGATCAAGGTATTCACTACAAGAGGATCAAATTGAGTTCCTGCGGCTATCCGTAGGATGCGGACCGCGACGTGATCACGTCGAAGTCGGTCATGGGGGTGTGGAATCCGAATCGCGGCAAAGGCGTCGGCAACGGCCAAGATTCTCGCTCCTAATGGAATAAATTGTCCCCTGAGTCCATAGGGATAGCCTGATCCATCCCATTGCTCATGGTGATGGGCGATCATGACGGTTGCTTCACGGAGGAACAGAAAAGGCTCAAGCAAAGTCGATCCAAGCCGAGGATGATTCTGCATGGTGGTGTAGGACGCCGTGTCCAGCGATTCCCGCCCCGTTTGCAGATAAGGGGGGAGCATCAGGAGACCAATATCGTGGAGCAGCGAGGCCAGCTCCAGCTGGTGCAGGACCTCGTCGTGCAGTTGCAGCGCTTGTCCTACCTGAACCGCGATCACCGCCGTGGCCTCACCATGTCCTGCTTGCCAGGGCAGGAGGCGATCGATCTCCCTTGTCACTTGTCGAACAAGAATGCTCTCCAGATCGTGCTGTGAGATCGGAGAAAGATAGAGCCGGTCTATTTTCCGGAGCATGCCTTGAATCATCAGGACGGCTGGTTGGACCTGATCAGCCCTATGGACAAGCATGACGCAACCTCCTTGAAAACAAAGAGCCCGAAACCACTTGTGTGATTCCGGGCTCTGGGTGAACAACCGCTGGCCGCTTAGAATAAATTATGGTGCCGACACCTTACGATTCTTGTGGACGTTTCCCTCCCATAAGCGGCTGTCCGAGCACCCACATTTCATACAGCGGAACGACCATCATGACCAGAAAGCTGAGGGTCATCAGCATGTCACCCGTGAGCATGGAGACGACGAACATGGGAGAGACATAGCTGATGAGCCAGGGCGACAGCAGATCTAGCATGACTCCACCAAATCCGGCCCAGGTCACGACGGCTTTGAGGGTATGGCTGGCGTTGGTCAGGTACATCACGTGGATCAAAATCATGAAGACGACCGGCATGGTAAAAAGATGAAAATGGGTGATTTCCGCCAGCTCTCGGAACGACATGGGTTCGCCGAACGTGGCATCCGATCCGCGATAGTGTTCGGCAATGCCTTGTGGGGATAATCCCGTCATGCTGTGCGCCCAAAAAAATGAGAAGCAGAATCCCACGAACATCAACAATAAAAACAACGTGTACAGCAAGCGAATATGGCGATCCGAGTCACGCAGCCTGAATTTCTGGTTGAAGTTTCGCATGTTCGGGACGCTGGGTCCGCTGTGACTAATTGCCGAATATTGACGGCAGGAATCCCTTGTCCTTCTTGGCAGCCAGCGTGTCGCTTCCGAGCCCGGCAGGCTTCAAATAGAACTCATCGACCAAGACAAGGACGCGCTTCACGCCGGCACTGATCGATCGGACGGACATGGTTGCACCGGTGATATTGATGATGTCCTTATTGATCCGGATCGGGTCCAAGACCGTCTTGCCTTCGTATTGCACATTGAATCGTTTACGTCCGACTTCACTTCCTCTGGCTTCACGGAATACCAACAGTTCGACGTCGGAGCAGGCCCCGGTTGCATCGACACCGACCATGTACGTCATATGCTTGTGCTTACCGATGGTATTGTGGACCATGGCGTAGCCGTCGATCTTATCTCCTGTTTCGCCGATATAGACTTCGAAAGTCTCTTCCGGAAATTTCCATCCGATCCGCTGTTCAATCAGATCTTTCTTTTCCTGGGTCAGCTGGATGACGTCCTTGCGAATACGTTGCGATTTCGGGAGGGCGATCTTCACGGCCTCGTCTTCCGACATGAAGACTTCGGCATGGTTTAATTCAGCTTCGGTGAGATAACGCTTCAGATCGTTATCCCATACCTTTTCAGCTCCAGCCGATAGGGGAGTGGTGAGACAAGGCACTGTCGCGATCAAGAAACAGGCAAAAAGTCTTCCTAGATAACTGAACATCCGTACTCCTGCAGCTTGGCATCAAGACGATTTTGGATATCTCGCATGACATCTACGGATGGATCAGTCGGAGCCCAGCCGAAGAGACGTGACCCACCCCGCATGACCCAGCTCTGCCGTTCTTCGATGAAAAAGATTCTTGTCCCGTCGTCCGCTCGCTTCACTCGGAGTGTGAGGCGGGATCGATCTTTGCTGTCAGTGATTTCCCGGCGAAAGGCACCGTACTTTCGGCCGGGCATCGGGATTTCGAGCCAGTGTGTGACGATCAATCCAGCATCTTTATCATTCGTATCGGCTGCCCGATCCTTGACGACTTCGATGGCCGCGTCCCAGGCTTGGTCATAGCTGCAGGTGGTAGCCCGTTGTTCCATGCCGCTGGTCATCAAAGCACATCCTCCCACACTTCCAACCAGAAGAAACGGGAGAATGTACACGTTCATTCGCTCAAGAAACTGTGTCATGTTATGAGCTCCCCGCCGAGACGGCGGGGAGCCTCCTTCGCTGTACAGTTAGAAGTAGGTCGCTGCTTGGAACAGAAACCCGTCTCCATCCATCGGACTACTGGCATTACCGAGGTCTCCTGCCGGTGTGAGACCTACGCCTCCATTTTGGGTGTTATACTGCCAGTTGATTTTAAAGACCATGTCCTCGACGGGTCTGAAATTCAGACCCACCGTCAACCGATCAAGCTCTCGCCGATTGCCCAGTCTGTTTGCTCCGCCAACCGTACGGTTGTCTGTATCGGTGTCGATTTGCTCCCAGCGCACCGTTGCCGTGAAGGTGGAGGCATCGGAGAAGTGACTGGGTGCCAGCCTCTTCAGGATTTCCGGCATAAAGTGATAGTTTCCCTGGACGTAGTAGCCGAACATGCCGGCAGGACCGATGGGGTTGTTTGCCACACCGGTCGCGTTGTTGTTGCTGATTCTGGTCCATGCCGCTTCGCCGATCAGCTCGAATGGACCACGTTGTAAGGTCCAATCTACTGCGAAGATATCGATATTCCCTGAGCCGATCGTCGCAGTCGAGGGCTTATATTGCCCATGGTAGCCGGATCCGGCGATTTCAATCCCTAACATGGGACTAAAGGCCAAACGACCGACGATGGCTTTGCTGTCATCGCGATCGCGTGACACACTTCCGCGTGCACTTCGGATACCCAAGTCCGTGATCGCGCCAGCGGTTTGGGTCATCCCGTTGACCGCATAGAGTTCGTAATCGATCTTCGACAGCGCAGTTGGATAGAAGGTTCCATAGATGCCGGCGCCGGCTTCGAACCAGGTGCTTGGAATGATGAGCCTCGATACCATCGGCCGATCAACCAGATCATTTAACGGCGAATCATGGAGCAGGTTAAACTTACCGACCGGCATGAGGAGGATGCCGCCTCGGATGTTGATTCGCTCGTCGACCAGATAGTCCAGTTGAGCAAACTCGACCTGAATCGAACCATCGCCTTGGGGTGAATTGGTTCCACCACGTTCAATCTCAATTTCTGCTGCAAATTTGACACGATCGGTGATATCGGCATAGATGAACGGCACCAATCGCTGCTGACCGAAACTATTGCGGCTCGGATTGTCCAAATTTTGACGA
Organism: uncultured Nitrosospira sp.; assembly: GCA_900696515.1. Classification (GTDB taxonomy): domain Bacteria; phylum Nitrospirota; class Nitrospiria; order Nitrospirales; family Nitrospiraceae; genus Nitrospira_D. The sequence continues at coordinate 34,377 of CAADGK010000026.1, read as the reverse complement.
GACAGGATGTTATACATCACGTCCGCATAACCGCCGATCGTGGCCTTCGGAGCGCTCAAGAATGGCTTTGCGTAGATCAATTTTCCTGACCCTGTGGAACCGAATCCCAGAGAGGTTTTTTCCTCTCCTTGACGTCCGACCCTAATATCGGTCATTGGCCCGGTCGGCACCGGGTATTGCTTAGGCTGCGAACTTTCCACAGGAACCCCTCGCGATTCACGTTCCTGTGCTTTCTGTAACGCTTCTTCGAGTCTTTTCACTCGTTCCTCAAGACTCTCTTCTGCGAAGACCGGAGTGACCGACAGCGCAAGAATCGAAAGAGCCCCGAGGAGTAACCGCATCTTCATCGGTATCCTCCCTGATTAAGTAAGGTTATAGACTGACTCGGGACTCGCTGGTCTCTGGTCTTCAGGTACATCGAAAACTAGCACGACTACATGACGGTCATTCCTCCCGTTTGAGAGAATTCTTAGATTGCCGTTCCCCAGCCTTCGATGGAAGAAAAGGGGATCACGACGATACGCTTGCATCGCTTGCACTTCAGCTCCAGGCCTTGCCCGCACACCTTGGCAATCAACTGTCCGCATTCACAGCGGGTTTCGAGGGGCGAGCAAGGTTCCTGGGAAGAAGTCTTGGCAATTGCCATGGTGTTCAGCGTATCTCTCGTCATGAAATTGAGAACGATTATTAATATCCTGACATGCGCTTTGCTGTCAAGATATAATTTCCGGAAAACAGGGATGCCGAAGCCTGTGAAATTTCGTATACTTTTTGAGTAAATATGAAACTCGGTGTGATCCAGGGGCTAGGGCTGTTAATTACGGTTGGAGGCTTGTGGAGCTGTGTAACCCAGTTGTCTCCATTGGTCGATCCAAATGAAGTGACGGAGAACCTGGTTGTTGGGAGAGCTGTCATTATCTTGGCCGGTGACCGATCTCGGTGGTATTCACCAGCCGTGCAATTTTTGGAGTTGGAGAATCAAACGTCGCACAAGCGATTTCAAGTCGAGATCGACTCGCACGATCGATATTTTACTGCCGCCCTGCCGTCTGGGACGTATCAATTGACGCGGGTACAGAGTGCTGGGGGACCCTTCAGGTCCATGGCGGATGTATCGATGACTTTTCCCGTCGGCGCCACGGCCATTAGCTATGTGGGGACTTGGAGATTCGAAATCGATTCGCCGCGTTATGGACGGATGATCGTGGTCTCTGTGGTTGCCGACCAATCCGAGACTACCCAGGCACGGGACTTTCTCGATGGCCGGTATCCGATGCTCAGGGGCAGCTCGATGGCTGAAACGCTTCCCTTGCCGGCTCGGGTCGAAGCACGGCTCTATGAAGTTATGCCGTACCCGCGGTATCCGAGATACTTTTGCCGGCACTGGTGGTAAGGGGGATCGCACAATGAAGATCGCTCAGTCCACGATCAGCCATCTGGTGATCATGGTTCTTATCCTGATCATGCCGGAAGGTTGTGCGGGAATACGCCCATCTTCTCCACCCACTATTTCAAAACGTGCCCAGATGCACATGGGAACCCTCGTCACTGTCACAGCTCTGGCTTCCGACAAAGACATAGGTGATCGCGCCGTCCAGGTGGCCTTCGACGAGATTAAGCGTCTTGAACAATTATTAAGCACCTGGCGTCCTGACAGTGAGCTCTCGCAGGTGAATGCCGAAGCTGGTCGCCGGTCTGTCCAAGTCAGTCGCGAGACATTTGAGCTGGTTGTTCGATCTCTGGAAATGGCGCAACTCACTCATGGCGGGTTCAATATTGCTCTGGGACCTGCGATCGAAGCGTGGAGCGTCACCGGGCGACAGCAGATTCCCGATGGGCCAACCCTCGAACGATTGAAATCGCTCGTTGATTGGACAAGCATTCAAATTGATAAGACAGCACGGACGATTTACTTGCCGCATAAGGGAATGCGCATTGATGTCGGTGGGGTCGGAAAAGGCTATGCCGCCGATCGGGCGGTCGAGGTGATGAAACGAGCAGGTGCCGAAGGGGGAGTAGTCGCCTTATCCGGAGACGTGAAAGCCTTCGGTGTGCTTTCTGAACGAAGCGGGTTTCCCGTCGGGATCAGACATCCCCGTGAGGAGGGAATGCTGATCGGCATCATCGATTTACATGATGAAGCGATTTCAACGGCCGGGGACTACGAACGGTACTTCGAACAGGATGGCGTGCGGTATCATCATATCTTAGACCCACACACGTTGCAGCCGGCACGAGGATGTCAGAGCGTGACGGTCATCGCCAAGGACGGTACGATGGCCGACGGGTTGGATACAGGTATTTTTGTGCTGGGACCTGAAGAAGGGATGGCGTTGGTAGAACGGCTACCGGGTGTTGAAGCCATCATCATCGATGTGAAAGGGTACCTGGTGGTGTCTTCCGGGATCCGGGATCGGTTGCGCGCCCCATAGGGCAAGCCCGGTGATTACTGGGTCGTCTTCAGGTCGTAGCTGATCGAGAATTTCACCGATATCTGAGGGCGTTGAAGCGGATGGGCGAATTTCACCGGCGGGCCGTTTCTAACGTCTTCCAATGCAACCTGGTCCAATGCTGTGTTCCCTGAACCCTTGGCGATGCGCACGTTGGTCAGCGAGCCATCTTCGTGCAAGAGCGCTATCAGCGTGACCTTTCCCTCAATCCCTTCGGCACGCAATCCTGCGGGGTAACGTTTGTCGAGCCCCTCGATCCATTGCGCCATGAGCGCAGCGAGCCATCCATAGTCGACGTTGACCGATCGCAGTGAACCGGCTGATGCCACTGGAGTATTCGTGGCGAGTACAGGGTCAGAAGCGGGACTCATATCCGATGGTGATCCGGGTGACTGATTGATTTCGGTAGAGGGAGTCGGTGCCTGTTCAGACAATGGCACCAGCTGCGATGACGGATGAGCCGGTACCGCCGACATCGCGCGTGGTGCACGTGATTCGTTCTGAAGCGGGTCCACCTCTTGGGACGGCGGAGGGAGATCAGCTGTCGGCGTCGGTGGAGCTGAAGCAACCGCGGTCGATTCGATACGTTGAGCCGATCGAATCGATGAAGGGGTACGCTTGGTTGGCGGGGTCGTTGGTTCACTGGGAGCAGCCGCTTTTTCTGAAGGCGACAGCGTTGCCACCATCGCCACATTCCATTGGAACGGTTCCCCTTGTGGAGCCAGATGTATATGCTGCATGAAAAGGATGGTGGCAAGGGCCAAGCCGCCATGCACCAGGCATGACAGAAGCCAGCCAGTGGTCGCGGAGTTGGAATAATCAAGAGCAGGTCGCCGTCCGTCTTGCATTTAGAGCCGAATGACCTCCAAGCTTACCTGCTGAAATCCCAGGCCACGGATCTCATCGACCAGTCCCACGAACTTTTCGAGCAACGTGACCTTATCTGCACGAACGATCACTGCCGACTCGCGAGGCCGAGAGTTCAGGACTGAGGAAAGACCACCCTCAGGGACTGGCGTATCATTAACAAACAAGTTCCCTTCCGCCGTTAAGGCAATCACGATCGGCACGTCTTGCCGATCGCTGACGGCTTTCGCTTTAGCAAGGTTGACGGGAATCTGGCCCGTACTGATGAAAGTGGCCGTCGTCAACACGATGACCAGCAGGACCAACATCACGTCCACAAGCGGAATCACGTTGATTTGATCAATGTTCCGATCCATGTTGTGCCCTATAGGCCGTCAAGATTTCGGTGACGCGCCGACGCAGGAGGTTATTCATGACGACACAGGGAATGGCGACCAGCAGACCAACCGCGGTCGCCTTCAATGCCAGGCTTAACCCGATCATGATGGTATTCACGGCCATCGTGCCGGACGTCCCCATCGTATGAAAGGTTAACATAATTCCGAGGACGGTTCCGAGGAGGCCGATATAGGGGGCGTTGGCCGCGACGGTTCCGATGACGACGAGACGCTTGGTCAGCGTGATTTCCAGCAGCTGCGCGCTGGAAAACTGAGAGAGGTCGATACGCTTGTAGAAGAGCCACCGTTCGATGGCCACGGCCACGGACCACACACTGAGCACCAGTAAGAGACCGATCACCCCGTAATCAATGACGTCTTTCAATGCGTCCATCACGACTCCTTATAGTGTGGAAGGGGGCTCATGCCTGGTGGGGTTGGAGACCTCAGCGCTTGTTCATCCATGCCAGATTTCCGGGGAGACTGTCAATCTTCACCTGCAGCCATTCTGGTCCTGTGTCGCTAGTGACGAGGGGGCGCTTCGGCAGGAAACAACACGGTATGGGTGGCCGAAACACGGAGTTCGACAGCGGTGCCTTCTTGGTAGACGCTGGTCGAACTTTCACTGCTGTGGACAATCTGACCGGAAGGAAGTCGAACCCGATACAAATTTTCAGACCCTCGAAATTGCCTGGCCACGATTCTGGGTTCGGCGGATAGGTTGGGCACGAGATGCACATCGTCCGGGCGAATCATGACCGCGACAGGGTCTCCTTCCGATCCGTTGATGGTATTGGGAAACGTTCCCAACTCAGTGTGAACCAACCCCTGTTGGATCCGGCCGGCAATGAAGTCCGCTTGGCCGACAAAGTCGGCCACGAACCGTGTGGTCGGGAGATGGTAAATGAGTTCGGGGGAGTCGATCTGTTCGAGTATCCCGTGGTTCAACACCGCAATGCGATCGGCCATGGCAAAGGCTTCCTCATGGTCATGCGTGACCATGATGCTGGTGGTTTTCATCCGACGTAACAGCGCGTGGACTTCTTGGCGCATGCGACCGGCCATGTCGGGGTCCAGATTGCTGAACGGCTCATCCAGTAAGAGTAACACCGGATTTTGCGCCAGGGCCCGTGAGAGGGCCACCCGTTGCTGCTGTCCCCCTGATAACTCATGGGGGTATCGACGCTCAAACCCCTCCAACCCGGTCAGGCACAGCATCTCCTCCACACGCCGCCTTCGCTCTGTTCGCGGCAGGTGGTTGAGTCCGAAGGCGATGTTGTCGGCGACACGCAGGTGCGGAAAGAGGGCGTATTCCTGAAAGACCATACCGATGCGGCGATGTTCCGTCGGAACCGTCTCCGAGGGGGATGAGACCATCCGACCCGACAAAAGAATTTCTCCGGACCGTACAGGCTCGAATCCAGCGATGGCTCGGAGAACCGTGGTTTTCCCGCAGCCGGATGGGCCAAGTAAGCAGAGGATTTCACCTTCCCTGACGGAGAATGACATGTCATGTACGGCGGGTCGATTTGAGTCGTAGGCGCAGGAGATGGAGCGAAGCTCCACAATCGAAGCCGTCTGAGTGGAGTGGTGAGCGCGAGTGAAGAGTTGCTCATTATCCATTGGTCTGGGCTGTGCCGGTGTGTTCATGATGGGTCTCTACGCGGCGCGCCAATCGCGGGAGAGTAACAAGCCAAGGGCCGGCAGACCGACCAGCACGATCAGGAGCGCGGAGGGGGCCGCCAGCTGATAGTACTCTTCACTCGCTTCAAGCCAGACGCGGATCGCCAAGGTGTCAAACCCAACCGGTCGGAGCAAGAGCGTGGCAGGCAGCTCCTTCATTGTTTGAAGAAAGATCAGGACCCAGGCCACGATGATGCCGTTACGGATGAGCGGCAGCGTGACCTGTCGCACGGTTTCGCGGGCGCTCAGTCCAAGGGTGCGGGCGACTTCTTCAAGATTGGGGGTGATCTGCTGGATTGCCGGTTCGAGGGATTGGAGGCCGGCCGGAAGAAAGTGCAAGACATAGGCGATGATCAATACAATCACCGTTCCATAGACGATCGGCATCAGGTTGAGACAGAGGACCAGTACGGCGAGGGCTGCGACCGGTCCCGGCAGCACATATCCGGCATAGGCGGCCTGTAGGCAGCCGGTGTTGAGCCATGTGGGTTTGCGACTTGCCAGATAGGCCAACGGGAGTCCGACGAACAGGCCGACGGTGGCAGCCAGAGTCGCAAGCAAGGCACTGTTCCAGACGAAGCCGAAGAATCGCGCATCAAGCATGGCGAGGGCCTCAGGAGAGAGGCTCCATGAGATCAAGAGACAGACCGGAGCACCAAAGGCGGCTCCCATGATTATGGCGAGGGACGCCGTCAGACCTAGGGTCTGGAACCAGCTGCAACGAATCCGCTGCGGGGCGCGGTAGCGACCGGCGGTTTGGTAAAAACGACTTTTGCGGCGAAACCATCGTTCGGTTGACAAGAACAGGAGTGCCAGGACGACCAGCAAGACGCTCAAAATACTCGCAGCCTGGTTGTCCAACTGACCGGTCATTTGTTGAAATACGGCGTAGGTCAGTGTTTGATAGCGCAAGAGGGATACGGCCCCGAAATCGGAGACCACGTACAGAATGACCAATGCGGCTCCGGCGGCGATGGACGGTCGCAACAGCGGGAGGGTCACAGAGAGGATCCGTCTCAGGGGAGAGGCGCCACAGGTACGGGCGACTTCTTCAAACGACACGTTGAAATCAAGAAGTGCGCTTCGTGTGAGCAAATAGATGAACGGGAATGTCGCGAGCGCCATGACCAAGGTGACGCCCATAAAGCTTTGCGGCGAGAAGAGTCTGGCCTGGGGGCCGGCGAGCAGTTGCCAGAGTTGCTCGATCGGCCCGCCGAATCCCAGCAGATAGTTGAAGACATAGGCCAGCACGAACGTCGGCATGGCGAGGGGAAGCACAAGGGCGACTTCCCAGAGCCTGCGCCCGGGAAACTCACAACGGGTGACGATCCAGGCAGTCGAGACCCCCAATACAAGCGAGAGGAGTACAACCGCACCGGCCAACGAAATCGTGTTCCAGAGGAGTTCAGGTACGCGAGTCGTCCACAGTCGATACCAGACTGCCGTATCGGCCGAGAGGGCCAAGCATATGATATAGATCAATGGGAAGAGGACCAGTGCCGCGCTGGCCAGGGCAGCCAATTGGAGGGAAGAGAGCGATAATGGGCGTACGGTCATCACGGGTCACTCGGTGCTACCGCATGCCCACTTGTTCGATGAGTCGAAGTGTAGGCGCTCGGAGTTCGGCGAGCTTGGCCAAGGGTACCATGGCCGCTCGAAAACTCTTTCGGTCGACAAGGGCAGGGTCAGCTTGGACCTCGGGATGGAGCGGGTATTCCTTGTCCAGATCGGCGAAGATCTTCTGACCTGCCTGTGCGACGAGAAATTCGACGAGCAGTTTGGCCTGTTCTACACGAGGGGTGTGTTTCAGGACGCCGATGCCGGCGACGTTCATAATGGCCCCCATCCCGCCTTCCTGTTGATCCGGCATCAAGACCGCTACGGGAGAAGCCGGTTGGGCGGCCAGGTGACGATAGACGTAGTAGTGATTGACGATCCCAAGTGCGACCTGGCCTTTGGCGACCGCCTCGACGATCTGGGAGCTCTTTTGGTAGACCTGAGTCCCAGCGTTGTCTCGAAGCCCCTCAAGGAACTTCTTGGCGCGATCATCACCGATACTGGCCCGGACCACCGAGACGCCTGCTTGTAAATATTCGCTGCCGGCGTTCGGAATGGCGAGGTTCCCCTTCCAGGTCGGATCGGCTAAGTCCAGCAGTGACTTGATCTGGTCCGGTTTCACCATCTTGGTGTTGTAGACAATGATCCAAAAGCGACCGGACAGGCCGATCCAGCTGTTATCCGTGGCGCGAAACTGCGGAGGGATGGCCCGCTCGACTTCGCGCATACTCAGCGGTCGAAACAGCCCGGCCGCACGGGCGAGTTCCAGACTTCCGGCGTCGTTCGTGATAAACACATCGGCCGGACTTCTGGACCCCTCCGCTTTCATTCGATTCACCAGTTCGGTCGTACCGGAGGACAACAACGCGATGCGGATGCCGGTCTTCGCGGTGAATTCATCCAGAGCCGGCTTGATCAATCGTTCGGCTCGACCCGAATAGACGGTCAATTGGTCGGCCGCGGGGGCGGAGCTCGGGAGCATCATGCACAAGAGCAGAACAAGACACGCGGGGGGGACGCCAATGAATCGACGGGACTGGGCGTGCAGAGTAGTCCCCAAAGCCTGGTGAAGGGATTTCAACATGGCAGACCTTTTTACGATAGGGGCGGTACGACTTGAAATTGATAAGCTATATCAAAAAGAATACCAGAAACATTTCTGAGGGTCAATGACGGCAGCGGGAGCAGAGCCCGTAGAGTTCGAGCCGGTGGGTGGTGATCGTAAAACCGTTTTGGGTCGCGACCTCCTCTTGGAGCCGTTCGATATCGCAGTTTTCAAATTCCACGATCTTGCCGCAGCCGGTGCAGATGAGATGGTCGTGATGGCCCTTATGGGACACATTGTCATATTGAGTCTGGGTCCCAAAGTGCCGGGCTTGAGCCAGTCCGGCTTCACAGAACAGGTTGAGGGTCCGGTAAATGGTTGCAAGCCCGAGATGGGGATCTCTGCGGGCTAGCTGGTGATACATTTCCTCGGCCGTGATGTGCTCTTGTTTCAAAAAGGCGTCGAGAATCAACTCGCGCTGGCGCGTAAATTTGAGCTGGTGTTTCCCCAAATGCTCTTTCAGAATCCCCATTTCCTTGGCATGTTTGGACATCGTGGCAGATCGCTCCTCCCTTGGGAGAGGATTAAAGACGAAATAAGGCAGTGGGTCAAGAGTCTTTCTCGCCGCGATCGCCGGGCATCTGGTTCGCCTTTGACGGACGTTCCCGTGGCTGGCTATAGTGAGGCCCTCGGTCGTTTCATGAGGATTCAGTGAGAACGCCCAGCCAAATTCTTGTTGACCGTGCGCTCCTGCTCTATATGCTGCAGCTCGCGGAACCCCACGGACCGCTGAGCGACGTCAAGCTGCAGCAGCTCGGTTTCTTGTGCGAGCTCCAAACCTTTGCCAAGGGGGTCAAGGCGCTTCATTTCGAATTCTTCCGATTTGCGTACGGGGCCTTCAGTAAAGAGCTCGATAATGATCTGACGTCGCTTCGCCGGAAAGGCCGGATTGAAAATTTCACGGTGTCAGATCTGGCCAAGGAGGAGGCGATCCCGTTGCTGCTGACGGCAATCGAAGGTGTGGAGGCCAACGAGCAGGTGAAAGATATCATCGAGGCCGTCGTGGCGACCTATGCGCCGCAAGACAGCGGGACGATCACGAACTCGGTCGAAGCGGTGCAGCTGAGTACGCCGCAGGATCCTGAACTCAAAATCCCCATCCGCGATATCGTGTTCCACACGACCCTGCTTGTGCCGCATCGGATCGAGGTGCAGGCTGAATTCACCGTCTCACCCGCTATCGCGGGAAAGATCAATGCGGCGATGGGGTTTGAGTCCCGACCGGCGTGGGACGCTCAGAGCTGGTAGAGCTCGCCGTATTTCTGCTCCACATAATTGAGGAAGGGTTCGGGACGGAGTGAGGAGCCTGTGATCCGTTCGGCCAGGTGGGTTGGGGTAAACATGCGGCCCCAGCGGTGGATCTTCTGCTCCAGCCACCGGCGCAGGGGGAGCAATTGCCCGGCAGCGATGTCGGTCTCCAACTGCGGGAGCTCCAATTGGGCCTGTTCAAAGAATTGGACGGAATACAGGTTGCCTAACGTATAGGTCGGGAAATATCCGAAGGCGCCGAACGACCAGTGCACGTCTTGCAATACACCTTCGGTATCAGACGGAGGTCGGATGCCGAGGTATTCCTCCATTTTCTGGTTCCAGAGAGCAGGCAACTCATCCGGCCGCGTCTTCCCTTCCACCAGTCCTTGCTCAATCTCAAACCGCAGCATGATATGAAGGTTGTAAGTCAGTTCGTCGGCTTCCACGCGAATCAACGAGGGTTTCACGCAATTGATCGCGGCATAGAATTGGTCGACACCCATGCCGTGCAGTTGGTCGGGGAAGGTCTGTTGCAAAATCGGATAGAAGAAGCGCCAGAAAGGCCGGGAGCGCCCGACACAGTTTTCCCAGAGACGGGATTGGCTCTCATGGATCCCGAGGGACACCGAGTCGCCCAGCGGCGTGCCGAAATAGCGCTGATCTAATCCCTGGTCGTACAACCCATGCCCGCCCTCATGGATACAGCTGAACAGGCATGACTGGAGTTCATGTTCATGCACGCGGGTCGTCACGCGGACATCGGTCGGATGAAACGAGGTTGTAAAGGGATGGGCCGAGAGGTCCAGTCGACCCCGGTCGAAGTCATATCCCATGGCGGTTAACACCAACCGCCCAAACTCCAGCTGGCGGCCATGATCATAGGAACGGTGGAGGATGCTGTCGTCGATCCGGACCCGACTCCGGGTGATTTTTTTGAGCAACGGCACCAGGCGTGCCTTCAGGACGGCAAACATCGGCTGGAGCGCTGCGATGGTCGCACCAGGCTCATACACATCGAGCAATGCGTTGTAGGGTGAATCCTCATAGCCAAGGTACTCCGCTTCTTCGCGTTTGAGCTGGAGCACGGTTCGAAGGTTCGGCAGGAACATCGAAAACTTGTTGTGCTGTTTGGCCTCCGCCCAGACCTGTTGGGCGAGGGAACATTCACGACTCAGTTTCATCACAAAGTCGGATGGGAGCTTCTGTGCCCGGCTGAAGTCCCGCCACACTTCCCGCAAGAGCGATCGAGAGGGTTCATCCCAGGTGTCGCCTGGCCGTTCTGCTGCTTGGCCGGTCACCGGATCCACCCATTGAGACAAGAGCGACTGTACCTCCGATGACACCAATTTCCGGTGGGCAATACCTTGAAGCACCGCGATCTGCTCCGCCCGTGCCTCTCCGCCACCGGCCGGCATATAGGTTTCCTGATCCCAGGACAAGACCGAGGCGGCACTGTTGATCCGTTGAATTTCCAAGAGTCTTGTCGTGAGGGGTTCTAACGTCGCAAGGGTTTTCAAATCGGCCTCCTGGTTTGTCCAAGTATGAAGGTCAAGGTTGAGGTTAAGGTGAAGACCCAGGGAAGATCCGGCGCTCAATCTGAACCTGAACCTTAGCCTGCCTGCATTCCTCCCAGGTGCGGGAAGGAATGCGGTATGATGCCTCGCAGTGTACGCAAGGGCTGACACGTTTTCAAATAGCTGAAAAGGATGCTTATGGAAAAGTTGGTTCCGACGGAGATCGAAGCGTATGCGGAGCAGCATTCCATGCCGGAGTCGGCCATTTGTCGTGCGCTGCGCGAGGAAACCCTTCGAACTATGGAATATCCTCAGATGGTGGTCGGCCCGCTGGAAGGAGCATTCCTGAAAATGATGACGAATTTGGTCGGGGCGAAACGGGTGCTGGAAATCGGCATGTTTACCGGTTACAGCGCCCTGTGCTTCGCTGAAGCATTGCCGGACGATGGAGAGATCATCACCTGTGAGATTAACGAAAAGTCAGCCGCCATGGCTCGGCGTTATTTTGGGAAGGTGCCGGTTGGGAAGAAAATCAACATCCGTATGGGCCCGGCCCTCGACACCATGCGGACGCTCACCGGTCCATTTGATGTCATCTTCATCGATGCCGACAAGGCCAATTATCTGAACTACTACAGGCGTTCGCTCGACTTGCTCGCGCAGAACGGGGTGATCTTGATCGATAACGTGCTGTGGAGCGGTGAGGTGTTGAAACAACCGCCACCGGACGAATCCACTGCCGCCATTCAGGAACTGAACCGTACCGTTGCAGCGGATCCCTGTGTGAGCGCGGTACTGGTGACGATTCGAGACGGGATTTTGGTGATAACGAGAACAGGATCGTACTGCAATTGACGTGTCTTGCTCGGAAGATAGCAGCTCAACTCTCTACGCTTTTGATGGAGTCAGACGTCCGGCGGTGGGCAAGACGACAGCCGTACCCGGGGCTGAACCAGAGGTAGCTGTACCTATTTCGATACAGGGTTGTATCCTTTTGGATCCTCTGTTCTGATGTATCCATCCCATCCGTAAACGAGAATGTGTTCCCTGGAGACTTCCAGGGAACATAAGAATACTGTATTCTCCATTCATGTAGTACAACCTAGGTGTGATCTCGTGTGCCTCATCTTCCCGTATGTGAAATGGCAAGCGGCTTGCTCAATGAGCGAGGAAGATATGGAATCCTCGTATTGTACTCATCTGTTTAAAGCAACATGTCACCACGGAAAGGAGAGACCATGGCGAAACGAGCGGTGCTTATCGGGATCAACAAGTATCAAGTTCCCGGGTCGGATCTGAACGGGTGTGTCAATGACGTCAAGAATCTGAGCGGAGTGTTGAAGACCTATTACGGTTTCCAGGACAAGGATATCACGACCCTCACCGACCTGAAGGCCACGAAGAAGGCTATGCAGGCGGCTATTCAGAAGCTCATCAAGAGCGGGAAGAAAGGCGACACCTTGCTGTTTCATTATTCCGGACATGGATCGAATGTGCCGGATGACAACGGCGATGAGGCGGATCGACGTGATGAAATTCTATGCCCGACCGATTTGGATTGGAAGGATACGTTACGTGACGATTGGCTTCGAAAGACGCTCAACAAGCTTCGGAAGGGCGTCAACCTCACGGTGATCATGGACTGCTGCCACTCCGGCACCATTACGCGTGCCGTCACTCCGCCTGATGCCTCCAGAAGAGAGCGGTTCCTTCCCTGTCCGCTCGATCTCATGGCCACCGAATCAGGCCGGAGGCTCCGTGGAACCGTGCGCGGCCAGCTGGGCAAGGCCCCCCGTGGTCGCAAGCGAAAGAGCGATGTTGTTCATGCCGCTATTCCGGAGATGCTGATTACCGGCTGTCGCGCTACCCAAACCTCCGCCGATGCGCATATCGGTGGGACCTATAACGGGGCTCTCACCTATTACCTTGTCGAGTCGATCAAAGAAGCTGGGGGCAAGCTGACCTATAGAGAATTGCACCGACGAACCCTGGTCAAACTGAAGGCGGAAGATTTTGATCAGATTCCGCAACTGGAAGGACAGCGCACCTCGTTTGACTGCCAATTTCTGAGCTAACAGGATGCTGAAAAATGCCGCCAGCGGCGTTCTCGCATCGTTCAGAGGCTCAACGTACCGGAGCGTACGCCTCACCTCTTCACTTACTGCGGCCTTGCTGGACGGCTTTTTTGATCATCCTGTTGGTGTATCGTGTCATACGTCCTTCCGTCATATTTCAACAGAGGGTGATGTCCTAACCGAGTTTTGTAGCAGCTAGTAAGTCAGCAGCCGCAGTATCAATGATTCGTGGAACACCGACTCGTCCGACGTGCTCAAGAAAGGATGTGCCGATGAAGAGAAAACAGAGGGGAGCCAAGTCCCATGATTCAGACCGGGTGGTCCGCGAGATGGGGTGGGACGAGTTTGAAGCCGCGCTTTCTCGTTCAGCACGAGGAGGGAAATCACGAGCCGCTTCCGAGCACGCGTTACGAGATCAGTTCGGGTCCGAACAGTTTGAGCGGCTACAACGCCTGGCGGAACGGGTGCGATCGGTGCGCAGCAAGCGAGAACCGCTTCGTGGCAACGTCATCTTCATCCCCGGCATCATGGGATCTGAATTGACGGTGACCGACGACGGCGATGAGGACAGGGTGTGGATCAGTTTTCTAAGGCTGATGTGGGGCGGTATTGACAAGCTTCGGCTGGCCAAGGATGGGGTCCAAGAGGCCGATTCGAATCTGCGAGTACAGGCCAGCGGACTCGACAAGCGCAGCTACGCCGAGACGATTCTCTGGCTGAAGGCCTACTGGAACGTGGAACCGTTTGCCTATGATTGGCGAAAAGATCTCGATCAGGCCGCGGAACGATTGAAAGATCTCGTCGAAACCAAGTTCAAGAACCAACCGGTTCATCTGGTGGCCCACTCGATGGGGGGCTTGGTGTCCAGGAATTTTATTCGGCTCTATCCAAAAATGTGGAAGTCCATGTTGGAGCCGAAGAAGGTGCAGGGTGGCAGACTCATCATGCTCGGCACGCCGAACTATGGGTCCTATGCCATTGCGCAGGCGATGGTGGCCAAGGAAAAACTCGTGAAGTGGCTGGCTGCGGCGGATTTGAGACACGATTTGGACGAGGTGCTTGAAGTGCTCAATGGATTCGTAGGGAGTTACCAACTGCTGCCGTCACCCGCCAAACTCCCTGCATCGGAACACGCGATCTATACCTCGAGCAATTGGGGCTCCTATCCGGTCGTGGCGTCGCACCTGATTCGTGCGCGGAAGTTCCATGAAGACCTTGAGGCCTCAGCCACGATCGATCCGGAGCGGATGACCTATATCGCCGGGTGCAATCACGAGACATTGAGCGGGGTGACGATCAGTGGCCCTGGCCGGTTCGAGTTTGACACAACTTTGAAAGGGGATGGCCGCGTTACGCACGCCCTGGGGCTGCTGCCGGGAGTGCCGACGTATTATGTCGATGAGATCCATGGTGATCTTCAGAAACATGAGCAGGTGCTCGAAGCCATCGACGAGATCTTACGCACCGGCAAGACCGGCGCGCTGGCGACGGAGCCGGTGGCGGTCCGCGCTGTCCGTGCGCTGACCTCGACGCGTGCCCGGGCCGTTCAAGATCGCCAGGATGCGGAGCAGATCCGCCGAATTGCGGAAGAGACCAAGGCCGAGCGGAGCAGTGCAGCCGATCGGCGTCGGGCCGAGGCGATGCTTCGCCAGGCCATTATGGCACAGGCGTCTCCCGTGTCGCGGACCATGACTGATGCGGTGAGAACGGCCTCAAGGGTGTGGGCGGCACAGCGGTCGGTCCCAGAGCCTATTGCGCTGAAGATTGAGGTCGTCCACGGCGATATCCGCGATATGAAGGCACCGGCGGTGGTAGCCGGCCACTATCGGGGGGTGCCGCCGGTGCGGGCGGTCGGAGCACTGGATCAGGCGCTTGAGTTTTGGATTTCTCGGGCGGTCAAGCGGGGCATGATCGGCGGGGGGTTGGGTGAAGTGTTTCTTATCCCCAATACGCATCGGTCTCTCGCCGCCGACAACGTGATTCTTGCCGGCATGGGCGAGTATGGACGCTTCCATCGAGAGGATGTCGATCTCCTGTTTGCCAATGTGACGTATGGCGTTACCGCGCTCGGGTGGCGAACCTTTGCCACGGTTGTGGTTGCGTCCGGTGAAGGGAATCTCTCGTTGGAGCAGGCGATCGAGGGCATGCTCGAAGGGGTGGCGTCGGCACTCAGACGGATCAAGGGGCACGGGCGTCTCGAGACCATCCAGATCGTGGAGTACGACAAAGGTCGTTTCAAGGAGATTAAAAAGATTTTGGACACGATCAAAGCCGGGAGTGACGGGTCGCTGATATTAACGCTGTCATCGCGGCAATTGCCGAAGCGAACCCATGGTCGGCCGACGACGCAGCCGGAGCAGGTCGAGATGCTGGAAGGCAGCCGTGTCACGATTGAGCGAGACCATGATGGATTCCGTTTCTCGGCGATTACGAAGCAGGCGGTGATTCCGGTCCGTGAAATGTCCATCCAATCGTCCTATGTCGACGGCATTGCCGATTTCCTGAGGGAGGCTCGTACGCTGGAGGAACAGTCGAAATATGGGAAACTGTTCCATACCTATCTCATGCCGGAGGATTTTCAGGACACGCTCGACATGACCCCGCTGACGCTCATGGTGGATCGTGCGACCGCGGCGTTCCCATGGGAGATGGCGGCATTTGAGCGGCATGGGAAGGTCGTATTTTATGGCCCTGGGCGCCATCTCACCAGACAGTTTCGGACCACTTTGTCCGGGGCGCCAGGATTGATCGCTCCGTCCATCCCCAATCGGCTTCGTGTGCTTGTCATCGCCGATCCCGCGCCTGAGACCGAGCTGCAATTGCCGGGCGCGCGTGAGGAGGGGCGCGAGGTCGTCAAGATCATGCGAGAGATGCAGGAGCAGCAGGGCCTGGATATCACGATTGAGCAGCGAATCGGGGCGAATGAATGTGATCCGGTCGAATTGCTCGCCCTGATCTTGAGCGAAGAATTCGACCTCATTCATTATTCCGGACATGGGGACTTTGACGAAAAGAACCCGGCCAAGAGTGGATGGATCCTGGGGAAAGAGCACGTACTGTCCGCCCGGGATATCTTCCGCGCACGGCGTGTACCACGCTTGGTTTTTGCCAACGCCTGCTTCTCCGGAGTCATTCGATCTGGAAAGCCGTTCACGCTGCAGGAATCCAACCGGAACCTCGCCGGCTTGGCCCAGGCATTTTTTGAGCGAGGGGTCGAGAATTACATCGGTACCGGATGGCCGGTGGATGATGCAGCCGCGTTGGAGTTGGCCAAGGTGTTCTACGCAGAAGCGCTCTCCGGTGAAGAACTCGGGCCGTCCCTCTCGAAAGCCCGAGAGGCGATCCTCACCCTCGGGTCTACGTGGGGGGCCTATCAGCATTATGGGCAAGCGACGGCAAAGTTGATCAGCTTGTCGGGGAAGCATGTCGGCTAGCCTGCGGTCTTCCTGAACAGGTCTACGGCAATTGTGGATTTGCCGCACCGACAGTCGTGAATCAGATTGCGGCACAAAACGCGCCAGCGAGGATTCTGAAATCTCCAAAGAAGGTTGTATCGATGGGTGATCTGGGTAAAATATGAACGAGACGGTGCTAAGGGACTCGGTTCTCTTGGTGGGGGTCAGGGCTCATAGGTGGAGGAGAAGTATGTCGCGTCGGGCGGGCAGTGAACAGAAAGAGACTAAGATCAATGGGCCTCGTGTCTCGGTTGCCAAGGTGGGTAAAACGGTCGGCTTGCGCCGAGCCAGTCGCGAGGAGTTGTGTTCGGTCGGACCCGCGAAGGGCAGAGCGGAGGCTCACGCGGAAGGGCAGGATCATCTTCATCAGCGAATTGCGGAACGGGCCTATATGTTGTACGAACGAAGCGGGTTCCAAGACGGGAAGGACCTGGATCACTGGTTGGAAGCAGAACGGCAAATTAGAGGTGCGCGAGGCCAGGCCGCGTAACGCACAAGTGGAACTTCGCCGTTACTGCGACAGATCCATTCTGCCGGGATTCCCCTCCATTCATCCCGTTCGATAAAGTCACCGCGGGTTTCGCGGAACTCAGGACAGTCCTGCTGCCTACAGCGATTTGCCGTCGGCCATCGGCTCCTATTGTTTCCGGGTATACGTGATCTCCATCATCTTCATTTCCTTCTGGCCGTGATGTGCACCGTACATATCAAACTGTTGGGTGTTGTCGTCGATCAATTTCCAGATTGCGCGATGGGTCATCTTGCCTCCACCTGGTTCAGGATGTGAGCCTCGCAGGGTGATGATTTTTCCGTCAGGGCTGGCGGTACCTTCCATCATGAAGATCCCGGTTCCCATCGAGTCCATCCAGGCCGTCATATATTTCTTGGTCATGTTGTCATAAGCGTCAATGCCGATACCATTGAACGGCTGGCCCATCATCTGACCGTTGAATTCCTGGTAGAGGAAGCGCCCATCCAGCAGCATCTTCATCTCTGCGGTGCCGGTGGATTCCATTGGCGGTTTGCCTGGCTCCATCCATTCTTTTGTCGTGGTGGTCCAACTGCCGGCCAGAGCGGCAAATTGCTTATGTGGCTCGCCGGGTGTGCCGAGTTGCTTCCACAACTCCATCATGGCCTGCGGGTCCATTGGCTTCTCATGCTTCTTTTCCTTGGCAAGAGCAGGGGAAACCATTAATGCAACACACAATGTGGTAACGCTAAAAGATATGAAACGCATAAAGCCTCCTTTTGGTTGAGATCATTGCTTCGTTCTGTTTGTCATCGATAACTGCTCCTTCACCCTAAACTTCACGATCAGTCCGATCAAGGGGTAGAGGATGCCAGTCAGATTTCTAAGACCGGCTCATCTGCCGAGTTACTCCGAAATCTCTGTCTCGACGAGTTTGCCGAGTAGGATCAGGGACTCTTGCCAACCAAGGTAGCAGGCCTCGGGAGGAATGACCGCAGGCACATGCTCTTGCACGATGTTCGCCTCCGTTCCACACGATACCTGTGTCAGAGTTACGGTCACGTGCATGTCACCCGGAAGGTTTGGGTCATCGAACGCATCGGTGTAGCGGAGCCGTTGATGCGGCACGAGTTCAAGGTACTTGCCGCCGAATGAGTGGCTTTTGCCTGTTGTGAAATTGGTGAACGACATTCTGAACGTTCCTCCGACCCTTGCATCCATGTGGTGTACCTTGCCCGTAAAGCCATTGGGCGGTACCCATTTTGCCATAGCATCGGCATCGAGGAATGCGCGATAGATGCGTTCAGGCGTTGCGCGAAACACACGGTGGAGGCGAATGGTATTCGTGTCCATCGTTCTGTCTCCGTGGTCTGAAAAGGGTGTGATTTGGGACAAGCGTGATTCCTTGGTGAAGATGCGGCTTGCCTAATAGTCGAACCGACAGCCCCCAAATCGACATCCGTATTGCTGCAAGCTATTCCCCCGGTAACCCACTGATTTCGCGCACAGGTCTAATCTCGACCGTGCCGATGCGCGCGCCAGGTATTCGTTGAGCAATCTCAATGGCCGATTGCTGATTCTCGGCATCGACCAAGAAGTAGCCGGCGAGCTGTTCTTTGGTCTCCATGAACGGGCCGTCTGTGACGATTGCTTTGCCCTCTCGCACTCGAACGACGGTTCCTGTCTTTTCAGGCTGGAGTGGCGACGCGTGAACATATTGCCCTTTGCTGTCGAGTTGGTGGCAGAGCTGGATGGACTCGGCGAGCATGTCTTTCCTGGTACCCTCTGGCATGCGCGTGAACATGTCCTCGTTGTGATGGACCAGCAGCAGATATTTCATGAAGCACCTCCCGTGACATAAGATAGTCGCCAGCCAAGGGCAAATTCGACATCGACCCTCCGTTGCCCAGGAGTGAATGACAGGCTCGTGTAAGCCGTTGATATTCCCGAGAGAGTCTAGTCTGCATCTGGTGCATAGTCTGGGCACGAGACACGCGCCCTTTTCGAATGCGGTTGAGACATTCGAACCATCAGGAGTTGTTGGGATATCGTGATGTCTCGACAGTGATGCGATTTATACCCACATTATTCATCAAAGGATGCCGGCCTCCGGAGTCTGTTGTGAATGTGATGTCATCAGTGCGGAAAGCATGCACGAGAACCCGCATGAGAGATCGTAATAGACGATCCTGCAGACACCACGTGCGTTGGGAGTGATCTATACTGGATTCCTCGTTATAGAAGCCATGGTTGTCCGAGAGTACCGCGCACATCACCTTGAAGCCGTCGTTGCTCTGTTTGGTCGATCGGTCCGACAGATTGCCGGACGCGATTACGATGAACAACAGATCGCTGCGTGGGCGCCGGAGCATCCTGATATGGACGTCTGGGCAGACCGCCTCGGCTCGGGAACTGTTCTCGTCGCTGAAGAAGGGGAGAGGATGGCGGGCTTTGCCCGCCTCGATGAAGACGGAAACATTGATTTGCTCTATGTTGATCCAGCATTTGAACGGTGTGGGGTGGCCACAAGGCTGGTCGAGAAATTAACGGAGATGGCCAAGAATCTCGGTTTTCGGCGACTTCACGCCGACGTGAGTGTGACGGCGCGTCCGTTCTTTGAAGCGCAGGGATTTGAGGTGGTGGAGGGGCAATCGGTTGAACGACGCGGGGTTGTGTTGAGAAATTACCGCATGGTGAGAGAAGAGAAATGAGGCCAAACATGTCGTTCAAGGGAAGGACTGCAATTGTTACTGGTGGTACGCTCTATCGCTCGTTCTCCTTGGTCTGCCCGTAGATCTGTATCAGTGAATTGAGGCCCGTGCGATTAAGATTGCGGATGCCTGCCTGAAGTGAACCATGCTGATAGGGCGTGGCCTAAACATTCTCATGTAGTCGGAGAAATGCGATGCATCCAGAGATCCTGAAGTACAACCAGCAGCAAGTGCCTCATCACAAGGACGTGTGCGACGTTCTTGCCGAGGAAATAGACAGACACCTGCTCAAGGCGGAAAATGAGATCTGGCACGCGCATCCTGTCTGGTTCTTGGACGAGAATCCAATCGTTGGATATAGCAAACAGAAACCAGGCATACGGCTGATGTTCTGGAGCGGAGCGGATTTTGACGAAGCAGGATTGAATGTCGTCGGCAAGAGGTTCAAGGATGCATCGGTGTTCTATAACGAAGTCTCAGAGATAACAAAGGCCGATTTGCGACGATGGCTGAAGAAAGCCCGGGCGATTCAGTGGGACTATAAGAATCTCGTCCGGCGTAAAGGGCGGCTGGAAAGGCTGAAATAGCGTGTACACTACTGCCCCAACTTCTTTGCTCTCTCTTTCCCCGATCGTTTCTGTCTGGCGGAAAATGAGCAGAGGTGGTCTATCTCGGCATTTTTGTTGAGTCTTGTCAGTCATTTGACATCAATATGGCTGGTGCGTATGCTTTGATGCATGCGGACGACGATCAATTTGCCAGACGACCTTATGACCCAAATCAAGAAGCTGGCAGCCTCGACTCACTCGACAGTGACCGCCCTGATTGAGGAAACATTGCGCGAGGCGCTTGCGCGGCGCCGTCGTACCGGACGGCGGGCACCCATGAAATTGCCGACGTATGGAAAGCAGGGGCTTCTTCCGGGAGTTGATATCGATGACACCGCGTCTCTGCTCGATGTGATGGAGTCATCTCGTGATTCTTCCCGACGTTAATGTGCTGGTTTACGCGCACCGGGAGGACTCGGTCCGCCATTCGGATTACCGGGGTTGGCTAAACCGGATTCTCGCATCGGATACGGCTTTCGGAATATCCGACCTGGTGCTGAGTGGGTTTCTACGAGTGGTGACTCATCCGCGGGTCTTCGGCGATCCGACACCGCTGGACGTCGCTATGGAGTATGCAGCGTCGGTGCGCAACCACCCTCATGCGGTGACCTTGGCGCCTGGCGAGCGTCATTGGGAAATCTTTCAACGGTTGTGCCAAGAGGTAAGCGCAAGGGGGAATCTCATCGCCGATGCGTATTTGGCTGCTCTCGCTATTGAGGCCGGCGCCGAGTGGATTACAACGGACCGAGACTATGCGCGGTTTTCAGGTTTGCGGTGGAGACATCCACTCAGCTGACCCACAAGCGGCGCAAGCTCGTATCGATACGGGTTTGCATGGTGCGCGTCAATCATTCAATTCATTCAGCCGCTTCTCCAGAAACCTCCGTTCCGGTTCTTGCTTCGCGAGGGCCAGCGCGCGCTGGTACGAGGCGCGGGCGTCTGCGAACTTGCCAAGTCTTTGGCAGAAGTCGGCCCGTGTGGCATGGGCCAAGTGATACTGGGCTAACTCACCGCGCTCCAGAAGCGCATTAACCAATTCCAAACCTTTCGCTGGACCATCGCGCATGGCTACCGCCACCGCCCGGTTGAGTTCGATAATCGGGGATGGATCTGCTCGCATGAGCAGATCGTACAGCGCGACGATCTGAGCCCAATCGGTTTCTTTGGCGTTGGGCGCTTCAGCGTGGACTGCGGCAATCGCCGCTTGCAGGGTGTAGGGGCCGATTCGTTTCGATGCGAGTGCCCGTTCAACGAGGGAGATGCCTTCTCTGATGAGGTCTTGGTTCCACAATGATCGGTCTTGTTGTTCCAAGAGCACAAGATCGCCGTTCGCCGCGGCTCGCGCCGGTCTTCGCGACTCGTGCAACAGCACCAAGGCTAGGAGGCCTATGACTTCGGGCTCCGGCAAAAGTTGTAACAATAGACGTCCGAGTCTGATCGCCTCGCCAGAGAGATCCGCTCTGGTGAGTGAGGCTCCGGATGACGCGGAGTAGCCTTCGTTAAAGACCAAGTACACGACGCGCAGCACCGAGTCTAGCCGTTCCGGGAGTTCTGACGGCAGTGGGACCTCATAGGGGATACGTGCGTCACGAATCTTGGTTTTTGCCCTGACAATTCGCTGGGCCATCGTCGCCGGTTTGGTGAGAAAGGCCCGAGCGATCTCCTCTGTGGTGAGGTTGCAGACCTCCCGCAGCGTCATGGCCAGTTGCGCTTCTTCCGCAAGAGCCGGATGACAACAGGTAAAGATCAGACGGAGACGGTCGTCTTCGATGTGTTCATCTTCGTGTTCTACTAATGGTTCACTTGTCGTATTTTCAATGTGCTTGGTGAGTTCATTCAGCGACGCATCGTAACGTGCTCGCCGTCTCATACCATCGATGGCTTTGAAGCGTCCGGTGGAGACCAGCCAGGCGCGAGGATTGGACGGGATGCCGTCACGCGGCCACTGTTCCATTGCAACCGCAAAGGCTTCCTGCAAGGCTTCTTCGGCTGCGTCAAAATCACCCAACAGACGAATCAACGTGGCGAGGACCTGCCGTGACTCGTCGCGATAGATTGCATCGACTTTCGCATGGGCTGCTGTAAGGGCATCGCTATCCATGATCATCCGCTAGTCTGCGCAGCCCAGTTCCTTCATTGGCCGGACTTCGACGCTGCCGAAACGAGCGGCAGGAAACTGCGCGGCGATACGGATGGCATCGTTCAGGTCTGGGACATCGATCATCAGAAACCCGCCAAGCTGTTCTTTCGTCTCGGCAAATGGCCCATCGGTGGTCGTGGTTTTTCCCTCTCGCACCCGTACGGTCGTGGCAGTCTCCACTGGGTGCAGTGGAGAAGCGGCAAGCAACTGGCCGGCTTTCTGTAACTTCTCGCAGTACGACATGGCTTCATCCGAGATCGAGCGCCGCTTCTCGCTCGGGAACGCATTCAGGATCTGTTCTTCAACATAGACAAGGCAGAGATATTTCATCATGGCCTCCTGGGGCATGTGAGTATGGGAACTAAGCAGACATATCGACTACTTGGCTCGTTCGTTTATTTCCCACAGGGCAAAGGTATTGCCCTCCGTATCCAAGCAGATGGCGAAGTAGCCCATGCCTGGTACGGCGGTTTTCTGTTTGCAGACGGTTCCACCGAGCTTCTCGACTTTCGCCGATGTCTTGCTGACCGATGGCACGCTGATGTAATTGGTGATCGGCTGTTGAGGATGCATGCGGAGCATCATGCCACCATCGGGCGAGGCCTCAGGCCCTCCGGTGTCGATGTGCCAATAGTCGTTGATGGCGGCGGGGAGTTTATTAAAGGTCCAGCCGAACATCCCCTTATAGAATTTCTGGGCTCGGTTCAGATCATCGGCCGGTACTTCAAACCAGCAAATACTGGCCGGTATCTGCGCGATGCGAGTCTTTCTCTTTGTCGTCTTTTTCGCCATGGTTCCCTCCTACTGTTGAAGTGGTTGGCTTCTGCCATACGCCATTGGCTATAGGCTATCGGCTTGCTCCTAAGATAGTCGTCGAGAATGGAAAAATCGACAGGGCTTACTTCTGTTGATATCGAGATTGTGGAGGAACAAGCTGGTCCAGCTACCGGTAGTGGCCTATGCTTCTGCTGGTAGGAGCGTTGTGCCTGTCTCGTTTTCCGGTGCTGGAGCCGATTGATGTTCTTCGGCGATCAGCAGATAGAACACCGAGACGATAAAGAAAGGCACGACTGTCATGGGGGGGGCTTTGGAGTTTAGCCTGCAGGCTCTTTTCTTCGCGCATTCTTTGATGATGCGCGCTGCGATGCCTGTGTGTCGTGGCTAACCTGAGCCACCTGCTTGAACAGTGAGAAGAAAGGAGCTGCAGCAGCAAAGTTGTTTATGAGTTCAGGATCGTCAGGCCATTGACGGTCATGTCCGGTTACACCCCGTTCCAGCCCCGTGGCACTGAAGTGCCACGGGGCTGGAACTCGCTGCAGCGATGGTTACGGCTTGATCTCCCAGCCGAACATCATGGCATGGTCTTCATGAGAGAGGTTATGGCAATGGGCCACATACTTGCCGGTAAAGGTGCGGAAGTTCCGGTAGAGGGTCACGGACTCACCGCCTTGCAGATTGACGACGTCTGCTCGTGCAACATCCTCCCCCTGAGCAGGTTGCCCATTCCGGGAGATGATCCGATGCTCCTCTTCATGGTGATGGATCGGATGGGTCCAGCCTCCTCCACTGTTGATATAGGTCCAGAGCTCCGGCCGGCCTTTCCGGATGGGATTATTGCCCAGTGGGTCGGCTTCATCTCTGGCTGGATCAAACGGCCTGCCATTGATGGTCCAGTTCAATTCTCCGCCCACAGCGGCTTTAGCAAACTCAAATACCCTGGTGGGCAAATTCCTCAGATCCGGGAGTGGCGGCAGCTCGCGCAACGGTTCGTTGAGATCCGGCATGAGGCTGTAATCATCTGGCGGCGCATCGTTTCCATCGATGACGATCTTGAGGACCGGCACACAGTAGTTCGGATTGAAGTCGACATCGCCCGGTAGGGTCCGTTTGCGCCCATCCGGCATTTCGGCGATGTTGGCGAGATAGATCACATCGCCGCCTTTGGTCGGGCTGATTCCATCCTGATAGTAGCGGAAGTCGACAATGACTTCACGGCGATTGGCGGGCCAGAGTTCGATAGAGTCGCGGTCAATGGGGAAGGGCAGGAGCCCGCCATCGGTGGCGATCTGCCTGAATCGCATGACTTGCTCCCCACTGGTGTTCAGCCCATTGCTGCCGACGAAATTGTACTGGCCCTGCTGGCCGGGAGCTGCTGCGACAGTGCCTTGCATCAGCTTGAACTCATATTGCCGCGCGATCGAGGCGTCCAGCATGCGGAAGCGATACTTTCGCCGCTTGACGTACAACACGGGACAGGCCTTCCCATTGACCGTAAAGACGTCTCCGACGAAGCCCTTGTCGGGGAAATGCTTGAAGTACGTTTTCCCCCACCACTCGGGGTGTGTTTCTTGACACCCGTTGTGGAAGTCCTGGTGGCGCGTCACGCCGTCGTCCAACCGGCAGTCGTAAAACGCCAGCGGGATGTCATAGTTGACGTTGAACGTGCCGTCTGAGTTGTTGATGCGTTTCCCCGGGAGCCGAAGTCCGAACCGTTCGTCCCCGAAATCCTTCACCGGATCGTAGATGGGATAGAGGCCGACCAATCCCTTGTAGACATTGGCTCCCGTATGGTCCATCCGATGGTCGTGGAACCAGAAGAAGGACTGTTTCTCCCTGTCATCGCCATCAGGGGTCCAGTTGAGATACAGGTTGTCCACCCACTGTCCTGGTCCGTAGGGGCAGGGCTTGTGGTTGGGGTTGCCATCGCTCTCCGGCGCCGTATGGGCGTTATGCAAGTGGGTCAGAAACGCCCGGTCAGGGGCACCGAAATTCTGGGAACTCAGGCCGTTATCAATGTTCAGCTTGTTCTCAAACCGCACCAGACAGGGGCGGCCATATTCCGCGTTGATCATCGGTCCGGGGAACTGTCCGTTGAAGCCCCAGATCGTGCTCGTGGGCAAGAACTTCAGACCAATCGTGTTTTGCCCGGGCGCACGGACGATATTCCCCAGTGCATCGATAGGCACCGCCTGTTTGCTGGTGAACCGATGCTGGGCCACCTTCAACTGGATCTTATAAAACATGGGGGTGCTGATCCAGCCTGGATAGGAGGTCACGGTCGGATCATTCACCCCAACTTGATGGACCTGTCCATCCGAGTCCTGCACACCGCCGGTTCTGGGGTCCCCAAATGGGGTTGTGGCCGCCGGTAAAGCCCTGGGAATCGGAAGGAGGTCGGTGAAGGCGGTGAAATCTCCCGGTTTCCTCGACACCTGAGAGACGGTTCCGACCAATACAATCTTTCCGCCGATCAGGGGACTGGTCGGATACTGTTCGTTGGCCGCTCCACAAGAGTTGGCGACCATGCTGTTGTGGCACGACAGGGCCAGGACTTCACGGACGGCGCCTGGGCCGAGTAGAGCCGCGCCCCCGGCGATGAGTCCAAACTTGAGCATGTCACGCCGGCTTATGTCGTTTGATTTCTGATCACTCATTTCCAGACCTCTTCGTGTGTATGTGGACTGTAGGTGCCTCTGCGAATTGCCTCACCGTCATTGATTCGTGTGGAGTGCTTTGTTCGGGACGATATCGTCCGATTATCGCGATCGTGAGCGGGCTGAGCCACAGGGCTCAGGCGCATCGAGGAGATCGGGTGAGCGTAAGACCAAACAAGATGCAGATCCCTGCCGGCAACTGATGAGTTCGACCGAGGTCCGAACTGTTCGCGTGAGGAGAGTTGACGAGGAATATTGCGGCATCCGCACATGCTTGTTCCGAATGGTCCGGTATTCCCTGGACGAGAGGTGTATGGCAGCAAAGTGGAAGCAGCCATTGATGGGGAAGCCAGTATTGTTTGAAGGGAGGATTGAGACATGGTGCATGGGGTATACGCCTAAGTGCAGCACCCTTAAAATTCCCCTAAAGGGTTACGTAATGGATACAGATATTGTACGACATATCGGATTCCTAAACTGTAATGCTGGTAATGAATCTTGAGAGTGAGCTGTCGGCAGCATTCGTGAGTGGTGGGCATCAGGCCAGGGCTGCGGAAGTCGGAGGTAACTCTATTTGAGTGCCGCAGCCAACTCAAACCAGGTCATCCATGCATTGCCAACGACTGACTTGTCACAAGGCAAGAGACCGCTTTCATGCTCTCTCTGATCCACAGCGGAGGCCAAGCGAAATGCGATCGTTGCAGAGGATGAAATGAAGAGAGGGGAGTGGATGGTAAGGAAGAGAGCGGTCTGCGTCCGCAGGCTGCACACAAACCAGGATCCGTTTTCAGTCCTACGAATCCGGAGAGGGGACATGGTAGAACTCTTGATAGTGCTCATGGAGTGCGCTTATTCACTGAGGCCTGCCGATGTTTCTTTACACCGCAGGCGATCACGTCCATGCCATCCTGCTGGCTACAGATACCCGTTACACGGCTCGTTGGAGTGGCGGGCGGGGTGTTGTGGGAAGGATGTTCCTGAATCCGGTGGCCTAGGGCTGAGAGAGCAATCGGTCTTGGGTCAGCCACCCGTTGATCTGCTCAATATCCGCACGCGTTAGAGTCCCACCCCAGACCCGAAGGGCCACAAGCGATCGGATATAGTCATAGCGAGCCTTGGCGTAACCGAACCGGGACTTCAGGAGATTCTTTTTCGCTTCCAGCAGGGCCACGATCGTGGAGGCACCCAACTCATAGCCCCGTTGCTGACCGTCCCGCGCCTTGACCCGGGCCTCGACCTCACGCGCCGTTGAGGCAATGCGCGAGTATCCGGTTTGCGCGCTCAGGTACGCCGTGCGGGTCTCCCGTTCGATCGCACGTTGCTTTTCCATGCGCTTGTACTTGGTGATTTCGAACCGGGCAATGGCTTCGCGTTCGCCGGCTTTCGTGTTGCCGCCGGCATACAAGGGGATATTGAGCTGCAAGCCCAAGGTGCCGACCGTGTAGGGATCGAGCTGACGGTTGTCGAACCCGCCGTTCTTGGCGTAGATGCCGGACATTTGGAGTGATACTTGGGGCAAATGGTTGGCCCATTGGCTGGCAATGGTCTTGGCCGCTGCATCCAACGCATATTGCAACGCCTGCATCGCCGGATGACGCTGGACCGCCTCCGTCACCCACTGGTCGGGATGGCCAGGCACCGGCGGCAATTCGTCTTTCGTGAGGCGCGCCAGATCGGTGACTGGCACCC
Organism: uncultured Nitrosospira sp.; assembly: GCA_900696515.1. Lineage (GTDB taxonomy): Bacteria > Nitrospirota > Nitrospiria > Nitrospirales > Nitrospiraceae > Nitrospira_D. The sequence continues at coordinate 6,992 of CAADGK010000026.1, read as the reverse complement.
CCACTACTTCCCGGACCTTTTCCAGCGCGACCGTCCTTGCATTCCCAATTTCGAGTTCGCGCGTCTTCAGCGTCTGATAGTAGGCTTCGATTTCATACAGATCGGTGACCTTGGCTCTGGCGCGCTCATACATGCGTTGGACCCGTTGCATATCCCCATCAGTCAATTCCAGCTCGCCCTGCAGGTAACCGGCTTCATCATGGGCATGGAGGAACTCGAAGTAGTGATCGACCAGATCGGTGGTGAGCTTCATGCGGGCGTCTTCTAAATCCTGTTCCGCCTGCTTCACGGAGAAGCCGACGCCTTCATAGGCCCGATAGGCTGCCAGATCGAACAGCGCTTGCCGAGCCTGGACCACGCCGCGCAACGTCTGATATTGTGTGGTGATATCCGTGGACTGCCGCGTGAAACTGTTGGGAACCTCCTGGGTGAACTCGTTCCACCCGATGTTGCCGGTGGCCGAAACCTGCGGCAAGAGTTTGCTGAGGGCCTGATCCTTTTGTGATTCGGCTTGCACGATGGACGACCGGCGGCCTTCCACTATGGGGTTGGTGGTCATGGCCAAATCATAGAGCTGTAGCAAATTCGCCGAGCCTGCCTGGAGAACTGGTTGGCTATCTGCGGTGTCTGACGCCATCGTCAGCGTAGGGGTGAGGAGTGTGAGTACGGACAGGAAGAGGACGGGATAGGGCATCATGGAGTTGTCCTTGGAGACCATGGGGGCTGCTCAATCCTCGATGAAAGCACGTTTGAAGGTATCCGTCATGGGTTTTGCCAAATACTGCACCAGGGTTTGTTCTCCCGTATTGATGAGTACCTCGGCAGGCATGCCCGGCACCAGTTCGAGGTTCGCGGCGCTCAAGGCTTCCAGCCCCTCGGGTGAGACGGCCACACGCACCAGATAGTAGGCGGCGTTGTCTCCGCTGGACTCCTTGGAATTCTTGGCGCTGGCATTGTCCGAGGCCATCCGGTCTGCCGAGAGGCTGATCAATGTTCCCATGATCGTGGGCACATCGCGGGTATTGAATGCACCGAACCGGACCTCCGCCAGCTGCCCTATCTTCACTCGATCGATGTCGATGGGCGAAACTTGAGCTTCAATGAGCAGTTTGTGATCCTTGGGCACGATGTCAAGCAGGTGGCCGCCCGGGGGAATGACGGCTCCGATGGTATGCACGGCTAGTCCCAGTACCATTCCGGCGACCGGAGCCTTGATGACGGTTCGGTTCACCGTACTGTCGAGGACCTGCACTTTCTCCCGAAGCCCGAATGATTCGGCCTGGATTTCGCTTAATTCCTTGGCCACTTCTCGTTGGAGATCCTTCTTCAGCTGCAAAACCTTCAACTCGATCTCGGCTATTTGCAACTCGCTCCCCGCAATGTCGGACATCAACTCCACACGGTGCCCCTCACTCTGGGCCAGCGCGCGGTCCAGTTCCTCGACCTTTTGCTTTTCGGTGTATCCCTCATGCAGCAGGCTCTCGAAGTCGGTCAGGGCCTCGCGGTAGGAGTCCACGAGGTGATCTTTGGTGCGCTTCTGTGCCCGGAGCCCTTCTACTTTGGCTCGCAATCGCTCGATCTGTCGGCGATAGACGGCCGTCTCACCGTCGTTCGCCGCCTGACGCACCCGGAATGTTTGATTCTGCAGCCGGATTGCTTCCTGAACGCGCACATCGTCGCGGTGTTCAAGCAATTCCTGGGGGTAGTGTACGGACGGCAGGTCATCCCGCTGCGCAGCCAGCCTAGCTTCCTGGGCAATCCGCATATAGAGCTGCCCCCGGAAGACTTCAAGCTGGGCACGGGATTGGGTATCATCCAGTGTTGCGAGCACTTGGCCTTGTTGCACGAAGTCCCCGTCATGCACATCGAGCGTTCGAATGATCCCTCCCTCGAGATGCTGTACCGTTTTTCGATAGTGCTCGACGGTAATGACGCCTGGAGCTAAGGCGGCACTCGTGAGGGGGGCCAGCGAGGCCCAGGGAATGAGTCCGCCGAAGACCACCAGCACGAGCGCAAACCCCTGCCAGCGAATCGCACGATCGTCGCTCAACACCGGGCGTGGGCCTTCGAGTAACTGTTCAGCCATCGCACACCATGTTTCTGATCGTCATAATGTCATTTCTTGTGGTTCAGGCATGCTGGGCGTTCTTGAAGTCAGCCCGTTTGTCCTGGCCAGCCCAGGCGGTTGGACTGGTGGTTGCGGCGGTTTGGCCATCGCTGCCAGGACCTCTTCACGCGGTCCGTAGCGGACGACTTTGCCGCCGATGATCATGGCAATCTTATGCACCACCTGGAGCACATTCGTGCGATGGGTGACCACCACGACGGTACAGCCGTCACGTTGGAGTTGTTGGATTGTCGTCATGAGGGCGGTATCTCCGGCCATATCGAGATTCGCATTGGGCTCGTCGAGGACCACGACACGCGGGCGCCCATAGATCGCCCTCGCTATGCCGATGCGTTGCTGTTGTCCGGCCGAGAGTGCGACGCCCCCTCCGATCAGCGGCGTATCGTAGGCCTGTGGCAAGGTCAGCACCATCTCATGGATTCCCGCCCACTGCGCAGCCTCCACTACTCGTTTGGCATCCACCGCCCCAAAGCGAGCGATATTCTCCGCCACAGTGCCGTCGAGCAATTCCACGTCTTGAGGAAGGTACCCGATGGACTCACCGAGCTGGATCCGATCCCAGTTAAGGATGTCCGCTCCATCGAGGCACGCCCGTCCGTGTGCCGGGGGATAGAGGCCGAGCATCGCCCGCGCCAATGTCGATTTTCCCGCCGCGCTGGGTCCGATGAGCGCCACCGTGGTTCCGGGTTCGATGGTGAGCGTGATCCCATTGAGAATCGGTTCCGTTCGGCTCGGCACCGCAATCACAAGCCCCTCCAATGTGACCTGCCCTCGGAGCGTCGGCAGCGTCATTCGAGGTTCGCGTTCCGGGATAGTACGAAGGAGAAGATCAAGCCGCAGATAGGCCTCTCGCGCCGTGAGAAACGCGCGCCACCCTCCAATCATTTGATCGAGCGGAGCCAGCGCTCGCCCCAGGAGGATCGATCCGGAGATGACAAGCCCCGGTGAGATCTCTTTATGGATGGCCAGATAGGCCCCCAGGCCCAACACGAGTGACTGAACCGTGAGACGGGACGTCCGCGACAGGGCGTTGATCAACCCGGCCTTGGTACTGGCCCGGCTTTGTAGCGCCAATACCTTCATTTGGCGAACCTGCCAGCGGGCGCGCAGGCGGGGTAACATGCCCATGGCCTCAACGACCTCGGCATTACGCAAATTACGTTGCGCGAACTGGGTGGCCTCGATCGATTCTCGGTTGGCCTCCGCCAGATCAGTGCGGGTTGCCATCTCGTTCCAGATAGCCAGAGCCGTCAGCAGCAGCATGGAGAGGACGGCCACAGCTCCGAAATACAGATGAAAGAGAAACATGAGCCCGACATAGATTGGGATCCACGGTGCATCAAAAAAGGCCAGTAATCCCGTCCCGCTCAGAAATTGCCGGATCTGCACCAGGTCATTCAACGGCTGGGCCGTCGAGCGCGCGCCGCCGCTGGTGAGGGATTGGGTAAAGATGGCATTGAAGACACGGTCGCCCAGCTGTTCGTCAAGCCGTGCGCTCGCGGCCACCAACATCCGGGTCCGGACCCATTCCAGACCCCCGAGTACGAGAAACAGAAACAGGGTAATGAGGGAGAGCATCATCAGCGTTGATTCGCTCCCGCTCATCATCACGCGATCATAGACGGCCATCATGTAGATCGACGGCACGAGCATCAGCAGATTCACGAACAAGCTGAAGAATCCGGTGGTCAGAAAGGAGCGGCGACAGGCCGCCAGGGCGCGGCCCAGATCGGACGGCGCGGTGGCGAAATCGGGTGTTGGAGGGGACGTGCTGGATGCGGAAGCTGAGGATCCGTTCAGCCGACGATCAGTCGCGCACGTATTGTCAGGCAAAGACATGACGGGGAATATATCATCGGTGATGGTGCAAGCATCTGTCTCAAAAGCGTGGCCACGTACCACTAAAGCGTCATGTCATCTATGTCTCTCGGTGAACGGGCGACCGATCCCGAAGCAAGACATGTCGGCTCCGGTAAAGCGGAACAGGATCATCGAGGGATGTACGGTGGTGTCTTCGTCATGCCGTCGTTCTGTTCCTAGGCTGATCCCTTTGCCGTTGCTTTGCGGGCAGCTTGTAACCCGACGAGCACCTGTTGGATTTGCTGGTACAGATGGGCAAGTGCATTGACGTCCATTGCGACACGGGCAACCAGGTGACCGCCTATTCGCTTGGGGCCGGCGGGGCCTTCTTTCTCCGTCTTCACGACAGAGGCAAGCAGTGTCGGTTCGATGAAGCCACAATCAAGATAGGCCATCCCATGGGCTACACCGATCGTGGTGTAGTTCGTCAGACGTGGGTGCGCGGAAGAATCAGAGGGGGTCAACTGAACCTTCAACCCGACGGAGGCATCTTTGCGTTCGCTCATGGGGGCATACTCCTTTGTGATGGATGGACGGCAGCTGATGTATGACGGTCCATTGTCTAACGCTCTCGCGTTTCACGCCAGCAATTGGAGAGTTTTGATCCCGTATTCCGTGAATCGCCCGCCAAGCAGTTGATTCGCAGCGGAGGCGTGCTCAGCAGAGGGCAATGCATCGCGGTCGGTGCGAGTCGCAACCTGATGATGATGGGCTTCGCTGGGAAGAAGCTCAATGAGGATTCTCCAGGCGAGGCAGGGTCTCAATGCAGTTCCGCGCCTGAGCCGGCGTGACTGCACCCAGAGTGGACGCGCAGCAGGCGCAATTGCGGGTGACCACACCGGGGCGCGGACAAACCGCGACCCGGTGTGTGTGACATGCGAATCAGAAGAAGTCGAAGCTGGCCGTGCCCACCGTACCGTTGGCGGTGATGACGCCGATCAGCGTCAGCTCGTTCGCATCGACTTCTGCCGTATTGCCGGCCACGGCCGTGTTCTGAATCCACTGCCAGACCGAGGCACTGTTGCCGTCGGTGTCATTGATGACCAGCAGCGCGTCCTCTCCATTCGCGGCGGTGATCGCGAATTCGGCGTTGAACGCTGCCGCGACCAGGGCCGCATTGCCGAGATTGGCCGTCGTGACCCCTTCGCTGTTTGCCCCTGTCAACCGCAATGCTTCCACGGTTGTCGTCATATTCACGGTGATTGCGCCGGACGTCCCGTTGCCGCTGGAAAACTGGACGTTATCGTCGAGCGTGCGATCATCCCATGCCGTGTTGAGCGCGCCGCCGAACTCGATTCGATCGACCGTTCCGGTCGCGTCGAAATTCGTGATGGTGTCGCCAAATTCGTTGGCGGCACTGAAGCGGATGCGATCGAGCACGTTGTCATCGGCCGCGCCCGTATTGATCTGATCGGCGCCTGCTCCGCCGACGAGAATGTCGGCACCGGCGCCGCCGTTGAGACTATCGTTACCGCCATCTCCGTTAAGTGTGTCGCTTCCTTCCTCGCCGTTCAATGTATCGTCTCCATCACCGCCGTCAAGCGTATTGGTGCCCAAGTGGCCGGACAGATTGTCGGCCTGGGCCGTACCCGTCACGTGTTCGACATTAAACAGCTGGGTGAAGCCCGAGGCGGTGCCTGAGGGGCCGGCTTCAAGGTCGACGGTTACGCCGGCGGTGGATCCGGCGTAGGACAGCCTATCCGCATTGCCGCCCAGGTCGGCGTTCACGATCTCAATGTTGCTGATCGTGCCACCTTCGATCGAGGTCAGGACCGTGCCGTTGTAGAGGACGTCGAGGGTACTGGCGATGCCGCCGGTTTCCGTGATGTTCAACGTATCTATGTCGGCGCCGCCATCCACGGTGTCAGCTCCGCCGCCCATCACGTAGTTGAAGGTGTCGTTGCCGGCTCCGCCGATGAGGGTGTTGGCGCCCCTATTGCCGGAGAGGCTATCGGCTTGGGCGGTACCCGTCACGTGCAACACACTGATCAGTTGGTTAAAGCCGGAGGCCGTGCCTGAGGCAGTCCCGTCTGCGAGATTGACGGTAACGCTGGCAGTCGACCCGGTGTAGGACAGCGTGTCGGCGGCGCCTCCCATATTGGCGTTCACGATTTCAATGTTGCTGATTGCACCGCCTTCGACCGAGGTGATGACTGTGCCATTGTAGATGACATCGAGGATATTGTTGCCGTTGCCGTCCGTGATATTCAGCGTGTCGGTGCCGGCGCCACCATCCACGGTGTCAGCTCCGCCACCTATCACGTAGTTGATGGTGTCGTTGCCGGCTCCGCCGTTGAGGATGTTGTCCGCGCTGTTGCCCGTGATCGAGTCGATGCCCGTGCCGCCAGTGAAGTTCTCGATGGCGACGAGCACGTCGGAATTTGCCGTCGTGGATCCGGATCCCACGACCACGATCGGTGCTGTTCCGCCCAGGTTGACGGTCAAGTTGGCTGTATAGGCCGCATAGTCGGCCGTATCGGTGCCGCCCGCTCCGTTAAGGGTGTTGCGCACATCATTGACGCCTGCAATGAACGTGTCGGCGCCCGTGCCGCCGGTGACGTTCTCGATGCCGGCGATCGAAGCAAAGCCCGACGCGGTTCCGGCGCCGAGATCCGCCGTAACGCCCGTGGCATTGGTGTAGACCAAGGTATCGTTGCCGGCCCCGAGGTTTGCCGTGAAGCGCTCGATGGAGGTGAGCGCACTATTGCCCACGAAGGTGGTGATCGTCGTGCCGTCATAGGTGACGGTCAGTGTGTCATCGCCGCCATTGGCCAGAATGTCTACCGTGTCGGTGTCGGCGCCGCCGTCGATTACCGTGTCGATCCCGTCGCCGATCGTGTAACGAATCGTGTCGTTGCCGGCGCCGCCGATCAACTCGTCGTTGCCGGCGCCGCCGTTGAGGATATCGTTACCGGTACTGCCGGAGAGAGAGTTGGCGTTGCTGTCGCCGGACAGGATGTCGTCCATGCTGGTCCCGATCACGTTCTGGACGTTACTCACTTGG
>CAADGK010000025.1 GCA_900696515.1 uncultured Nitrosospira sp. | reverse complement strand
GCAGCAGATTCAGGACATAGCGCAAGCTTTCCAGCCGCGCAGCCTGCTTGTCGTTCGCTTGCACGATGATCCAGGGGCTAAAGGTCGAGTGCGTTTTGCTGAACATTTCCTCTTTGCAGCGGGTATAGGCATCCCATAGCTCCTGCGCCTTTTCATCGACAGGACTCAGCTTCCACTGCTTGAGCGGATTCTGCCGCCTCGCTTCGAATCGCTTGGCTTGTTCGTCCTTGGAGATGGAGAACCAGAACTTAATGATCGTCACTCCATCTTCGTAGAGCATATGCTCGAATTCCGGTACTTGTTGAAGAAAGCGCTGATGTTCCTTTTTTGTACAGAATCCCATCACCGGTTCGACCACCGCGCGGTTGTACCAACTCCTGTCGAAGAAGACGATTTCACCTCTGTTCGGCAGCTGGTGAATATAGCGCTGGAAATACCACTGGCCCCGTTCAGCATCGGTCGGCTTCGGCAGCGCCACGACTCGCATCGCGCGAGGGTTCAGATGTTCGGTGAACCGCCGGATCGTGCCGCCTTTTCCAGCTGCATCCCGTCCTTCCACCAAAATGGCGATGCGCTCCCCACTGGCCTGAATCCACCGTTGCAGCCTGACCAATTCCACCTGCAACTGTCGTAAGTCCTGTTCGTAGAGTAGGGTCTTGCGCACTTCCTCGATATCGACGGCTTTGTTTGCCAGGAGTTTCAGAAACCCTTTCCTCGTGTTGACTCTTCGGAGATCATCCGCAGTCAAGGCATAGCCCGGCTCACCGATACGTCCGAGCCCCTGGGAAATCAGGGTGCTGCGCGGGACCTGGTACCCGTCCCCCTCCCGCGGCACCCTCGTGGGAATCGTCTCCAACTCCTGTGCATCCGTACCGGATACGGAGGTCACAAGGTCGTCGATCTCCTCCGGCTCCGTCTGCCCCTTGCGATCTCGTGACTTCCTCGACGATTCTCCGCTCGCTGCCATGAGAAACCTCCTTGGCCCACTCACTCAGAACATCACGTTCCGGTCCCGCTCTGCCACGGCTTTGATGTAATCCGGCATACCCTTGATGGAAGCACCGGCCACCAGATCCGCCACAGTGATCTGACGAGCCACTGCGCAGGCCCCGCATACCCAAACCTGCACACCGGCTGCCTGAACTGCGGCGAGCAGATCTTTCAACGGAGTCAAATTCACGCCCGTGACATGATCGGCCACACCTTTCCGCCCAAGCGTGACGGCTTCATTCCATAGCCAGAGCACCACATCGTGGCCTTGCTCCTTGGCCGTTTTGGCAGCCATGAACGGGAGGGTCGCCATTGTAGGATCGTCTGTTCCTCGACTTCCTGAAATAATGAATGTCGCCATGAGTGACTCCTTTGAATAACTGAAAACCGTCCGCTCTCAGTCCTAACCGAGCACCATCTGGAAGCGACGTTCCCTGACTATTGTTCCACGGCGATGCTGCCACCACTATCGGGATCTGCTCGATGGAGGGGGCAGTAGAATCGATAGGTGATGGTCCCATTCGAACCGGCAAGCGCCTCATGCGTCACCCGATTTCTATCTACCACAATTTGCTCGCTCTCCTCTGGAGCTATGGTAATCCTGACCGGCCTGGCGATCTGAGCGCCGCTCTCTTCTATCAACTCATACAAGCCCGGAGCTTCGAATACATGAGTCCGGGCAGTCGGATTGTCCAACCGGAAGATCAGCGGGTCCGTGAAATCCGTACTGCGCCGAATGATGATGTCCCTGGGAAGCCATACCGCTTGCTGATCCTCCAGATCGCGAGCCACAAACACAATCTCTTTGGCCCATACGGGAGACGGCATAACACAGATTGCGCCCGCGGTCACACACCCAAGCCCTATCCCCACGGCAAGAGCGGTGACCGTCCCGAATCTCTTCATGTGACCTTTGTTCTCCGACGCTGCCACTCTCATCATCAACTCGGAGTCAACTGTGCCGGAACCTCTGGGATGGTCCTGGCTCAACGCCACCGTACTGCTGTCGCCGGCCAGGACCACACTCTCCCTTTCAGCCCTCCCCGTCGCCTGGACTCTAGCCCTACACCATGCTGAAACAGATGACGGAAGAAGACCGAAAGGCTACTCATCCACCTCCGACGTCTCCACGGGTTTCAATCACAAAGAGTTCCCCCTTCACCTCGGGATGAATATCACACCACAGGGCGTGCCGGATGCTTTCCGCCCCACCGGTTAGTGGATCGAAGTTTGAAGGGGCCGTGGAGAAGCGGAGCGTCATCGTCTTTCCGGCTTCCACATGAAATGCTTTGAACTGTTTCCCTCGAACCTCAGTTCCGCCCTCCATCTTCACGGCAATATTCTTGAACAACGTGGACGCAAGCCCGTGCGTCACGGCATCTTGGTTGCGAACGACGATGATCGTATCCTGCGACGGCATCGTGAAACCGGTAGCCTCATAACCATGCTGACGGTCCTTGATGATAATTTCTACCTTTGAAGGTGGCACGCCCATCCCTGCGGCCTGCGCATAGGCAATCGTGGAACCACTCTCCCACATTGCCCATACTGCGATCGCGGACAGAACGGCTACCTTCACTGCTCCGTATCGACTCACTCTCATACTCGACCTCCTTTTTGACAGATACAGATGAAGCCTCTCTACTTCTACTTCGCCAAACTCCTGATGTAGTGAATCAGTTGCCACACGTGGTCATCCGTCAAACCAGAAAACGCCATCATCCCGGTCCCAGGCGAACCATTCTTGATGATCCAGAATAACTGGCCATCCGGAATCTCTTGCATCATCGACCCACAGGTAAAATTCCGAGGCGAGGGCACGAAAGCAGCCCCCATCAGACCCTTTCCATCTCCCTGCTCACCATGGCACATGACGCAGGCAACCGGCTGCGCCGTTTTGAGAAACAACTCCTTTCCGGCTCGGATTGCGCCGGCAGATGGGGACAGTGGATTCATTTTGCTGATGAAATCCTCAGGCGCCTTCACCGTCTTGCGCGGCTGGACACAGGCCACGCCCTGCCCTCCCGCCGCTGTCGGAACATCCGGAACTCCCTTGAATGTCACCTTCAAGTAGGCAATCACATCCGCCACCCCCTGTTGGCCGATCGTGAGCCCCCAGTAAGGCATATTGGGCGATTTTCCGACGGCCGGCCCGCCATGGTTGATGACGTTATAGAGATACTCGATCGGCAGTTTGTCGAACGGCATGTTGGCATGAATTGCTGGTTTCGGCTCAAGGCCGGAGGCGGCAGGGCCGTCTCCCTTCCCGGTGAAGCCATGACATTGGGCACAATATTCCTTGTAGAGCGTGCCGCCTCGTTCCACACTCGCGTTCGAGAACTCTGGACTGGTCCAAGGTTCGTAATAGGTAAAGTCTTTGACGCCTTGGACGGCCAGGAAGCCGATCACGGCACGCAGTTGCCCGTCGGTCGCATCAGCCAGAAATTCCCCGGTATGAATGATGAAGTCCTGCGGATTCTGTCCGAACCGATACAACCAGTCCATGTTGTAGCGTTGGCCGGCATGCTGGAGCGCGGCACTCTGCGGACCACCGATCAGCTTGCCGTTCTCCTCGATCGTATGACAGCCGAGACAGGCATGGGCCTTATAGGCTGCCGCCCCAAATGCGACGTCGAATTTCGTCACCTTTGAGACATCGAACGCCCCGACCCTCACGCGTGGATCTTTATTGTGCTCGGCAAAATAGTCCGCTAATGCGTTTGCGTCCGACTCTGAGACTGCCGGGTGTTTGGACGGAACATTCGTCAGGTCCCACAGATACCCTTTCGCATACAGCGGAGCCTCCTTGCCGGTCAGCCAGCGAATGAGCCAGGCCCGCTGATATTTGCTGCCGGCCCAGATCAAGTCAGGGGCGTGGAGCTTGAACCGCGATTCAGCTTTTCCTTCTAATCGGTGACATTGCACACACGTCTGTTGGATCAGCTCCTTGGCGCGAGATTGATCACTTGCAAGAGAGGGGTCCTGTAATAGGACCAGCAGACCTGCTGCCAATATCCCCGTGGCTGCCATCTTTCTCCCTATTCCCTGCAGGCCCATCTCCTCCCTCCTTTTGTTGTCAGGTCATTGCCTGAGTCGCATGCCCTGTCTTGCGTATACGCTCATGATCCATCGGATTTGTGAGGCTGGTGAGGATTGAGTTTGATCCCAATGTTCGGGGCCACGGCAATGGACTGATGCACCGTACAACCGTGCGCGACCTTCAGCAGTCGTTCTCGTTGATCTGCCGTGATGCGATGAGGAAGGTGGATCGCAATGTCGATACGGCCCACACGATGTGGCCCTTCCGCCATCGTCCATTCCGCCTCGACGGCCAGACCGTCTCGGGCGATACCATGTCGCCCGCAGAACTGTCCGACGAAGTACGCAACACAGCTTGCGACAGACCCGACATACAGTTCGACTGGGCCCATGCCGGCATCCTGCCCCCCATCCTCAACCGGCTGGTCGGTGATGATTCGATGCTTCCCGCTCACGATGTCATACCGTGTCCCGCCGTGAAAGGTCGCCGTGAGTTTCATTCCGATTTCTCCTGACGTTTCACATCTAACCTTTCGCACTTCGCCCGCTAATACGGCGCATCCGCAGGCTTGCCGCCCTTCGGCCAGTCATGAATCTTGTCGGGAAAGTCAGGTCGAGGCTGCGCATTGATGTAGGCCGCTGCGTCGAGGGCTTCATCGTCCGTCACCGTCCAGCCCCAGCCTCGCGGCATGTTGGCCTTGATAAACGCAGCCGCCACGCTGACTCGCGCCATTCCCGCGCCGATATTGTACGAATGCGGTCCCCACACAGGCGGCCCCGCCATGGAGCCTTGTCCGTCGGAACCATGACAGAAGACACACTTTCTCTCGAAGACCTTCTTGCCGTTGACAGAGTCCGGTTGATGAGTCGAGGTCAGGCGAGGAATGCCTCGCCACGGCACCGTACTGCCGGCCGGCATGTTTTTAGACAGCCATTCGATGTAGGCCACGATGCCCGCCAGTTTCACACTGTCCGGCGGGAGAGGCTTCCCGTTCATACTGCGTTCGAAACACTCATTGATCCGATCGGCTAATGTCATCTGACGGCCGGCTCGCTCACGATACTGCGGGTAGAGCGTACTGATACCGACGAAGGACGCGGAATTCGGATTGAGCCCGCCGTCCAAGTGACAATTCGTGCAGTTGAGCGCATTCCCCACATAGCGTTTTCCATATTCCTGTGTATCAACGATCATCTTGTAGCCCAATCGAATCTGTTCGCCTCTCAAATCACCGGGGATCGTTTCGGGCGACGGCGGGGCAAACAACGCGTCGACCGGCGACTCCGTGCTCGCACGGCCAGTCGCCTCGTCATTCCCCGTCACCCGTGGAGACGGGACACAACTGATCACCCCAACCAGCGTATATACCAGCACGGCCCAGGCGGCGACCGGTCGGTTCATCGATCCCCCCTCATTTCTTGGAACTGGACGAAGGAGTGCATGTACTAATCCCAAACAATGTGAACAGCGGGCAATACCCCACCGCGCCGGTCAGTACTAGAATCGCCCCCACCCCAAACGCTATTCCGGACATCGCACCAGAAAGCCCCCCAAAGAGCCCAGCCATAATCGCAAGCACTCCCGCTCCAATGCGTACGGGTCGTTCGATTCCCCCCACGTTACATGTCATGTCACATCCCTCCTCGTTTCCTCGCGGACAACCATTTCGTTTCTACATCCGGCTGGTATGAGACACCTCCGAGTTATTGGATTCATCTTTATGGTTGCCCGGGAGACTCGATCCTCAATGTACGTACATAAGCCAACACATCCCAGATCTCTTCATCCGAGAGGGCATGTTTCCAGGCGCCCATGACCGTGTTCGGTTTCCCATCGTGAATGCGACGAAACAGCGACCCATCCAGCCGGCTCTGGACGGCGAACGATGTGAGGTCCGCAGGAGGTGGCACGAATTGCAGTCCTCGGACCCCTGTGCCGTCGATTCCATGACAGAGCATGCAGGTGTTCACATAAATCTCCCGTCCGGTGACTGCGTCGCCTTCTCTGGCAAGAACCGCGGACTGTTTGACTCCGACATTACTGAACCCCAGTCCAGACAGCCCGGCTACCAGTGCGCACAACACCGTCCCTTGTGCCATCCTACGCATGTTTTGTCCCTTCCCTTGGTGAGACCTTGCGATGACTGTGCCACTCTCTCGCATGGCAGACGGAGAGCTTTCTCGCAATTCATCGAGGGGTTACCGGACAGATTCTCCGTGACGATAGAGGGACGACGAAGAGTTGCAGACAAATGCCACCAAGCCTGATGGCCTACTGGCGCAGGATGCTACAGTGGGTAACCCGAGATTGGCGTTTGTGTCTGAAGTCTGTGTTTCAGGTTCCAAGTTTCATGTTTCAAGTTGTAGGAGTAACCCCTAGAAACCAGAAACTCGAAACTCGCAACGCTGAATCAACCGATCGTGGCTTCCAGTGTGACTTTGGCCTTCATGGAGTTGGAAATCAGGCAATTATGCTCCGCTTTTTCAATGAGTTCCTTGGCTTTGGCTGCATCACCGCCAGGCTTCAAGGTAATAGAAGGCCGGATAGTGATCGCCGTGAATTGAAACTTCCCCTCCACGATCTCCAACCGTCCTTCCGCCGTACTCTCGTACGAGGAAAAAGCAAGACCGGCTCGTTCCGCGACGGAAAGAAATGTCGTCATCAAACAGACGTTGGCGGACGCCACGAAGAGGTCCTCGGGAGACCAGATGTTCTCATGCCCCTTGAACTCCGGTGGGGTCGCCACCTGCACATCGGGTTTCCCTGCACAGGAGATCGTGCCCTTGCGCTGTTCCGTCCACCTCACCGAGGTCTGATACAGATAGACCTTGCTCTTGGATTCCATTCGTCCTCCTCTTTCGTCCGCCGTCAGCTAACAGCTGTCAGCTTCTTCACGGCTTAATATAAACCCACCCTTGCTCTTGTCTCTCCACCAGCCTCACGATGGCCGGCACGGTGTCGCCAACTTCATCGATGAGATCTTCTCTTGTCACCTTCATCGTCTTCATGGTGTTCGAACAGGCCGTATAGTGCACACCGTACGTTTTCCGAAGCTCGCTCAGCTCCGCAGCAAACGGCGTACCCTTCTTGATGAGGACTGGAAGTCCAGCCCCATGCACGACCAACTCGACCGTGAGACTCTGCGACGAAAACTCCTGATAGAGATTCTTGATATTGTTGAGCGCACCACGTTGGACTTTTTCATCACCGGAATTCAGATGGAGCACGACACGATGGGGCTGGCCGCTTTCAGATACCACATCATTCCCCGCTCCCCAGGCTGGTTGCCTGGGCATCATGAATGTCGTGCACATGAGGAAAAGCAGCAGCCATCTCAACGTCCGGGGGTGTCTTCTCACTGATTCATACCTCCGTCATTCCGCTCCCACCATCTTGTTCACCCAATCACCGGCCACATGTGTCATCGCAACGACGCACAGCGCAATGAACAGATGCTCACCGATGACCTTCCACGGAGCAATTCCTTGTGCTCGAGCGACGAAAAAGCTGAGCACGGTGAGTAAGAATAGCCCCCACACGATGCTCATGACAATCGCGTGCTCGAGCGGACCGAAAAGGACGGGAACGACAAACGTCAAGGAAACCAAGAACTTCGCAGCGAAGGTGGCGAGCGTAGCCTCCCAGATCAGCCTGGTCGGACCGCTGTTCTTCGACTCTTCGGACACATGGATGCCGAGCGCATCCGACATGGCATCGGCGATGGCGATCGTGAGAATGCCACTGATCACGATCGCACGGGAATGGGTACCGGAGTGCAGTCCGACCATCAACCCAAGGGTGGTAATGACCCCTGATGTTAACCCAAAACTGATCCCTGTTCTCCAGGAAGCCTTCATGCTGTTCCGTGAATTCCCACCGGATTGGGACGGGCAGAGTAGATGTGAAGAAGTGACACCGACCTCATCCTCCGATAGATCTCCCCTCTCTCTACAATTATTTTTCTTGCGATCAGTCTGCCATAGCTCCTAATAAGAGACGGTATTAATTTCTCATTATTTATCAATACCCTACATGACATAGACGTGCAGAACCGCACATAACATAGCGTGCGTAACCGCACGCTGATTGAACGGATCGGGCCGACGACTAAAGAGCTTCAAGATATCTGCTTCAACTGCCGAATAATACAACGGCCTTTGTCCTTAAGGCCTAAAGGTTGAGGCTGACCTGGACACGTGATGGTGAACAGGTTTGTTGTATCCCGTCAAGGAACATACACCGTCGGGCGTATCTTGGGCCCTATCGGAACAGTTGAAGTTACTGGAGGTTGTTACTACGGGACGATAAGCTATTTCTCGGAGAACGATAGTTGCGAACTGAGCATTTTTCTGTTTGTTTGAAGACGAGAATTGCGGCCTATTAGAGATGCCAAAACCTCCGGTGTTTCTCAGTCTTAGTGATCTCTTTGAATTCACGTGCCGGCGCAATCCAGACGCGCTTGCCTATGCTCTTGTTCGTGACAGTCTCGAGCTTGAAAGCCAGCTGACCTACAGACAGCTTGAACGCCAAGTGCGTTCACTGGCCTACCGGCTTGCGCACGAGGTCAAACCAGGAACCAGAGCCCTCCTTCTCTATCCACCAGGCCTTGATGTCGCCTGTGCGTTTTGGGCATGCGTGTACGCTGGTCTCATACCAGTTCCAGCTCCCGCCCCCGACCCCATCAGAATGAAACACAGTGTGCCGAGACTTCGCAACATTATTGACGATGCTCAGGCATCCCTCATCCTTACGAACTCGAGCATCATGGCTCTGCCTTCTGAATGTTCACTCGCCAACGACATGGGCCCGATCACATGGATGGCAACAGACCATCTGGTAGCTGATGCGATCGACTCCATCTCGATTGACATGCCGAGACTAGACAGCAGCGCCCTTGCCTATTTGCAATACACCTCTGGGTCGACCGCCTCTCCTCGCGGTGTTGTGATCAGCCATGGAAATGTACTGGCTCATTGCAAAGCCCTCACGTTAGCCGGGCAGGTAGAGGACCGTAGTCGGTCGCTCTGCTGGTTGCCGTATTTCCATGACTATGGATTTCTGCATGGAATCATTGCACCGTTCTACGCAGGCATTCCCGCTTATCTGATGTCGCCCATCACGTTTCTCCGACGACCATTGCGCTGGTTGGACGCAGTGGCTCGATTCGCGATTACCCACAGCGGTGGTCCGAATTTTTCCTACGACGCGTGTCTCAGAGCCGCACATCAACAGCCTGGCTGGCAAGCTGATTTGAGCAGCTGGAAGGTCGCCAGCTGCGGCGCTGAACCTATCCATCCGGATACGGTGAGGCGGTTTATCGAAACCTTTGGTCCACGAGGATTCAAGTCGTCAAGCTTTTCCCCGGCCTATGGCCTGGCTGAGGCCACATTACTTGTGACGATGAAGCCTGTTCCGGTTGAACCGACGTTCCTTACGGTTGATGCGGAGGCGCTGGCCGACTCCATCGTGAAAGAGTCCGTTCCATCAAATCGTGGAACTCGGACGTTGGTGGGATGTGGGGAACCGCTCGAAGAAACTTGTGTCAAGATCGTGAACCCAACAACGCTGTTGGAATGCCCGTCGGGCGTCGTGGGTGAGGTGTGGCTCTCTGGAACCGGAATCGCTTCTGGATACTGGGAGAAGCAAGACGAGACAGAAACCACATTTAAAGCCACGCTTCCTGAGTCAGGGGAGAAGCTCTATTTGCGAACCGGCGATCTTGGATTCCTTCACCGTGGGGAACTGTTCCTCACAGGGCGCATCAAAGACCTGATCATTGTTCGAGGACGGAACTACTACCCTCATGATCTAGAATGGACCGCCCAACAAGCACATACAGGTTTGCGACGTGGATGTGGAGCAGCATTCTCGATCGAAAGCGAGACTGGGGAACGAGTGGTGCTGGTCCATGAGATCGAGAAACAGGTGTCTGATTCAGATCTCACGAATATCGTGAACTGCATCCGTCGCGTGCTGGCCGACGAGTATGAGCTCGAAATCCACACGGTGGTGCTCGTTAAGTCCGGCACAATCCCAAGAACCTCCAGTGG
>CAADGK010000024.1 GCA_900696515.1 uncultured Nitrosospira sp. | reverse complement strand
GTTCGGTGATCACGTCTCGCAACTGTTCGATGAGGGTCAGCTGTCCGTCTTCGGGATAGTAGTCGCAAAAGAGATACAGGCTCGCCAGCTCTATTTCCTGCTCCAGCGGCGCGACAAGCCGTCCTGCCCCCCCTTCTACATAGAGTTTGAGTGCACGCGCATGGGCCAGTTCACGCTGCAATATGAATTCTGGTTTGCTCGAGAGCCGTTCCAAACGCTCGAGCAGTCCGTCCAGCGACGGTGACCGCGGAGTCCAGAATCCAGCCGCCTGCTCACTCACGCGATTCATGAATTTCTTCCATGACGATTTCCTCTGCATCTAGCCAGTCTTGGAGCGCATTCCCATCCTGACGGCCGCGCGCTTCCCAAAGCTCGTACGCTTTCTGCGAGATTCGTTCCCACATCCCATCCGGCAATTCTATGGGGTTTTTCGTTCGCCTCGCGGCGGGGGATGGTCGGCTCTTCCCCTTGGCGCTTGTTGTCTTTTTCCTCGTTGTCGTCTTGCGCGTTGGCATGACTCACTCCTCAGCTACATGTTGCTTGGCAGGGACGGCCTACCAAGGACAGGGCGATGGCCCGGATGAAACTTCTGGCTCCGGACGGTCAACACAGGGCACGAGGACGTTCGAAGAACGAACTCCGCCACGCTGCCGAATAACGCGTGAGACAAACCACGTCGGCCATGAGTCCCCATCACAATCAACCCCACATCGGGGGCCATGGCCTCGTTGAGGATCGAATCCGCCGGCAGCCCACCCGCGAGGACAAAATCAGACACCAGCCCGGCCGAAGTCAGTGCTGCCGTGAGATCAGACAGCCGCTTGGTGATCGCCGTCCGATCATGGTCGCGCTTCGCCACATGGGGCAAGGTGAAATCCAACCCATACGAAACCGGTTCCAAGACATGGAGAATTCTGATGGAGGCCTTGGATCGTTGAGCAACCAACGCCCCATACTCCAACGCATCAAGCGAACAGTCCGAAAAATCAACCGGGATCAGAATTCGCTGGATACTCGATGGACTGTGCCGGGTTCCACCTCCGCTGTCTCCTTCATATCGACCAGCACGCACAGCCAGAACCGGGCAAGGCGCCGCACGGATAATTCGCTCCGCCGTGCTCCCGAGGAGGACGTGTGCCAATCCGGTTCTGCCCCTCGTGCCCACGACAATCAGATCCGGCTCTTCGCCCGTTGCTGCCGCAAGCACTTCTTCGCTCGGGATGCCTGTGGCGATCTTGGTCTCCGCTGGAACCCCTTGGCCGGCTGCCCGTGCTTTCAATTCGACCAACTCTTGCGTCGCCTGCTTCATCAATTCAGCCAAGTACAGCCGATTGACAGGATTCTCCGGATCAAGCCCGGACGGGAACTCCAGCACACGCATCACGGTCAGTGAGGCCTCCCACGATCGGGCGAGCCCGCAGGCATAGACCTCGGCAGTCGCTGACCCCTGTGATCCGTCGGTCGCAAAGAGAATCCTCCGACCTCCCGCTGACAGATTCACACAGCCTCCGCACTCAAGAGGAGCAATTCCCCGCTCATCGTCGGGTGAATAGAGCATCGGAAAACGTGCCGACCCGGCCTGGTCATATCAAATCGAATCGTCGCACTCTGTTTCGGATCGAGATAGACCCCTCCCACGCCACGGCCATAGACAATCACCCCATCCTTCTCAATCTGAGTGGGGATGCCCTCAAACATGGTCGAGCTGAAATCGTGTCGCTCCGCGTCTTCATTCCGTACGTTGATCGCGGTAGGAAATCCCAAGCGCAAGGGACTTTGCTTCGTTACAAACCGAAAATCCTTGATCGTCACGTCCACCACCTGTTCCGATTGCGCCACTAGGGCTGGACCATACATCCAAGCCAGACAGGCCACCGTGAGAACCGTCCCCCATCTTCGCCACTGCACCCCAATCTTTCCAAGAATCATAACCCCCTCCATTCAGCCACTATCGTGACGACCGCCGTTCTGAGTCGGAAACCTGAAGCGGCACTGTCAGCACGGGACAGCCCGCCGTGCGAACGACCTTTTCCGCCGTACTGCCGAAGAAAATCTTATCCACGTTTCCAACCCGCCCGCCATAGCCGCCGATCACGACCAGATCAACCTTCCCCGTCCGCGCAACCTTTGCGATTTCGGCGAACGGTACACCCTCGACAATCTGGCGCTCGATCTTCACATCCACAGCCGCCTTCGACTCCAACAACTGCCTGACATTCAAACGAGCATGATGGCGCAGCCGGCGGCGCTGTGGGGCGGCATCCGACGGAACCGCCAGCAGCCCCAAACGATGGAATGCAGCAAGCGTGCTCGTGTCGATCACGTGCAGAACAAGTACCGCCGCACCACACAACCGCGCCATCTGACAGGCAACTCGAAACGCTTCCTCTGAACAGGGAGAGAAATCCACTGGAACCAGGATGGTTTTAAAGAGAGCCGTCTCCTGCCGCATGACCGATCCTCCTGTTATGGAAAGTTGAGCAAGGCCGATGCCACTGATGGGAGCTGATGGCCCATAGCTGATGGCTTGAAGACATGACGAATTTGTGACGTTCGCTCATGCCATTGGCCATCGGCTATTCGCTTTGTCTCCACAAGCAGGGGCTCCCTGCCACAGTGGCCATTCACTCCCTGTAGCAGAAGGGGGCAGGGTCGGTAAGGGGTAAAGAGTGAGGGTGAGGGAATTTTCGCAAAGAATGTCTGTTCCGCTTCACTCCTTACCCTTCACCCCTTACACCTGACGATTGTCTCCTTGAGAGGCATCGGACTTGCTGACTATTTCAGTGCGTGAGCAGGGGAGGCAGACATGACGCGCGCGCAGTGGCTCCTGCTTGGAGCGGTCGGCTTAGGTCTCGCGATCGTGATGTATCTCGTTTTTTTCTGCCCGGCGGATTGCCAGTAACAATCGACTCGGAGGCAATGGGATGGCGACGGCTGCAGACCTGATGACCCCGGACATTCCTCGGAGCAACAGACATTGCACTGTGGGCGAAACTATTGCGGTGCTTCGGGGCCACACATGGGACGAAGTGGGGCATGTCTATCTGGTCGACGATCAAGCAGTCCTGACGGGTCAAGTCCCGATTGAACGATTGCTTCAGGCCAGGGAACAGGCCACGCTGGCCGAACTGGAAGGATTGCCGCCGATCGAGGTACTCCCAGGAGATGGCGCTGAGACAGTGGCATTGCGAGCGGTTGAACGTCATGACGCCGATGTCGCTGTCATCGACGCTCGACGGCGGCTGCTCGGCGCCATCCCGATCGGACGGCTCTTGGCCTTGCTGCATGAGGAGCATGTGGACAATTTTCTGCGCGTGGGCGGTGTCAGTAGAATGGACCATCTCCATCTGTCGTTCACCGCCCAGCAGACGCGGACCCAGGTGCGCGCACGTCTACCGTGGTTGATGCTCGGCCTCGCAGGAGGATTCTTAGCCGGCGGCGTGGCCTCGGCGTTTGAAGCCTCATTGAAGAACGAAGTGGCGCTCGCATTCTTTTTGCCCCTCGTCGTGTACATGGCGGATGCCGTCGGAACCCAAACCGAAACCGTCCTGGTTCGTCGATTGGCCTATGGAGAGGTTGAGCTGTGGACGCAATTGGTCAACGAAACGGTCATCGGCGTATCCATCGGAACAATCGTCGCAGTTGTCGCCGCCGCCGGATTGTGGATCTGGGACGGACATCCGGCGCTGGCAATGGTTGTCGGTGCTTCGCTAGGGGTAACGGCCGTCGTGGCCACTGTCATGGCCAGTCTGCTTCCGCTGGGGCTGGTGCGTCTCGGAGCAGATCCGGCGTTGGCCAGCGGACCGGTCGCAACGGTCGTGCAAGATATTTTGAGTGTGGGGATTTACCTGATGATCGCAACGGCCTTACTGCCGCGGTGATGCATGCAGGATCGGAGCGGTACGTCCACAGCCGGAGGGTGGTGCTATGAAGATGTTACTCGCAGTCGACGGGTCTGATCATTCGTATGAGGCAGTCCGATCCCTCAAGTACCTGAGTCGGGCCGAGGAGCTGCATCTTGTACATGTGCTCGATGTCCCAAGTCCGGCCTATCCCATGATGATGCCGGAAGTGGCACAGGAACTGTACGAGACAGTCGAGCGAAACATGCGCGACGACGGAACTCGTCTGTTGGATCGCACCGTGTCCTTGCTCCCATTGGATGTCGGGCCGGTCACCAAGCACTTGGTCGTCGGATCGCCGGCAGAGCAGATCGTGGCATTGGCTGAACAACTCAAGGCGGGACTGATTCTCCTGGGGACTCGTGGCCTTGGACCGATCAAGGGACGCCTTGTCGGAAGCGTTTCCCATCGAGTCCTGACGTTCGCGCCAGGTGCGAAACTGATTCTTCCCGGTCCCTTAAAAAGGCTGCATCACATCTTACTGCCCTTACAAGGAGCCTATGACGCAGACCATGCCCTCTCCTTGCTTCAACAGAAACCGTTTCGTGAGTTGCCCACCGTGACCCTCTTCACCGTCTTGCCCCATACCAGGCCTCCCTGGCCGGTGGATGCGGTTTCAGCCGAACGCATGGAAACCCATTCACTTCGCAAGGCGAAGGAGTTTCTCGACGAGATGGCAGCCACACTCCGCCTATCAGGCTACCAAACCCGCGTGGTGACGACGTTGGGCACCCCAGTGGATGGAATTCTTCAGGAGGCCAAGGCCTTGAATCCTGATCTGATTCTCGTGGGATCCCGAGGACGCCGCGGTGTGACCCGCATGGTACTCGGCAGTGTGTCCCACGCACTGTTACACCAGGGCACCTATCCACTGATGATCTTTGGCTGATGATCGAAAGAGGTATACTATGCCGATGTACGACTATAAGTGTCTCGATTGCGGGAAGGAATCGTTGATCGTGGTCACATTGAAAGAACACGCAGCCGGGGAAATCGCCTGTCCGGCCTGTGGAAGCAAGAAGCTGCAGCAATTGTTCAGCCCATTCATTGCTCACACCACAAAGAAAAGTTAAGACTATGGTCACGACTCGACGGCGGATCTTATGGTACCGATACTTTTCGGCGGGGGTCGTGAGTCTTTGCATTCTGAACGGGATGGCTATACCCTCCTCGTACGCGCAAGACTATCCCCCCGACCGTGAGCGTGGGAAAGCCCTGTTTGAACACTACTGTCAGAACTGTCACGGTAAGACTGGTCGGGGCGATGGCCCAGACGCCGTTGCGCTGAAAGTGCCACCGGCCAATTTTCAGCGGTTCCAGTCGTTCCGGAAATCCGATGAAGAGTTCCTGCGGACCATCGAGCACGGCGTCGTCTTCAGTCCGATGCATTCCTGGCGCGGCCGGCTCACCGATGGAGAAATACAGGACGTCGTGGCATATATCCGTGTGTTGTCGCCATAAAGATGATGCCCGGTCTGAGGATGCGACGATCTGGTGGACGGTTGATTCAACCCCGAGAACCAAGAGATTCACTGGTCGGTAGATTCCCCACAGCTGGCTCCTGAAACTTCTCCGATGCCTTGCTTATTGCCTCAGTTACGGACGCTTGGATGCGAGAAACGGCAGACCGTCGACCAAACACATGAAGGAGACACGAATGAAGAGATCCTCTGTACCGATCACGATCTTGGGAATGATCCTCCTCATCGGACTCACCGTCACATGGGTCCGGGCCGCTGTGCCTCCAGCTTCCGAGTCGGTGTCACCGACAGTTCCTCCCTGCAAAAGCCCGTACAAGAAGAAACCTGTCACGGCCAAAATACTGCAAGATGTCGTACGTTCGCATGAACGGTGGGTGGAATACCGGGGAAACCCGAATGCGAAGCGGATGGAACTCTGCCAAGCGGATCTGAGCCGCGCCGTGCTCACGGGGGCGAATCTTGAACGGGCTGATCTGGAAGGCACCATCTTGCGACAGGCAAATCTGGCTCAGGCCACCTTGGCTCAAGCTAGTCTGGCTGGAGCTGACCTCACCAAAGCCATCCTCAAAGACGGTAACCTCTCCGGAACCGATCTGCGTCGTGCCAAACTCACGGGTGCCAATCTTTCTCGTGCCGTCGGCGATGAAGCCGCGCTCTTTGACGCCGTCCTCATCGGTGCCAAACTGAACGAAGCCTCATTTGAACGCGCACAACTGGAAGGAGCCGACCTCACCTCAGCCGACGGGACCGACGGCAACTTCGCCGAGGCGTATCTATACGGAGCAACACTGAAAGGTGCCGTTCTGGTGAATGCGGATCTGACAGGCACAGACCTGCGCCGTACCATCCTGACCAACGCCAATCTCCATCGCGCCAACCTGCAGGGCGCGCTGCTGGATCGGGCACAACTGGAACAGGCCAAACTGGTCGAAGCGGATTTGGAAAGCGCCTATTTGGATGAAGGGAATTTGCGCGGAGCAAATCTGAGATCCGCGATTCTTCGCGGTGCGGACTTGCGGTACGCCAACCTGCAGGAGGCCGGCCTGCAGGAGGCCGATTTGGAAGGAGCGAATCTCGAAGAAGCCATACTCATCAAGGCAGAGGTGAGCTCGGCCAAACTTAGAATGGCGATTCTCTATCGCGCCGCCCTCGATGAGGCCAATTTTCTGGACGCCACCCTCACCCGGGCGGTCCTGATCGGAGCCAAAGGCTGGCACACCAACTTCATGAACGGCGACCTCAGCGAAATCTATGCACCGAAGTCCTCGTTTCGACAAGGGCAGTTCAACCGGGCCAATCTGGAGTCGGCCAACTTCGTCGGTGCGGATCTTCGTGAGTCGAATTTCAATCACTCCAACCTGACCCACGCCAACCTGCAGGACGCGAATCTGCAAGATGCCACATTCGTTTCAGTCAATTTGAACGGGGCCCGGTTGGATTCAGCCGATCTGCGTCGCGCGACCTTCAAAGGCGCCACCCTCTCGTCGGTCATCGGGCTCACACAGGCACAACTCAATGGCGCCTGCGTGGACGACCAGACCAAATTGCCTCCTGGCCTGAATCGTCCCGCACCCTGTAGTGTGCTTAAGAAAGAAGGGCGATGACGGCACAGCATGACCACAACGTAAGATCGAGGAAGAGAAGATCGCGCTCGAAGGTATCCTCGGCCTCAGGCAGGCTATAATTTGTTGACCTGCGAAAAGAAACTCATCATTGTTCCCACTACAACACATCTCTTCGAAGATCCTGGCGCCTTGGAACAGGTACAGAACAGACAGCAAGAGGGTTCGCACGATATCTATCGTGATGCGGGTCATGGAGCGTTACGGCTAAACACCATCTGGTGAGAAACCCACTGGCCTTTCTCTACCTATCTCAACGACGGACGAAGCCCCTGCATTGTCTTTTGATCGCTAAGAATTTCGATTGTCTCTATCAGCCCCTGGAACTGGTCCATGCTCAGCAGTACTGCTGAAGGAATGCCGTCGCGGGTGATCGCAACGATCTCCTGCTGGTGCTTCATCTGTCGGATTAATCCAACAGCTTATTCTTCGCTTCACTGACGGAGACAAACTTGTCAATTTGCGGCATACAAGCCTCCATGTTCCAGCGCTATTTGCGGAAAACCTTCAGATGGGGTCTAATAATGAGCTTATATAATTATCTCGGCAATTATAAACATGACCGACTCTGAATCACTTGCAGAAATAGAACGGCAATTTGAGGAAAGTGGAGACGTACCATTTTCCATCGAAGCAGGCGCACTCATCGAGACGCTTTCGTTCACAACACGCTCACTCACAAAAGAGACATTTAGAGAGGCTTGGACTGGTTTTCTAGGGGAAATTGGCTCCGATACATTGGGATGGCCGGTACATTTCGGCATTGCACTTTGGTACGAAAACCATGAAATGCTTCTTCACGCGGCGGCTGTTTTCGAGCATCTCCATCGTGATGTGAGAAGAGGCTATGGTCGAATCGAGGAAATCGCCGGCTATCAGGCCGATTATTTGCCGGAAATGCTGAAGCTCTACGCAGAAATGTCCGCCCGCGAGAGGGTCAGTCAACTATTCGGTCGGCTTGAGGAATTATATGAGGATGGTCACATCGCTATTTCTGAATACTCAGACGGATTGCTAGCTGCCATTGGAACAGCGGAGGAAAGTCAAAGCACAGCGGAGTATTCGCTGCTCCACAGCGCCACAAGAACCATATACGACCTTCAAGAACGCCTGGATGCCGAGCGTCGCGAGAAAGACGCCTTAAAGGCCGAGGTCGATGTCGGAGTTCGACTTAAGGATGTGTGTGCGAAAGCAGAGAAAGATTTAAACGCGAGACATGCCATATCGTTTGCCATGTTCTGCTCGCAGACACAACAGTTTCTTATTGAAGCAGCCTCCTGGAGCACCACGCCCTTCAGGAACATAAATCCATGTTGGCCTCCCATTCTTTATCAAAAAGCCATTGAATACGAGTTTAACGAGAGAGTGTGGGCGCCGTTTCGTAAGATCGGGTTTGCTCTGCCAAAAACATTCAATCATGACAGACTTACGATTAACCAAATAAACAAGTTGCTTCGTAGTGTTGACCCTCTGCTCAAGGGTGTTGTGCGATCTATTTCTGAACGATTGAAGATCTCAATGGCTCTTCCTCCCCTGCTGGCGGACGCTCTCCACAATTTGGAACGCCATTGTACACGTGCACGGCACGGAGACAGAAAACCATATACAATCGATGACCTAGCTTCATGTCTGAAGGTCATTGCTGAAGGGGAGGCGATTGTTCAGATAATTACTCTGTTCCATCCACGCTGAAGAGAAGTGCTGCAGGCTTATGGGTCTGTTAACCAGAGAGGCTAGATGAGGCAGAACAAGGGTCCCGAATTCATCCGGTTTTTTCGTCCAATCATTCAGGTTATGAGAACCCTCGGCGGGTCTGGAACAGCGTCAGAGATAGTCGACCGGTCTCTGGAAGTGGGACAAGTCACAGAAACGGAGCAACAAGCCATCAATAAGAACGGACTTTCTCGTGTAAAAAACCAGGTTCACTGGGCACGTCAGTATCTCGTGTGGACCGGGTATCTTGGATCATCGAAGTGGGGAGTCTGGAATCTCACGGATAAAGGGATGTCCGTGGATCTTTCAACCCTCAATGCACTCGACATATTCAAGTCCGTTCAGGCTAATCGTCCCAAGAAGGCGAAGGAATCAGAGGTACAGCAACGTGATGAGGATGTCCCAGATGAAGAAAAGCCCAAGGATCATAGGGCTGCACTACTTGAAGTACTCCAGTCATTGCCTCCAAGCGGATTTGAAAGACTAACTCAACGACTGCTTCGAGAATCAGGCTTCCAACAAGTCACGGTAACAGGCAAGAGTGGGGACGGAGGGATAGACGGCATAGGGACTTTAAAAGTAAATCCCTTTGTCAGTTTCAACGTCCTTTTTCAATGCAAGCGATACCTAGGGGCAGTGACTCCTTCACAAGTCCGCGACTTTCGCAGTGCCATGCAGGGACGCGCCGACAAAGGGCTAATCATTACAACCGGAACTTTTATGCTGGACGCGAAAAAAGAGGCCAGACGGGATGGAGTTCCACCCATTGAACTTGTCGATGGAGACGTTCTTGTCGAAATGTTCGAACAGCATGAACTCGGCCTGGTTCCAAAACGGTCATATGAAATTGATGAGATGTTTTTTCAGGAATACAAGAATTGACCTCAACCCCAATGCATTAAGACATCTCCTCTACCTCCAGCTGTTCTGTGCCATATCGTGAACAGAGAGATGATTGTCGACATAGCACGCGTTACTTTGACTAATTTCTGAATCATGAGTGTGCTTCCCTCCCGAGTACTGTCATCGAACCTCTTTAAGCGCCAGCCATTGTTCTTCGGATTGAAATAGAAACAGTGCCGGTTCTCCGAGCCAAAAAGGCAACAACCCACGAGATCATGCACTCGGCGAGAGCAGGAAATCGATATCGGCCTTTGTCAGTACGCCCTGCCCCGAGCCTCGCACCGCGCCGGCCATCACGGCGTTGTACAACTCGAGCTTCCGTTGCTTCAGGGCCATCATCTTCTCCTCGATGCTGTGTCGCATGAGAATCCGCTCGATCGTGACGGTCCGCAGTTGCCCGATGCGATGCGCACGATCAGAAGCCTGACGCTCTACCGCCGGATTCCACCAGGGGTCCAGATGAAAGACGTAGCTCGCCTTGGTGAGATTCAGCCCCTGTCCTCCCGCCTTCAGGCTCAAGAGAAAGACATCGGGCTGGGCACCGGTCTGAAAGGCCTTCACACGAGCTTTGCGCGCAGCCGGTGCCGTGGAGCCGTCCAACCGGTGATACGGCAATCCATGTTCCACACAGGCTTCCTGGACCAGATCCAGAAAGCTGGTGAATTGTGAAAACACCAGCGCACTGTGCCCTTCTTCCCGCAACACGTGTAATCGTTCCACGAGAAAGCTCAGCTTGGGGGAGCGCTCTTCCGGCTGTTTTGTGAGGAGTCGTGGTGACAGGCAGATTTGCCGAAGCTTGAGGATGGCCGTGAGGGCGATGAACTGCGCCTGCCCGGAGGTCTTGCTGCGATAGGCCTCATCGATCGTGGAGCGCACTTGTTCGACCGTCTGTTGATAGAGCGCCTTTTGGCGCTCGGTCAACTCCAGAAACACCTCATGCTCGATTTTCGGAGGTAAATCCTGAAGAATCTCGGCCTTGGTCCTCCGCAGAACAAAGGGCCTCGTCCGGCGCAACACCCGGTCAAGCACGGGACCCGAGAGCCGTTTCATATCCGCCTTGAATCGATCACTCTCGCCCAAGAGCCCCGGCACGCAGAGGTCGATCACCGAGAAGTACTCGCCGAGATGGTTTTCGAGCGGGGTGCCGGTCAGCGCGACTTTGAAGCGCCCCTTGAGTCGTCGGACTGCGCCCGTCGTGTCCGCCTGAATGTTCTTTACCGCCTGGGCCTCATCAAAGACGATCACATGGAACGGAATCTGCTCCAGGGCATCGATGTCCCGACGGACCAGCCCATAAGTCGTGAGCACGATCTCACCGTCCCCGGCCTCGAATGTCCGCTCACTCCCGCTATACACATGGACCGTAAACTCGGGCGCGAACCGGGCCAGTTCTTGCTCCCAATTGAAGAGAAGACTTGTCGGCACCACGACCAGGTGAGGGCCTTTCACCCCGCGCGCTGCCTTGAGGCGTCCTTCCCTGATCGCAGCCAAGAGACAGATGGTTTGGATGGTCTTGCCCAGCCCCATGTCGTCCGCCAAACAGGCGCCGAATCGATGGGCATAGAGGAACGCTAACCAGGCATAGCCGTCCTGCTGGTAGGGACGCAGCGTCGCATGAAGCCCCTTCGGTAACGGCGGCTTCTCAATCCGCACAAAACCCAGCAAGCCCGCCAGCACCGCCTCATCTTCGGCCGGCAATGACACCTGGATTCCCTGCTCGCGCAGCGCGAGCCAATCGAGGATCTGTAACCGAGGCACCCGTACGACCTGCGCCGATTCTCGATTCGCCGAAGCGTCCCCGGTCAAGTCGAGGATGGCTCGTAGCCGTTCCATGCTGGGGCCGTCCAGAACCCGTAGACCGCCCTCACGCTCAATGAGTCCGCCACGCTGCAGAACCGTCCTCCATTCCTGCTCATCAATGGCCATCCCATCACAACGGATCTCCGGCCTGATCTCGAACCAGTCGATTCCGGTCTCCTGTCGATCCTGATGCCTGACGTGAACGGAGCAGTCCCACCGGATGGATCTGAGAGGCTTCTCCTCGTACAACAGTGTGATCCCGACCGTTGTCAGCTTTTCCAAGAGAACCGGCAATCGTGGGAACAGGACACGCGAATCGATCACCATCGCATCATACGAGGACATGCCGCGAAACGCTTCCGGACCGAAGATCTCGAATGGCACCTGATAGAGCCGTCCCTCACGAGACTTGTCGATGGTCTGCAAACCCCACCGCCCTGCCTCGATCTGCAACCGTACATCCGGCCTGGCATAGACAGCCAAGTGCTGTTTCAGCCATCGTGCGGCCTCCAGCCGAATACTCCGCACCCAATCCGTCTGATCCAGCGCCGTCTTGATACGGCGGTCTCGTTCCTTCGCCTCACCGACCGTCAGCAAGCCGAAGAACAATTCGTAGAGCACGGCCTTGCGTTTCTGTGTTCGCAACGGCGTTGACACGGCCCGCCCCTGCTCCAACGCCCGGATGAAGGAAAAGGTCGACATACTGGGAGAACACCACCTCTCACCGTGCCGGCATTGTGCCTGGAGCATCCATGCGGTCGTTGAGGCGCCGGACTCATCAAGAAGCGGTCTGAGCGTTAATGCGTAGTCCCGCCCCTCGCCTCCTGATCCGTCAACAGACAAGCGAACCGGCGTCTCGTTCCCATCTACGCGCAAGAGCGTATCGCGAAGGGTATGGTCGGCCTGCTTGCGGCTCAAATCGATCTGTGAGGAGTGGAACTCCTCTCGTGAAAGGGTGAATTCCAGTGCGTGGGGAATCCCCTGCCATCGCCGATGGTCTTCACCGGCCGGTAGGGTAACCGCACAGGCCGCTTCATCCAAGCCGCCATGCTCATAAGGGAAATCGAACCGCCGGAAGCCATTGCGCAGTGACAGAAAAGAGGCCCACCCCCCTTCATCCTCCAACAGGAGCAAGCGCCGGCCGTTCACGTCGACGACGAAACGACGAAACCGGACAATCCGGTCGAGCACGGTGCCGTCCGCCACACACACCGCGCGAATCCTCACGCCTTCGTTGGAAAGAACCAGCTCCGTCTTGCTTTGGCACGCGACCGTCGGAGCCCATTGAAGGACGAGCGAGTCCCGGCCGATCTTGAGCACGAGGGGGAACTGACGCTTGGCCAAATCAAGGTAGCGCAACAGGGGATCATCCCCGTAGGTCGACGAGAACCAGGACGGATGAAGCAGCGGGCGCAGCTCAGCCGGTAAGGCAGGCGTCCACCCTGCAGGCAGTCTCATCCCATTCCGGTAAATGGAGAGCTGTGGATAGGGCTGGCTCGCGTCGATCACGATTTCATAGCCTGACTCTCGGGTGTTGCCTTTGCTCGGACCAGTCTGAACAGGTTCCCCGAGCAAATCGGTTCGGAGTGCGGCCAGATGGGCTTGTTCCCGATCGGACAACTGGAATGTCTCAGGCACAAGGAGATGTTTGGTGGTGAAACAGACGCACAGGACATGTTTACAGGGAGAATCGAAGTCCCAGGCCGGACAATCACAGAAGGCAGAGAGATATCCGTCGTCCAGGGAAAACACGACTTCGTACAAGATGGTGCCCTGCACATGAGCCGTGAGTGTCGCGCCATCCTTGCTCCAGACATAGCGCTGAAGTCGCTGCTGCCGGTAGTAGTCATACCCTCGAACCACCGACGCTTTCGGGGCCATCGTATACACATCGTTGACGGCAAGCGCCCGAAATCCGGCAAGCAACGCTGCGGCGGCAGGAGCTTGAGCGATGGAGCTCGCCGTTTCTTCAGCAGGAGAGCTATTCGTTTTCCTAGAACGAGACGCAGGCTTCTTTGGCATGGGGCGTCACTATAACGGGCGGAAAAGATCCCCATCAAGTCACTCGCAGGCTGTTGACAAAGGTGCCAGCGGCGCTTTCAAGCGCGTGAAGCGTCGTTCGTGAAGTGTGAACCGTCCGAATCTGAGCACGAGATACGTTTCACGCTTCACAAGCTTGTCCTTCATATTCTACAAGTGGCGAGCATTGTGGCAACGGCCGGGCGGCGGTTGCAGTAGAAGCGTTCATGAATCATGTCGTCCAGGGCGAGTGCATGGGAGTAGCGGTCAGGGAGGGACCTCCTCTTTGAATTGCTCGTTCACAACTTCCAACAAGATTCTCGCTGCGTCTGTCGCTGAGAGTAGCGTCGTATCGATCCTCACTTCCGGATGAAGCGGCGCTTCATAGAGTTCTTGTAAGCCTGGCACAGTCGACGATTCACCGCGCTGACCTCGCTGATAGGTCCCCTTGTAGTCACGCTGCATCGCGAGTCCTAACGGACACTCAACTGCCACCTCAATGAACCTAGGAATGCAGCTCCGAGCAAAGTCACGGTACGCACGCTTGCTCGCCGTGGCATCGAAGATGACCGTGATGCCATGTGCCACCAATCTCGCCCCCATGAAAGCGAGGGCCCGGTAGAAGAGATCCCGTTCGGCTGGTGAATAGGTCGGTGTGGGCGTGAGAATTTGTCTGACTGCATCGGACTCGAGGACTTCAACGGACAAGTTCAACTGCTCAAGCTGGGGTCGAAGCGCTGCGGCAATGGTGCTCTTGCCGGACGCAGGCAAACCGGTGAGCCAGATAGCGAAGCTGGGAGAATGGTGATTGGTCATGGATCAATGGGAAATGGTTGATGGCTAATGGTCATGTAGTCATTGGTCAATAGTCATCGGTCATTCGAGAAGAGTCGGAGATGTCGAAGCGCATCATATTTTCTGAACACCATTGACTAATGACGATTGATCAATGACTTCTACACTCCGCAATACTCATTCACCCGCTCCGGCTCAAAGCGCGGCACGTCGAGCACGTTCTCAATGAAACGAAAGAGACGCCGCCTGGTGTCGATCGAGAGATTGGGATACCAGAGCGGGCTGGCCACAACCAACCCTCGAAAAGCAAAAAACGGGGCGGCTGTTTCCGTCACTTCCTTGTCGCCGCTCGCTTCCAGATAGGTCTCCCAAAACAATCGGAACAGGACTTCGAACGGCCCGTGAAGCTTCCCTCGCCGGATTAGAGAGTTGAGCAGATAGTTGATCGTCATGGCCGTGATGTCGTCGGCCGGCTCGCCCCATTCTCCTCGTGACCGGTCCAACACCGCAAAATCCGTCCCGCTACGGAACAAGACATTGTACGGATGGAAGTCCCCGTGGACCTGTGCAAGCCGGTTGGCCTTGTCACGGAGACGCCACCGCCACCGGTTGCACGCTTCCTCTACCGTTCGTAACAGATCGGCGGTGATAAAGCCAAAGCGTGTGGGATAGCTGTCGGTCAATCCCATGATGCATTCGCCATGGCCGATCAATTCACGCAGCCGACGCTTATAGAGATCCGCGTCTCGACGCTTTTTGGCATGGATCTGTGCCAGGTACCGCGCAAGAGTAACCGCACGTTGTCGATCCAGCTTACGGAGCGCCCCGCCTTTCATCAATCGTTCAAGATCCATATGATAGCTTGCGCCATCCGTCCATTCGTTCAGTACAAAGAATTCCTGAGCTTCAGCAACAGAGAAGAGCGCCTGTTTGGCATCGACTGCACCAACATCCAGTGCCTTCACATGGCGTGGAAGCCGCCCATAGGAGTCATAGTCCCAGAGCATCGCCTGAGCACGATCCGCCATATGCTCATGCCCGAACGGACCGGGCTTCATGGTTTCAAGCACAGCTGACTGAACCCGTCGTCCAATTTGGAAGGTCAATTTGACCGGCGTACCATACCCATACCGCTTCTGAGCTCCCTTGGAACTCTCCTTGCCGATGATTCCATAGGACAAGAGTCGCGTCCCCGGCCCAAAGCGGGTCTGTAGGTAGCGTTCCATGGTTTGCTTGCGCAATGCGGACATGCATCCACCTCACGCAACTCGCGTTCCATGGGCACATCTCCCACTATCGCCTTACGCCTCACTCTTTACCCTTCACCTATTCAAAGAGCTGTCGCATTGCGCAACACCGGTCAGAGTGGCACTGTAGACAAATGCCTCATCTTGGAATCGCCCGGAATGGCTCGGATGATGAAACATCCAGCCGTTGCTGATTTGCTGATCCCCCTTCGCCCTGATCCCATCGGCATATCGTTTGCGAGCTCCGGTCGGTAAGAGAAACTGAACTGTTACGATGTGGAGGCACGAATGGAACTAGAAATTCACAGCCGCAATGTCGCCATGACCCCTCGCTGGAAGACCGAGATCGAGTCCCGCATGGAAGACCTCCAACGCGGGCACGACGATGTGATTCACGGTCGAGTCAGCTTGACCAAGAATCGGCACCACAAAAAACTTGTGAACGTGGCGGAAGCGCTCATTGTGGTCACATTGCCCGGTCGTCACACCCTGACGGCTCGCAAGGAAGACAAGACCTTCGAGGAAGCCATCAGATCTGCCTTTCAGGCTGCCAACATTGAACTCCACAAGTATCGAGAAAAACGCGCGAAGACCGAAGTACGCCTGCCTCCCATGCCGTCTCATCAGGGCGTCGTGTCGAAGCTGTTCTCCAAGGAGCGCTACGGTTTCATCCTCCAGGAAGGAGGCGGTGAGGTCTACTTCCACGCAAATGCCTTACAGGGACTCACCTTTGAGCAACTGGAAGATGGAGCCGACGTGGTATTCGGCCTCGAGGAGGGCTTCAAAGGTCCGCAAGCCACGGTCGTCGCGCTTCCGCAACCGATCGCGGCCAAGGTGTCCTAGGATGAACATCGAAAAATTCAAAGTCCCTGTCTCCATGCTGGCCCCAACGATCGATCCCGGGCAGCTCGGATTCGAGGATACAGGCGAACTCGACCCGCTTACGGAGATCATTGGACAGGAGCGGGCCGTGGAGGCGTTGGAATTCGGGCTCAATATGAAGAGTCCCGGATTCAATCTCTACGTCTCCGGCCCTGTCGGGACAGGAAAAGCCACCGTCATTCGGCAGATGGTCAAGACCATGGCACGGACCGCTCCCGCTCCTGCTGACTGGTGTTATGTCAACAACTTCCAAGACTCCTCTCGACCAACCTGTCTTGCGCTGCCCGCCGGCCAGGGCGCGTCATTCAAACGAGAGATGTCCGGATTCATCGAGGGACTGCGACGTGACATCCCCTTGGCATTCGAGAGCAAGAAATATCTCGATGCCAAGGCCAAGCTGCATGATGACATCGATACCAAGAAAAAGGCCCTCTTCCACGAATTAACGGAACACAGCCGAATACAAGGATTCGGCTTTGAGGAAACTTCGGTCGGTTTCGGGATTGCGCCACTCAAGGACGGCCATTCCATGACGGATGCCGACATGGAGGCGATGACCGAGGAAGAGCAGCGAGACTTGACCGAACGGCGCAAGACGCTTGAAGGGGAAATCCGCGAATTCCATATCCGCATCCATGGTCTTGAGAAGGAAGCCGAGCACCAACAACGCCATCTGGACCGCCAACTGGCCACGAATGTCCTGGAAGGCCGTTATGAAACGATGCGGCGGGCGTACCAAGATATCGCGCCCATCACAACATTCTTGGAACATGTTCGAGACGACATCGTGCATCACTACAAGGACTTCCTGCCGCGGGAAGGTCCCGCCATTGCCATCCCCGGTTTGGAATTCAAGCGACCCGACATGTCGCGTTTCCTTGTCAATCTGATCGTCCAACGCGACCCAAGGGAAGGGGCTCCTGTCATCGATGAATCACATCCGACGTATACCAACCTCATCGGCAAGATCGAGCGGCGGGCCCATATGGGCGTCATGTACACCGACTTCACGGAAATCCGTGCAGGAGCTGTGCTGCAAGCCAACGGCGGCTACCTGATCGTGAACGCCGTGGACATGCTGCGCCAGCCGTTTTCGTGGGACGCGCTCAAGCGGGTGATCAAGACCAATGAGGTGAAGATCGAGGATCCCGGTGAATTCTACGGGTTCTCCACCGCGGGACTGAGGCCGGAGCCGATCCCCGTGAATGTGAAAGTCATCATGGTCGGGCCGCCCATGCTGTACCACCTGCTGCAAACCTACGAAGAAGACTTCGAGAAGCTGTTCAAAGTGAAGGCGGATTTCGACACTGAAGTCGTGAGAAGCGAACGGGAGGACCGACAATATGCCCGGTTCATTGCGAGGCTCTGTCGAGAAGAAGGACTGCCACACTTCGGAGCGGATGCCGTCGCGGAGATCCTCCGGCAAGGCCTTCGCTTTGCCGATCGTCGCGATCGACTCTCGCTCCGGCTCAGTCTCGTCAGCGACCTCATCCGTGAAGCGGGGTATTGGGCGAAGAAAGAAGGCCATGCGTTTGTGACGCGAGCAGATGTCGATGCCGCCGTCACCCATAAACGTCATCGCTCGAACTTGGCGGAACATTGGATCCAAGATGAAATTAAAGAAGGCACGCTGATGATCGATCTCGACGGTGACGTGGTCGGTCAGGTCAACGGGCTGTCGGTTCATGAGTTCGGCGACTACGCGTTCGGCCGCCCGACGAGGATCACCGCTCGTACCTACGTCGGTACCAAAGGCGTGATCGATATTCAGCGGGAGGCGGAACTGGCGGGAATGATCCATAGCAAGGGGGTCCTGACGCTGGCCGGATATCTCGCCGGTAAATTTTCAGGGGCCCATCCCTTTGCCTTGAGCGCTTCGTTGACGTTTGAACAGACCTACTCTGAAGTGGAAGGTGACAGCGCCGCCGTAGCCGAGCTCATCGCCATTCTCTCCAGCCTCGCCGATCTACCGATCCATCAGTGGCTGGCCGTCACCGGCTCCGTCAATCAATTAGGTGAAATCCAGCCGATCGGCGGGGTGAACGAAAAGATCGAGGGATTCTTCGAATCCTGTTCACGCAAAGGGTTGACCGGCACACAAGGTGTCATCATCCCCGCTCGCAACACCAAGCATTTGGCCCTTCGCCGCGATGTAGTGGAGGCCGTCGAGTCCGGTCACTTTGCCGTCTACGCCGTGAACACCATTGAAGAAGCACTGGAGTTACTCACCGGCATCGTTGCCGGTGAGCGGGGACTCGATGGGGCCTACCCACCCGACAGTGTGTTTGGCCGAGCCGCGCTGCGATTAGAAGAGATGGCACAGGCTGTGGCGGAGTGGGGCGAAGGGGAAGAAAAGCCGAGCGGGCACATCATCACAAAACCGTAGCAGTCTGCAGAAAAACTTGGTTTCTGCTTCGCGCACCGTTGCAGGATGAGAGAAAAGACTGTGGCATGCTACACCTCAGAATGCTCAAAACGGCTTCCAGCAAGGCCGCAGCGAGCGAAGGGGCGAGGCGTACGCTCCGGTACGTTGAGCTTCTGAGTGATGCGAGAACGCGGCTGGAGGACTTTTTCAGCATTCTGCTAGGCGCTATTTGTATGTCAGTCGGTACTTTTCAATCGCCAGCTGAGCAATCCGCCTCCCCATATCAGTTCCGACCGTGCCGGAATTCCGATAATGAACGCCATCGTAGATCCGTGCATTCGCCACTTCCTGCATGAACTCGTCCACATTCGTCCAGCTGCGGATCGCATCACCCGCTGCATGGCTACTCGTGGTGAGCATCGGTGTTGGCTCCTGACCGATCTCTGCCTTTAACACCGTCCCTACGGCACCGGAGGTGATGCAGTGTGCACAGGGATATTCCGGATGCATGGGAGTCTCAATGAACGGCACCCAGGACTCATCCCGTTCGGTCGCATCGTTCCCATCGATGTCGCCGTTACGAATGGCAGTGAGAGGTCGCCAGAAACCGTAGTGATATTTGGCATCAAATACCGCAATCAAGCCGTCATCCGACGCTTGCGTCACTGCGGCAAACAAGCGTGCATTCCGCGTGATGTCTCTTCCTGGAGTATTCGCAACTGAACGCACGATGGCATGATAGATCGGCGGCATGACCTCTTCCCAGAAACGGGCAATTTCTGTCTGCTCCGCAGTCCGCTGTTGACTCCGCTTTCCACCCAGCGCTTTCACCTCATTATAGTCACGCGCCCATACGTCACTGCCTAAGTCCGGAGGTGGCCCCGGACGAAATTGCGACGGGTTCGTCATCAACCAGGGTGTGCGATGCCTCCACTGTGGCGCTTCCGGTATCACCGTAGGCACATAGGTTCCTGCACTCGTATGTGGACGATAGGACTCCCCTGCCGCAGCCCCATCATTCGCACGCCTCGCCAGAACAGCCGCGACTGCCTTTTCAGCGACAGCGACACCATTGGACTTGGCTGGACCATCGGCGATTGTAGTCAGAACAGCCTGATAGGCGTGATCGATGATTGCCTGTTGAGACGGAATCAGTTTCGCCAACATGGCACGATTCGCCGCTGCAACCGCTGCTTCCAATGATGCCCCAGGAGTCGGCTCCAGTTTCACATCACTGACGGGATACCGCCGTGTGATGGCATTCACCGCTTCATAGACCGAGGCTTGGACCATTGCTAATACGCGCTCCGCAGGCAACGGTCCCAAACCAGCCTTCACCACGATCTCACCGGCCCTCTCGTTCCATTCAGTGACGGCATCCGCTCTCGCATCCGACAGTGCCGATGCCGTGAGGAGTAGTGCGATGAGGCCGGCTCGCAATATCTGTGGATAAGCAATCATCATGTGCATCGTATTTTCACCCCTGAATGATCATTTATGCTCTGATCAGGACGTGCCCCAATAATTGAGCAACTATCGTGCTCGCTGCGAGCGAAACGAATTCACGTACAATAGGTCAAGGTCCTCATTTGTATCACTGCAGACTCGCTGACTAAATGGGAAAGTGGGGATAATATCCGCAGGACCGTCCATTAACTTTGACACGAAAGGACTTACAAAATCGAAAGGGTGATGGAGTCGAGGAATACGCGACCGAGCTTCTCCAACGGCGTCAGAGCCTGCACCTAAGACCATGGAGAGGTGGAGCCAGCCTGAAGGTCCAAGTCTGAATCCTGGTTACGATCGCCCTCTATTCAGTGATGCGTGATCTGATCACGCTTACAACTTTCTTCCGCCAACAGTCGCTGACCTGCCGTTGCGTCGGAGGGAATGCGTGCCATGCAGGCCTCAAACGAATCCCCTTGCGTACCGGCGGATGCACGGTTGGCGCTTTTCGAGACCGCCATCCCGACCACGGCCTGGTGAAGCTTTTCATTGTCCTGGCAGCTTTGTTCGGCCACCATTCGTGCCCCTTCGCTGGCATCATTCGCGACTCGTGCCAGACACGCCTTCACAGAATCCGACGGCCCAGCGGGGACCACTTCGGGAGGGGCCGATGAGATCAATGGCCCTGTTGCTGTTGGTTCCACCATCACTTGTTCCGACGCACAGCCTCCCATGACCAATAGACACAGGAGGCCACTGAGCACAGTTCCCGCTAGCATCCTCTCCATAGTTCGCATTCCTCCTTTATATGAGTGGAACCAGCCCTGTATAGCGAAGTCTCCCGCTTGGGGCAAGCCATATTCTGGCCCTATGGCGAGACCTGTTATCCTGAGTTCCGTGTCACCGCATTACCTTGATCCCTCTGCACAAGACTGGGGAGAGACGCGAGTTGAGGGAGGAGGAAGTCGTCCAGTATGATGCGTAACGGCTCTCTCGCAACACTTCTGTCGGAGCCATAGCGGAGGAGAGCTTGAGACAATCAACACGAGGATGAGTGAAACGGAACAAACAATGCGCTGGTTGAAGAACAGCCTGATCGGGCTCGTCGTCCTAGGCGGCCTCACGTATCTGTACTATACCGAAGTCAAACCCGTCGTCATTTTCGGCTTGCGTGAAGATTATGCCCATGCCATCCCTCATCAAAAAGTTCCTGAAGGTCTCGTCAGTTTGAAAGCTGAGGCCTGTGGAGTCTGCCATACCGACATCTACAACGAATGGAAAACCACCACCCATTCGCAGGCCTATACCGATCCCTTCTTCCAAGCCTATTGGACGAAGGACAAACACATCTGGGTCTGCCTGAACTGCCATACCCCGTTGGAAAACCAGCAACCGACCTTGATCAAGGCCATCCCACGCGACCGGGTTGAACGTGCCGTCCAGGAACCCAATCCGCACTACGACAAAGACTATCAACAGGAAGGTGTGACCTGCGCCGCCTGCCATGTGCGAGATGGCGTGATTCTGGGACCGTACGAAGACGCCAAAGCACCCCATCCGACAAAATACGACCCCTCGTTTCGCAGCCCGAAACTTTGTGAGCGCTGTCACAGTGTCGTGGGAGGACCGGCGCAGTTCTACAACGGCGGACCTTGCGGCACCTATCCCGAATATGAAGATGGCTACTGGAAGAAAGAACGGGGCTTCATCTGCCAAAGCTGCCACATGCCCGAGATTGAACGACCGGTTGCCATCGGCGGCCCTGTGCGCCAAGGCCGCCAACACCTCTGGCGTGGCGGACATGATCCTGCCATGGTTAAACGAGCAATCGACGTGAAAGTCGTGGCAGATCCAGCCGAGCCAAAGCCAGGCGACAACGTCCATGTGACACTGACCCTGGTGAATGCAGGTGCAGGACACAAACTCCCAACCGGAGATCCTGATCGCCACTTCACCGTCGAGTTTGCCGTGGCAGATCAGAACGGCAAGGTCTTGGAGGAACAGTCGGACACGATGGGGCGTTGGATCCTGTGGCAGCCAGTCATTGTTGAGTTGCACGACAATCGGCTCATGCCGCTCGCCAGCCGCGACTATACGTTTGAGTATCAAATGCCGAAGGAAATCGCAGGGCTGAAGTTACTCACGAAAGTTCGGTACCACATCCAAACCGAGGGGCAGCATCAGATGCTCATCGACAAGTACGGCCTCACCGCGAAAGACCCGTACAACTTTACCGTCTATGAGCGAGCGGTTCCCTTGACCGGCAATCTCACAGAAGCCTTCAATCGGACTCCAGACCAGACACGCCTTGCCTGCGCAGCACCCAGTCGCGGTTGAAGACATCCTGTCCAGAAAAGTCGTTCGTTCAAGAGAGGGTGAATTATGACAAAACGTGCTCGATTCCTCGCAATTCTATTCACGACCGCCAACATCATTTCTATGACACCAGCCTATGCCGGCCCGGAAATTACCGGCATTCCAAGAGACCCTGTGGACAAAGCCAAGATGGAAAAGGCGAGATTATCGACACAACTCTGCGGCCCCGGATGGATACTGTCAGATGATCGCGAACATACCCCAGCGAGTTTCTTGTGTGTCCCTGTCAAACCAAGAGTACAATGCCCGCCGAATACGCAGGTGTTTGAAACAGACCATTCAATAGGTTGCATACCAAAACCAAAGTAAACCCACATCTGACCGCAAACTTTTCATCATGCTTCCCCGAAAATGAATCCTCAACCGTTATAAGGTATCCGACTCCTTGCCTCAGCTAGGGAAATGGAAACATCAAGTGCTGCTCAAGCACATGATATGACGCAGCATTTGTGGGAGATTGCTCCCCGTGGTACGCTCGACACAGTTTGTCTCCACTCACAAGCTAGGCCGGAGGGACGTGTATGAAGATGCTTCACATCGTCTGTGGGAAGAGGTTGGAAGATGAGATCTTAACCTTATTTGATGAACTGGGAATCAAAGGATATACAGTCATCCACGGGGTAGGCGGCCGTGGTGCAACGGGAATTGTTTCAGATACCGCCCCCGACACCGGCCCCCATGCCAGCACCAACACGCTATTCATGGTTGCTCTTGGCTATGAAGCCACGTTTCTGCCGCGGATTATAGCAGCGCTCAAGGAGCTTCGGGCCAGCCATATTCAAGGGCACGATGACCGCGCGATCCCGTTGAAAGTCTTTCTTCAACCCTGTGAAATCATCATGTAGCACCAGATCAACGGGAACCTCCCTCATTGCTCCTCGACACCACCCCTTGTCGGCGTCTTCGCTCCTCACCCTTCACGTAACCGCCTGCGCCACAAGTTTTTCGGCTAAATGTTCAGCTCCGTCTGCGGTTCCCAGCCCGTCTACCGTGCTATGGGCGAGCGTCCAATAATGTGGACCCTTGGACCTTGCGAGAGTGCGATCATCCGGTCATCCTCTACTTCCCCGCCTAACACCCACTCAAACAGTCGCTTCGCGTCATTCAGTTCTGGGTCTTTGGGAAAACCGTACTGCTCCTTCTGCATCGGTTCATCGTAGAGGCCGATGCAACCGTGGGATGCGGGATAGCCGGGCAGGTCACGACCGTGCATCCAGTAGGAGACGCCCTCTCGATTCACATGAAACTTGAGCGCGTAGTTCATTGGGTATGGACGGGCCGTGCCTTGAACCGTATAAAGGCAGGATTGATGGGCGCGGTGCGCGGCAGTGAGGCGGAATTCCCCCGTTGGTGTTTCATCATGACCGTTCCCTGAGGCGATCGGCACAGCAAACCGCAGGATGCCGTACTCATAGGCACCAAGAAATTGCTCGGATAAACTGATGAGGATGAACTGCCTGTCCTGTTCCGCTGCAAGATACAATAGCGGCAGTGGCGAAAAGTACTCCACATCCTCGATCTGCTTCGGGACTTTGATGGAGACCCCGGCGCGAGCATGACGTCGATCGATTCGATTGAACCGCGCGACATGGACCCACTGTTCACCGAAGAGACTCTCCAGCGATTCACCGTCTTGGAGTGTCCAGCACTCCCACTGTATGCTCGTATCGCTGGGATAACTCATATGGCATGGACTACCGCGCTTCGACACCGATTCGGCATGAACGGCAGAAGGAGCGACAAGGAGCATGGCGAGGAGAGCGTTCAAAACCAACCACAACACCGCTTTGAACATGATGGACGTACGTGCTGCTATGACCAGTATTGCGACGCCTTCATATAGCCAAAAAGCAAGTCACGTCTCGCTAGAACCCCAACCAGCTTGTTATTTCGAACTACCGGAACACGGGTCAAATAGCGGTCCTGGAACAGATCAGCCACTTGAGCCAGTGTTTGATCCTCCGTCACGCTTACCGGATGGGCCGACATGATCTCGGTGGCCAAAATCTTTCTGAGGTCACGTCCCTCGATCATGGCTTGCAAGAGATCGTATTCCGTGACGATCCCCACTAATGTGCCATCCTCTTCCACAACCGGCAAACTTCCGTAGTGGCGATGGGTCATCAGATGGGCGATCGTTGACGCGTCGGTGCGAGCGGTGCATCGTGTGACCGCATCCTGCATCAACTGCCCGACTGTCAGCGTCTTCGGATCGGTTGCCTTCATGAAGAATTCGGTTTGTCTCATAAGCTCCTCACGGTTGTCGTTTGCCGCCTGTGGCCAGATAAGCTCGCAAGAGATCGCGGCGTGCAATAATTCCGACCAATTTCTCTTTGACATTGACGACAGGGACGCGAACCAGATCGCTTGCGCGCAGAACATGCACCAAGGTTCCAAGCGTCGTCTCCGGTCGGACTGAGTACGGGTTGGCCGTCATGATGTCTTTCGCCGAAACGGTACCGAGCGGATGCCCGTCATCGACGGCCGCGAGCAGATCATGTTCGCTGACGATACCGGTCAGCTTCCGGCCGTTCTCCACGACCGGCACGGCCCCGAACCCCTCGATCATCAACGATGCGATCACGTCTCCTTTCGTCTTCAGGCGGACATATTGCACTTCTTTCTCCATGACCTGGCTCACGGTCATGGAGTCGAAGTCTTTGACTTTCACCTTGGCCTTCTTCTTCATTGCGCCCTCCTCCATATAGAAGCACTGCGCGATCTCATCTTCTCAGAGATGTCTTCATACTGACGCTAATCACCACAGTAAGGAAACTATCCCTGCTGCGAAACGCCTCACCACACGTCTCTGTTAGAGCACCCTTTCGCTCCATAACTCCCTGGTAATTGGCCAATTTGTCCTCCGGCTTTTCCCATACTACAGGCACATCCGATGCAGAACTGATACCCAAAACAGTCTCTCCAGAATCACGGCCGGCACGGAAGGGGGACGAGATATGAGGATTTTATGCGCTGTCGATGGATCCGAACATTCGCAATGGGGGGTCCAGGCGCTTGAAGCGCTTGCCAGTCAAGAACCTGAACTGGTGGGGCTGCTCCACATCGTCGATCAACCGGCGCTCCGGGTCGCCAGGAATAAGAACCCCGTGGCAGCGAAACGTGCCCTTGCGGCGATGGAGAAGGCCGGGACCATCGTGTTGCGCGATGCCGCGCGAGCGGCCAGACTGGCCCTTGGCCAGGCTGCAACCGGACCACGGACAAAATTTCAGACGATCCTCACACATGGTCCGATCGCCCATACCATTGCGAGAACGGCCCGGCGGCTGAAGGCTGACCTCATCCTCATGGGATCACGCGGCTTGAGCGACATCCAAGGATTCTTGCTCGGGAGCGTCTCCCGCCAGGTGGCTGCGACGGCTCCCTGTCCCCTGTTAGTCGTGAAACAGCCACTGACCACCCTGCTCCGCGTGGCCATCGCCGTAGACAACTCTAAATCATCACACGCTGCCGCCCGGTTTCTTCGATCCCGCATCCTGCCGGAATCAGCCGAGGTCACGATCCTGACCTCGGTAGAGAGCCCCGTCACGGACTTCGCAACGCGCTACCTTTCTGTATCGCAACTGGCCGAGCTGAAACGACCGGTCATGGAACGTGCCACCGCTTTGGTGAATACTCTACGGGATGAGTTCATCAAAGACGGATTCTCAGCTGTCACTCAGATCCACATGGACCACCTGATCGACACGATCGTGAAGCATGTCGAGGCGAGCCATGACCAGTTGCTGGTGATCGGCTCTCGTGATCTGACCAAGAGCGAGCGACTCTATCTCGGCAGTGTGTCCGAAAGTCTGTTGAGACATGCCCCCTGTTCGGTACTGATCGTACGAGGCGCCCGTGCCTGACTTCAGCAGACCGCTGAAAAGTTCCCCCAGCTTTGTTCTCGCGTCGATCAGACCCTCAACGTACCCCAGAGGGTACGACTCGGCCCTTCGCTCGCTACGGCCGCGCTGGGCGACACTTTTGAGCAACCTGCGATATTCACCGTAATTTCCCAGGATGTAAAGATGGCTGATCGAAGCACATTCAAATATGACGACATCAGCCAACTGCCGCTTGAGGACGTCCTGAATCGGCTGGAAACCAGCAACGGCGGTTTGTCTTCCCAAGAGGCTCAGCGACGATTCGTACAATACGGGCCCAATGT
The DNA here is from genome assembly GCA_900696515.1 of uncultured Nitrosospira sp. GTDB lineage: Bacteria > Nitrospirota > Nitrospiria > Nitrospirales > Nitrospiraceae > Nitrospira_D. Next base: position 51,289 of record CAADGK010000024.1, on the reverse strand, counting down.
GCTCACCAACCAGGATCATTACTCATTTCTCCGTGGACTTCTCAGTCACTTCACCCATTTTCTCGCCGTGCTGCTGTGGATCGCTGCTGGTCTCTCGTTCTTTGCTGACAGAATGAAGCCTGGTGAAGGGATGGCCACATTGGGCTGGGCCATCCTCGGTGTCATTGTGATCAATGCTGGATTTGCCTTCTTCCAGGAATATAAGGCCGAGCGAGCCCTCCAAGCTCTTCACCTTCTTTTGCCGGACAAGGCATGGGTGATGAGAGGTGGGCAACCGGTCGAAGTGACGAGACGCGAGATCGTGCCAGGCGATGTTCTGATCGTGGAAGAGGGCGAGCGGGTGCCGGCTGATGCCCGCCTCATTGAGGCAGTCGGCCTGCGAGTGGATAACGCCGCCTTGACGGGTGAATCGAGGCCAAAACGACGAACAGCCGAGCCGACAGCGGATGGGCACTGGCTTGATCTGCCAAACCTTGCCCTTGCCGGCAGCACCATCCTGTCAGGGCATGGCCGCGCGGTCGTCTTCGCCACCGGGATGCATTCAGAGTTCGGGAAAATTGCTGCCCTCACCACGGCGGTTGAACCCGGACTCAGCCCACTCCAGAAGGAGATCATCACGGTGACTCGGATCGTCGCCGCCATTTCGCTAACGATGGGCATCACTTTCTTTCTCGTCGGTTTATGGACAGGACTGGGCTTTTGGATCAGTGCGATCTTTGGTATCGGCATTATCGTGGCAAACGTTCCGGAGGGATTGCTCCCGACCGTCACGCTGGCCCTCGCCATGAGCAGTCAACGCATGGCAAAGCGCAATGCGTTGATCAAACATCTGCCTTCCGTTGAGACGCTGGGCTGCACGAGAGTGATTTGCACGGATAAAACAGGGACGTTGACGGAGAATCACATGAAGGTTGATCGATTCTTCGTCGATGGACTGGTGATCGAGTCGAGGGAGGGGTGCTTTTTCACCAGAGGTCGCATGGTCAGCACCGCCGACGCCGAACAATGGCGTCCCTTCTTCGATGCACTGCTCCATTGCCACAACGCCAAGCGCGTCCGGAAGTCCGATGGACATTTCGCCGTCACTGGCGACCCCACGGAAACCGCGTTATTGGAATTCGCCATTACACATGGGCTAGCCCACCGCCCGCCACTGCGGCGCATGGGAGAACTGGCATTCGATGCTGATCGGAAGAGGATGAGCACGCTTCATTGGTCTGAAGGACGACTCATGGCCTTCACCAAAGGGGCCCCTGAGTCGGTGTTGGCGATCTGTACCCACACCCTCAGCCATGGCGACACCATTGCCATGACACCCAGCGAGCGCACGCATCTCCTGAGCCAAAGCCGGTCCTTCGCCGAACAGGCCTATCGTGTGTTGGCCGTCGCCATGCGTGAGGTGGCCCATCAGCCGGAGCATATTGAGGTCGAAACCATCGAAAGCAATCTGACGTTTCTCGGTCTAGTTGCCATGATGGATCCGCCGCACCGAGAAGTGCCGGAGGCGATCGCGAAATGCCGGCAAGCCGGTGTGCGCGTGGTCATGGTCACCGGCGATCATCCGCTCACAGCACTCGCCGTTGCCCGCAAGATCGGCCTGGTTCCTGAACAGGCTCTACCCTCACCAAGCAGTTTCGTCCCGGTCATTGAAGGATCACAGCTCGATACGATGAGTGCCGAGCAACTCCGTCAGCTCTTGACGCCGTCTCGGCCTGACGAACCGGACCCGGTCTTTGCCCGGATGGCTCCGCATCACAAGATGCGGATCGTCTCGATGTTCAAGGAGATGGGGGAAGTGGTGGCGGTCACCGGCGATGGCGTCAATGACGCCCCAGCGCTCAAGAAGGCCGACATCGGTATTGCCATGGGTATCGCAGGCACGGACGTCGCCAAGGAAACCGCCGACATGATCTTGCTCGATGATAACTTTGCGACAATCGTGAGTGCGATCGAGGAAGGCCGCACAGTCTATGAGAACATCCGAAAGTTTTCCACCTATATTCTTGCGAGCAACGTCCCGGAAATCGTCCCATTCCTCGGATATGGCTTCATCGGTATGCCACTGGCTCTGACAATCCCGCAAGTATTGGCGGTCGATCTCGGTACCGACATGATCCCTGCCTTGGGCCTTGGAACGGAACGCCCCCAAGCCGATGTGATGGATCTTCCTCCACGCGCGCGGAGTGAACGGCTGCTTGACCTCCCACTCTTACTGCGGGCCTACCTCTTCCTCGGCATTTTAGAAGCGGCCGTAGCGATGGGAGGATTCTTCCTCTATCTGTACAACCAAGGCTGGACCTGGGGATCACATCTGGATTGGTCCTCTCCATTATATAAAGAAGCCACAAGCGTCACCTTCGCCGGAATCGTCTTCGCACAGGTCGCGAATGTCTTTGCCTGCCGATCCAAGCATCTCTCGGTGGCCCACCTCGGATGGTTCACCAACCCACTCATCATCTGGGGCATCGTCACTGAACTAACCATTCTTGCGCTCATAACCTACACACCAATCGGAAATGAGATCTTCGGTACCAGCCCCTTGCCTCTCTGGATTTTTGGACCACTCACTCTCGGCGCCGTCGCACTCTTGCTGACCGAGGAGGGTCGGAAGACCATCATGAATCGGCGTCAACATACTGCACCTCAACATGTTTTTGAGACCCGACTGCCGTAGCCAAGAGTTTAAACTAGACGAGGAGCATGACCTCGACCTCGCCGCTGCGGCGTGCGACCGTCAACGCAACCTCGTTCTGATGGCGGTCGAGTACGAGATCAAGACGGGCCGTACCGATCGAGAGGTTTCGCAGTTCGACTCGCTCGAGAAATGGTGGCAAGGTTGGCCGCACAAACTGTACCAGGCGTCGAGTCCCATCGATCTGCAATCCCAGGCAAGCCTGCAAGGCTTGAAACCCGGCACCGGCCGCCCAGGCTTGCGGAGCGCAGGCCACCGGATAGCGTGTAGGACTCTCACCCGGACGCCGAGAGAATCCACAAAAGAGCTCCGGCATTCGATGGAGATCAAGAAAGAGGCTGGCGTCAAAGAGTCCGGTAAGAATCTTCATCGCCCCTTCTTTATAGCCATAGGCTGCCATGCCGGCGGCAATGATCGCATTGTCATGCGGCCATACAGACCCGTTGTGATAGGACATCGGGTTATACCGTCTTTCTGATGTCGCCAGTGTTCGGATCCCCCACCCGCTGAACATCTCATCCGTCAGAAGTGTATGGGCCGTGCGCAGGCCACGCTCCTGGCCCGCAATCCCGCCATAGAGACAATGCCCCGCATTTGAAGTACGCACACGGCAGGGACGCCCTCGTCCATCCACCGCCAAGGCATAGGTGCCAAGTTGTTCGCACCAGAATGCGCGCTCAAACCGTTCCCGTAAAGCCTCGGCTTCCTTCACTAACCGATCGCCATGATCGCTGTCTCCTAACACGCGCGCGATCTGCGCCCCAGCTTGCTTGGCTCGATACACGTAGGCTTGGACCTCGCACAACGCAATCGGTCCCTTCGCAGCAGTCCCATCCGCATGAAAGACGCAATCATGCGAATCTTTCCATCCTTGGTGCACCAGTCCATTGGCCGACTGCCTGGCATAGGTGGTAAAGCCCACGCCGGCGGGATCCCCATACTGATCGATCCAGTCCAGCGCCAGCTTGAGATGGGGCCAGAGTGTACGGAGAAAGGTTCGATCGCCGGTGCGTTCGTAGTAGGCGCCGGCTAGCACAAGGAAGAGCGGTGTGGAGTCGACACTGCCATAGTACTTCCCAAACGGGATCTCCCCTAATGCGGCCATCTCTCCTTGGCGCGTCTCATGCAAGATCTTCCCCGGTTCTGCATCCTGCTCCGGTCGAACCTCTGTCGCTTGAGTCGCAGCCAGAAACCCTAACACTCCTCGAGCAAACAGGGGATTCATCCACAACATCTGAAGCGCGGTGATCATGCCATCGCGACCAAATGGCACGCTGAACCAAGGGACTCCGGCATAGGGGTAGAGCCCCTGAGGCGTGTCGGAAATCAACATGTGGAGATCCGCCAACGATCGATTCAACCAGTGGTTGAACTGTTCATTGGCCGTATAGACATGGGCATCATGGGATGTGGCGCCCTGGAGAGCACGATTGGCGTGATGAGAAGCACGCTCGTAGTTCGGTTTCTTGCGGTCCCGCAGTTCCCCGATTTCACAGGAGAGAGCCATCTCCCAGGTCAGATCTGCATGAGGACGGAGGGACGACTCGATGATAAAGCCGTTGGATGTGACCCGTTTTGGTGTCGGAGTGCATTGAACAGAAGTCCGACGGATGACTCCATCGAGTCCCTTGTAGCCAAACACGAGTCCGTTTTTTGATCGAACCGTCTTGAGCCGTACCCCGCGCCGTTCTCGCTTTCGGCCTCTCGCTTCGAAGAGATCGGCGAAATCCGCATCCAACGCGATCGTAATCGCAAGCGGAATGCTCCGACTCCCGTAATTCCGCACACGGAGGCGTTCATACCACGTCCCTTGCCAGAGAAACCTGGTGCGGCACAGATGGACGGTGCCACGCTGGACGACTTTCTGCCCATTATGCATCAGATCCGGATTGGTAAGATCGACCGTGAAGAGCGTATTGTCCTCCTTCACGGTCGCGCTGAGGAGCATCGGCCGCTGACCTTGCACCAATAGTTCGGACTGCGAGAGGAAGCGCGTCCCTTCATGATAGAGCCCTTGCGGGCCGGGCAGCACCTGGTGCATATCCCCATATCGATCGAATACGGCGAAGGTCTCTCCATGTTTCAGGACTTCGGTTCGGCCCTCAGCCAGCGACGACGAGGCAAGAATATAGTACTGCTCATTCCATCGAATGATATCGTTCATGAACGGTTCCTCTCATACTCGATGCTTGCTCGACTCATCCTCGTGGCGACCAAGGCCGTGATCATCAGGACGAGACCGATCCCCAGCACTCCGGTTTCAGGACCCTGCTGTTCTGTGATCCATCCAAACGCGGAGATCCCGCCGATGGCGGCAGTCATCGCACCAGTCCCGTAGAGTCCTAAGACCCGCCCGATCATGTGACTCGGTGCCATCTCCTGAATGATGCCCCAGGCGATCGGCGTAAAGACCCCCATCCCACACCCGATCAGCCCCATAAGCACACCTGCGACATAGGGATCAAGCGTCCAGGGCAAGCCGCTCAGAGCGAGCCCACTTAACATACTCGCTGCCACAATCAGTCGCATACGATCCTTGACCATCCAATCGGTCACCCACAAAAGCGCGATCGACGTTACAAGCAACCCCAGGCCCAGCGCGGACCATAAATATCCGACCTCGACCGGCCCAAGCCCGAGCAACTTCCTGGCAAAGACCGGAAAGAGCGCGGTCAGCGCACTGGTGCCGAACGTATACAGGGCCGCGGTACCGGTCAAGAATAACAATGCTGGTTTCGTGACCACCCCATAGCGAAACCCTTCGATCAGGTCTTGTAGCAGGGTTGCCCTCGCCCCTGTCGATGGGTTCGTCGCTACCGTGTGTTGAAAACGAACCAGCGCAAGGCATGCCGCCGAAATCAGGTAGGTTGCGGCATTGATGCAGAGCACCTCTTGCGACCCATAGGCAGCGATTCCAAGGCCGCTGATCGCGGGGCCAAAGATAATTCCCAAGCTCGTGGTGCCTTGCAGAAGCGCATTGGCAGCGGTGAACTGTGTTTTGGGAACGAATGCCGGTACCGCAGCCGTCAGGGCGGGGCCAAAGACCGCCGTGGACATTGCGTGGAGAAACACCAACACATACAACAGCGATACCGTAAAAGATTCCACGGGGATGAGACAGGGGATCACCCCGATCAACAGGGCTCGGAGAATATCGCTCGTAATCAGCAGAATTTTTTTCGGGAGCCGGTCGACGTACACACCGATGAGGGGGCCGAGGACGATCGGAGGAATGGTCTGCAACAGCCCGATGATGGACGTCTTGAGCGGTGACCCGGTGACGGCGTAGACGAACCACAACAGCGCCAGCCGGCACACTCCGTCACCGATCTGAGAGATGAGCTGCCCCCACCACACCAGCCCGAAGTCCCAGGTCAGAAGGAGGGGGCGATTGTCGACCGAGAGGTGTCGTGGGTGCTCCATTATCGCGCGAGCATCTGCCACGGGGCCTGAGGGACCCTGCATCAGCTTTCACCCTCTAGGTGAATTTTTTCTGTATTGACCGCTCGAACACCAGGCACCTGTCGGGCCGCTTCAGCAGCTTCAAGGGCGATGACTTGAAAACGAACCGTTCCATTGAGCTGAACGATGCCTTCCTCCGTCTTCACATCAAAGTTTGCCGATTTTAAGGTCGCACTTTTTGCGAAGCGTTCCTTGATGAGGAGCGTGAGAATTTCATCCTGCTTCTTGAGCAAAGTTTTTGCCAGATCTTTTTCCACAATGAGCTTGTTGGTGACGGTTTTCACCCCGCTGACCGCCTGCGCAACTTCTGTCGCGGCAGCCTTCTCTTCCTCATTCGAGACCCGCCCGCTGAGTGTGACGACTTGTTTGTCTTCCTCGACCTCGATCTCATAATGGAACAGTCGTAGATCTCCCATGAGCGCAAGTTTAACGGATAGGATTAATGACCCCACCGGCTTCTTCGCCGCCGTCTCTTTTTCCTTGGGGTCGATATCTGGAGGAGGTGGGAGATCGGCCTTGAGTGCCGGTGCCGGTTGTCCATGCGATTTGGTCTCTGCTGACGGCTTGGGGGCAGCGCCATGACCCTCTGTCACCGCTGAAGAGGAAGGACGTGCAGGAATCTTTTCCACCGTACCTTCCTTCCGATCCGTTGCGGATTCAGCCCTAGTCGGCTTGGACTCCGCTGGCGATTTATGCGGCGTAGGTTGAGAGTCGGAAGGTGCCGGTGACGGCTGCTGCCGTACTGCCGGTTTTTCTGGTACGACCTCCTTGTGCTCGGTCGCTGCCTCACTCTTTACGGCAGGGACAGCTGGTGATTGTGACGAACTCGAGGCCGGTTTTTCTAACACGCCTTCCTTGCGATCCATCGCAGATTCAGCCTTAGTCGGCATGGTAGGCGGAGACGCCGGCTTGGTTTCCGTTGGCGACTTATGCGGCGTGGGTTGAGAATCGGAAGAAGCCGGTGACGGCTGCTGCCGTCCGACCGGTTTTTCCGGCACGATCTCCTTGTGCTCGGTCGCTGCCTCACTCTTTACGGCAGGGACAGCCGGTGATTGTGACGAACTCGAGGCCGGTTTTTCCTTTTCCGGCATACCTTCCTTGTTATGCCCGTCGGATGCTTGCGAGCCTGTTTCTCTTGGCCAGAACATGAGCAGACTGAGAACGATGATCCGTGGAAATTTCATGGCCATAACGCAAGCCCTCCCCTGGAACCTATACTCCCGTGACTATAGCTGTGGAATGTCGCGAGGCATTGTAACCCGCTCTCGGTCTTCTGTCATCTGCGCGGAGCTCGGAGCCCCCCTGATTTTCAGGGAGGCTTCCGGCACGTCAGACCTCAAGCTTGGCGAGTATCTACAACGGTGTGACGAATGGTGCAGCAGTCTGCTACGCAGCAAAGGAGCCGCGTGAAGGAACGACCAGGGTCTGTGCGTGCGACTTGTAAAAGCTGAACAGCCACGCGCTCGCAGCCGTCATGAGGAGAATCAGGCTGATACCTCCAAGGCACGTCGCCGGACCAATCGTATCAGCCGCCCATCCAAAACCAGCCATTCCTGCCATCGATGCGGCCATACCTCCCGTTGCGAAGCTCGTAAAGACTCGACCGAGGAGATGCGTCGGCGTCAGCTCCTGAAGCATGGTCCACACCAACGGGGTAAACATGGCCGTGCTGCCTCCGATCACTGCGATCAACGCCCCCGCAGCAACTGGAGCATCGAGGAACCCGAGCGCCGCTACGGCAAGCCCACCGATGGCTAACGCGCCGGACATAAACCGCAGACGCCACGAGACATCTCCCTGCGTCACCGACGTCAGACTGAGAGACGCCAGCAACATCCCCACGCCGAGAGCCGACCACAACCAACCAAGTTGGACCGGCCCCACACCCAGAACCTCCTTCGCAAACACCGGCAGTAGAAAAATGAAAGCGCTGATGCCGACGCTATACAGCGTGGCCGTCAACATCAACATCAAAACCGTCTTCTGCTCAACAAATACAAACCGGAAGCCTGCTAGCAGGTCACTGGTAATACCGCTCGTCAACCCATTGCCGGCCACCTGCGCACGATTAAGCGTTTCATGCACCTGAATCGGGAACAAGCACAACGCCGAGAAAAAAAACGTCGCGGCATCAACATACAGCACGTTTTGCGCCCCGATGAGAGCGATTCCCAGTCCGCTCACCGCCGGACCGACGAGCAATCCCACGTTCGTCGTGGTTTGCATGAGCGCGTTGGCCGCCACCAATCGATCCTTCGCCACGATCAGCGGAACCGCGGAGGTCAAGGCCGGCCCGAAGACCGTTGAAAAAATCGCTGTGGCAAATACCAACACATACAGCCGGTCCAGCGTCAAGGCTCCCATCGCGTAAAGCAGCGGAATCAAGAGGACCATCAATGTCCGAAGAAGGTCCACGCCGATCATGACCGGCTTCTTCCGGACGCGATCCAAATACACGCCGATCAGTGGCCCAAACAACAAGGGAGGAAGCGTCTGCAGCAGCCCCACCACCGTCATCTTCAGCGCCGACCCAGTCATCTCGTAGACAAACCAGAGTAATGCCACTTTATTGAGACTGTCTCCGATTTGAGAGATCGTCTGTCCGGCGAACAGAAAACCAAAATTTCTTGTTTTGACTAGCTCCCACCCATGACCACGACGGCTGGTAGAGTGAGCCTCTCTCACGTCAACGGCTGCATCAGACATGTCGGCTCCCTCCGTTCGCTTTATGCGCCGCTGCTTGCACGGCCGCGCCTTCAAGAATTCGTTCATACAACGCGACATAATCGCGCGCCATCCGGTCGGCAGTAAACCGGTCGTCGAACGCCGCCCGACAGCGCCGGCGCTCTAGGAGGGGGACCTGCCCCACCGCCTCGACCATCTCATCCACGGTTTCACACACGAAACCGGTCGACCCATGATCGATGATTTCCGGAATGGATCCCCGTCGATACGCCAACACCGGCGTTCCGCAGGCGAGGGCTTCAATCAAAACCAGTCCGAAGGGTTCAGGCCAATCATAGGGACAAACCAACGCCATGGCGTTTCCAACAAAGTCGTTCTTTTCGGCATCGGAGATCTCGCCGACGAATTCGATCAACGGGTGATTGAGCAACGGCTCAACCGCAGCTTCATAGTACACCCGATCCGCCGGATCGACTTTAGCTGCCATTTTCAATGGAATACCGGAGCGCTTGGCGATTTCAATCGCTTGATCCGGACGCTTTTCCGGGGAGATACGTCCAAGAAACGCGAGATACCCGTCGCTCTTCGCATGGTACGAGTAAAGATTGCGTGGCAACCCATGGTGGATAGTCCCGGCCCAGTTGGCCCAAGGGAGCGGTCGCCGCTGGGAGGCTGAAATAGAAACCAGGGGCATTTCGATGAACTCGCGAAAGACCGGCTCCAGCTCAGGGAGATCCAGGCGTCCATGTAAGGTGGTCACCATCGGAACCGCATTTCGCCGTGCAACCGGAAACCCGAGAAAATCGAGATGGGAGTGTACGATGTCGAAGTTTCCGCTCACGCCGAGCGCTCGCTCCTGCTGCATAATCAGCGGAGCATCCCGGTTGAAAATCCCTGTGTTCAACCGCAATGCCTGCGGGCAAATCGCCTCAAGCTTGGCACTTGTTTCCGAATCGCCGCTGGCAAACAGTGTCACATCATGCCCCATTGCGACCAATTCTTCCGTAATGTACGACACAATTCGCTCCGTCCCACCATACAGTTTTGGCGGAACGCTTTCCCACAGCGGTGACACCTGCGCGATTCTCATGTCTTGTCCTTTCTTACACTGATCATCGACTGGATGACTGAGTCATCCGTCAATTTGTGAGGTGATATAGAGACCGGGTTGATTGTCCGAAATAGAATTTCGACCTGTTATTGTGTGTCCAGTGAACCGCACATCATCCGCTGCTTCCCCTGACTCATGAAGATCATGTTACTCAGCACCTCTTTCCTGACTCAACGGACAAAAGTTCATGAGCTCAGCACTAATATGTCCACTTTGGCATCACTTGACTCCTCGTCGGTCCCATGGTTGGCTACCCCACGACCCACCCGAGAAATCAACGTGACGGCCACGAGGAGCGTCGACTTAGTGATTCAGTCGAGCCTCTTTGATGATCTTTTCCCCTCTGATTTGTTCCAGAAAGAGATCGGGCGGGACTGGTGGTGGGAGAATCTGCACCTCTTGCCAGCCTTCGTTTTGGACTCCTTTATGTCCTTTCATCCCATTCACCCACTGATCAATACTTTCTTGAGTCGTTCCTTCACTGAAGGTGACCCAGAAGAGAAACGGTTGCGCCTGTGCGCTCTGGCGGCTATCGACCACGGGCAACAGCTGATGTTTTCTGGCGACATCAGCCTCACGCGCCACCACGCGTTCCGGACCCTGCTCCGCAGCTTTCGCGACATGCGCAATCGCCGTTTGCAATTTCGCCGTCAGCATTCTGTTGTGCTCTTCCAGACCGGCGATTTGCTTGGATAAGCGCTCGTTGTCCGAGGCAAGACCGTGAATCGCCAGTTCAAACTGCTCTTGATCCACCGACCCTTTCCCGGGAGGGAGTTGAGCCGGACGATCGGCCTCACGCTCAGGACCCTCCTGCCTTTTCTCCATCTCCTCTTTCACCATCACGACGCTGGAAGCCACTGATTCTTGCGTAGAGGAAAGCCTGGCCATGGTTTGATGAAGCAATGTCATCCCCTTCTCTTGAGACTGGAGCGCTTCACCGACCTTCGTTTGCATCAACCTCAGTTCACGGAGTTGTTTCGCCAGCTGTTCTATTTCGCCGATGGAGGCCGTACGAAGCGCCTCTGCCTGCACCGTCGGCGCCACGATATGCTCCGGTGCGATCCAGATCATGACGCGGTCAGCCACCAAGCCAACGACGGCGATCGCCAAGATCGCCTGGGTAAACGCTACCGTTCGGAATCCATATGCCATCGTGGACTCCGAACGCCTCACCGTCCATCTGTCCGCAACATCGGCGAGACTGTTCCAAGTTCGACGCCAGAAACTTGGGGCCGGAATGAACACCGCGCTCAGCGATCCTCCCTGCAGCGTATTCTGAACGCAGAGCTCGACTGTATCAGCCGAAAGCCGCACCCGATTCGCCCGAAACCCAGATTCAGGAGCGACCACTCCCCCCAGCAATTGACCGTCTTCGGTACGAAGCTGTACGGTTTCAATATGATCCACACCATGCACGTGCAGTGTCCCCTCGGTCTCCGCTCCCTTGAGTTCGCCCACACGCCGCTCATTGACATAGACCTGTATAGGGTCCGATAGGCCGCGAACTGAGTGGACCGGTCGTTCACTCATCGAGTCAAGGAGTTGCGATCGATAGAGTTCCAGATCCTCTTCCTGAACCATATATCCTCCCTCACTCCTCATTTCCGTTTGACGTCTTCACAGACACGCAATAACCCTGGATCATGGGCTACTCACCCGTTATGGTCGCACCTGTAATTCCAAACGCGGTTTTTCGGCCGATGACCCGCATGATCCCAATCCCCAGGCCGTCTGCATGCAGTCCAAACAAAGTGCCAAATGCCAAATCCGATAATCGCACCCGTATCCCTGAGTAAACATCTCCCCCCATTGAGATCGTGATAGGCAGGGGTAATGATCCGGTTCGCTCTTTCGATAATGCCCTTGTGCCACGCGGATCAACCGTTCAGCCTCGCCGTTGAACCGCTGCCGGTGGCGTTGTCTCTGGTTCTCCAGCTCAGCCAGCTCCGGCTTCGTTAAGCCCATCTCATCCATTGTGCGCTGCCAGCCGCTCTCACGCCATCGACGAAAGTTCTTATAGATGCGCTGGCTCTCCAGCCCATTGAGCCCCGTGACGGCAATGACATCCCCTGCACCCCATCCGTAGGAGTGATGATACAACGCAATCAAGGCGTCTCGGCTGACCACCGCCCGCGCGACTAAGCCATCGAGAAACCGCCCAAGCGGTTTCAGGAGATCGGGGTGATAGCAAAACGGCTCCGGCTTGCTATGCTGTTTCGCGACCAACGAATCGAATAGGAATAACGGCCGGCACGGAACTTCGCTTCGCCCGCAGACGAGAAAACGTTCCAAGTATTCCGATCCCCACCGCAGAGCGAACTTTTCATGTTCAATGTCGTCATTCCATTGACCGGTTTCCCGCAAAAATCGCTTCGTGTATCCCGCCGCCCGATCCAGCAAAATCGGCAGGGCCTGCGCCACAACCTGATCGAACTCCTCCGACGTCGCAACCACCTCTTCCAGGCGGCTCACTGATACCGTCGGATCAGCAATGATGTGGCTCTTCCTGAGCGTATTTTGCATCGTCGCCTTTCCCATTGTGCCTGCATCGATGCAGACGGAGCATTGGACAAATCTATGCGCTCAGCGCTGGTTTTGTCCGTTGTCCCCCGATAGCCTCTACTGGTATAAAACTACCGTTTCCGCTTCTTTTGACTGAACATTTCCAGCCATACGGTAATTCATCCTTTTAGTTTTCTGCAATCCCTCCCCTTGTAGGATCATCAAGAGTGATTCGGAATCCGATCTTGTAATATTTCAAGTGCCGCTTCCCTCGCAATCCCGGAATCCCCTCACTGAACTTCTGTACGTCGAGGCAACGATACAGATGATGAGACATCCTGAATCTTGTTCCAACGATACTGACTAAGATGTCCGCCCAATTATGAAATTTCCCGACCTTGTCACGCCTATAAACTCGTGGCCCTTTCACACCCTGACAAGAAACGACCCTGATACCTTCCGCCGCCGGACCCATTTGGATCCTTCGACGATGGCCAGAGGAAGCATCGCCATGGCCGCCATCAGCTCCCAGTCCTCAATGGGCAAAGAAGCAACCTTAAAAATGGGTTCCATGACCGGAATGGTCAGAATACCAACTTGCAAGGCAACCGATACCCCCACCGCCCAGAGGAGGGCACGGTTGCTTGTCACCCCCACCTGGAATAACGACCAACGGTCGCTCCGGCAATTGAAGGCATGCACTAACTGCGCAGCGACCATCACAGTAAACGTCACCGTTCGAGCCTGGTCGATTGGCTGCTGCCAGATAAACAAACTCAGCGAGAACGCGCTCAGAGCGATACCCGCCAACAGTAGCCCTTCTCCGGCGATGGCCCACAGCCTGCCACGTTCGAGTAGGCGCGCCTCTGTCTTCCGCGGCGGTTGCTGCATCAGATCCGGCGCTTTTGGATCGACCGCCAGGGCGAGAGCTGGAAAACCATCCGTCACGAGGTTCATCCACAGAATGTGAATCGGCAGGAGCGGAAGCGGCAGGCCGAACAGGGTCGCAAACAGCATGACGAGCACCTCGCTCATGTTACACGACAAAAGAAAATGGACCGTCTTCCTGATGTTGTCGAAGATGCCCCGCCCCTCCTCGACCGCGGCGGCGATCGAGGCAAAATTGTCGTCCGTCACGACTATGTCCGAGGCTTCTTTAGTCACATCGGTGCCGACAAGACCCATCGCCACTCCGATATCCGAAGCCTTAATCGCCGGCGCGTCATTGACCCCATCACCGGTCATGGCGACAATCGCCCCGTTTCGCTTCCAGGCCTGGACAACCCGGAGCTTATGCTCGGCAGACACCCGGGCATACACCGTCACGCGCTCGACCTGCTGCATCAATTGCTCGTCGGTGAGAGCATCAAGCTCAGCACCGGACAAGGCCATGTCGTCATCGCGTTGCAAGCCTAACTCGCGAGCGATCGCGACCGCGGTCTCCTTGTGATCACCGGTGATCATGGCGGTTCTGATGCCGGCTTGTCGGCAGCGACGCACTGCCTCTGCCGCTTCAGGCCGCAAGGGATCTTTCATCGCGAGGAGCCCTAGAAAAACCAAATCGCGCTCAACGTCTTCATCCGCATTCACCTGCGGGCCGAGAGGCTTATAGGCGACAGCCAGGACTCGGAGAGCGTGCTGAGCCAACGACGCATTGGCGTCGCTGATCTGTTGCCGATGTGCTTCATCAAGTGCCTCGATCCGTCCTTCGCGCGTGATACGTGCGGCACAGCGTTTTAGTAAGACATCGGGTGCTCCTTTGCTGTACGCCCTACGGCCTTGCTCCGTTCGGCAAACGGTCGTCATCATCTTCCGCTCGGCATCAAAGGGGATTTCCCTCTCCAGTGACCCTTGGCCCTCCAATTCAGCCTTCATGAGACCGGCCTTTGCGGCGGCCACAAGCAGCGCCCCTTCTGTCGGATCACCGATGATCCGCCAGGTCCCGTTCTCTTGTTGCAACGTCGCGCCGTTACACAGCACCGCTGCTTTCAACAACAGCTGCAGCCCGGACGGCAGGTGTGAGGGGTCTTCGGAAGTCGTTTCACGTTTCACGTTTAACGTTTCACGAATGTGTCCCACCGGTTCATACCCCTCGCCGGTGACCTCGAAGGTTTCGCTGTCGACCACTAACTTTGTCACCGTCATTTCATTTTTCGTCAATGTACCGGTCTTGTCTGTGCAGATCACGGTAGCGGAACCGAGTGTCTCAACGGCAGGAAGTTTACGAATCAGCGCATGTCGCTTGGCCATCCGCGTGACACCCAACGCCAGTGTAATCGTCACAACAGCGGGAAGCCCTTCCGGCACAGCTGCCACAGCCAGGCTGACCGAGACGAGGAACATCTCCACCAGCGGTTCTCCCCGGAGGGAGCCGAGCACGAATACGATTGCGACAACCGTGAGCGCAAGCCACAGGAGTGTCGAGCCAAATTGTTCCAATCGTCGCTGCAACGGCGTTTCAGTACGCTCCGCCTCAGCGGCCTTCTGAATCAGAGCGGCGATCCGACCCAGCTCCGTACCCAGACCGGTCGCCACCACCAGTCCACGAGCCTTACCGGAGACAGCCACGGTGCCCATGAAGACCATGTTGCGCTGATCGGCCAAGGGGACATCGGTTGCCTCAAGCCGCTCTGCCTGTTTCGGCACAGGTGTCGATTCGCCGGTGAGGGAGGCCTCTTGCGCTTGGAAATTCGTCGTGTAAACCAAACGTGCATCGGCTGGAATCCGATCGCCAGCCTCGAGAACAACCACGTCTCCCCGAACCAATTCTCGAGCCGGGATGGACTGCAGCACGCCGTCGCGGATGACCCTGGCCATAGACACCGACATCTTGCGCAGTGCTGCCAGCGATCGCTCAGCTCGAAATTCCTGCACAAACCCCAGCACCCCATTGAAAAACACAATAGCGAGAATCGCCGCTGCATCGATCCAGTCTTCCAACAAGCCGGAGACTACGGCAGCCCCAATCAGCACCCACACGATCAGACTGGTGAATTGGGAAAGAAAAAGTTTCAGCAAGGAGGGAGGTGAAGCTTCGGGTAACTCGTTGGGGCCCTCTTGTGCCAACCGGCATCCCGCAGTATCGATCGGCACGCCACAATTGAGGTCCGTCTGGAGTTCCTCGGCCAGCGCTTCTGCCTGCTTGGCATACCAAGCTTTCATCCTTGTTTTCTCACTTGGTGCCTGCGATACCTTTCCCATACGTCTCAGATTCCTTTCCCATGACAGTTCTCGCAGGGTACATGCCAAGCGGAGCGCTAATTTTGAAGTATCTTTAGACTGTTTACTGTAGCGTAATGCCACGTGAGCGGAAGCCCATAGTGGCCAAATGCAACAGGAGGAATGAGAGGTGCAAAGAGGTGTTATCGGTATGTCTTCTGAAATTTTATCGGCAAACACACTTTCTGGTAGGTCGTTGTTCGCCTCTCACTCCTTCGATCCTGAATTGCAGGTTTCACATTCAACGTTTCAAGTTGCGCAGAAGTCAAAAACCTCAGACCTGAAACAGGAGACTCGAAACTTGAAACGGTTGGCCCCCTATGTTTCATGCCTCACACGATTGAAAGCGACACGAGAATGCAGCTGACAGGTCTTCTCACCAACCTGCTCATCATCCGTTAAAGAGCAGCCAGAGGCCCAGGATATAGACGATAATCATCAACAAGCTATCCGGCTCGATGAGTCTAAACCGTCGTTCCGCGCGGTAGATGATCCCCATTAACCCAATGTTCATCATGACGATCGACCACAGGGCTGTGAGTGCATGAGTGGAGCTGACGGTGCTCAAAAGTCCTCCCTGTTGATAGGCGAGATCAGCAAAGAAAAACGCTGCCATATTGAAGGCGTTGCTGCCGAAGAGATTACCGACGGCCAGATCGAAAGCACCCAATCGTATCGCCGAAATCGAGACGACCAGTTCCGGCAATGAGGTCGTAATCGCCACCAGTGAGGTCCCGATAAAGGTCGCCGTGATGCCGCTTTCTTCTGCGATCCGCCCAGCAGACCAGGCTAAGATGGGGGCGGCGATCAACAGTGCCAGGGTACCGATGGAGAATCCCCACAGGGCCCGGCGAAGCTCATTGCGGCGACTTCCCTCCATACTCGGCTGCCCGTGATCAGCAATGGACTTGACGACGACTTGATGTTCGAGCTGACGACGGGTCATATCCTCTTGACGAAAGACCAATCTCATGCCAAAAACATAGAGGGTCAGAAGCACCAAACTCTCAATACCCACGCCGAGACGGACGACATCGATTCGTAACAGCACAAAAAACGCCGCGAGACCCGTCAACACCATGGCGAGTGCCGCCGTCAGCGTATGTCCAAAAGCCGCCTGCTGCCACACGCGCTTGTGACGATAGAGAAGATCGATAAGACCCAGTGTCAACATGTTGCTCATGCCGGCGCCAAAGAGGTTGCCGGCTGCAAGATCTGGAGCGTCCATCCACCCTGCGCTCATGGTCGTGAATGCTTCCGGCAAAGACGTCGCACCCGCCATCAGGACCGCACCG
This sequence comes from uncultured Nitrosospira sp., assembly GCA_900696515.1. GTDB lineage: Bacteria > Nitrospirota > Nitrospiria > Nitrospirales > Nitrospiraceae > Nitrospira_D. Next base: position 34,323 of record CAADGK010000024.1, on the reverse strand, counting down.
ATCCACACCCGACCCAAACCGGTCAATTCGGCGATCCGATCCCCGTGGTAGGAGAGTCTGGTTCCTACGAGAACGATCGCTGCGGCGGTGACGGCAAAGACGAACCCCGGAATAATCACGGCGAGTTCTCCGGAGGGGTCAAAGCGGCAGGACAGACCCCACAGTCGGGTAAGCTCTACCCGGCAAGGCGTGAAGGCCCGATTACAATGGTGCGAGCGGCTGGGCGCCTACCATTGATCTTTGAAAAAGAGGAAGTATCCGATCGCGACCGCAATCGCTTGAAGCAGGATAAACCAGCGCAGGAGTCCCCAATGGGTGCCTGCACGGCTCTCCACCATTCTCATGCTCGCCATCATCGAAGGTTGTGAGAGAATGAAGGATGCCACCAGTTCTCGAGCATCTTCTCGGCTGAGGTTTCGCTCAAGCTGAACCTGTTCGATTGCTTTATTGCGGTTACCCTCCAACAGGGCTTCCAGAGCCTTCTTGGGAAGATCGACCTCCCATTGAATTTCGTTCGCCATAGTGGGGGGAGTCTACCAGAAATGACTTCTTCCCGTCTCCATGTTTTCCACGCTCACTTTGAGCGAAGGGCCGAGATGCTGCGGCCTGAATTCTCATAGGCACTTGCTGTATGATTTCCTGTCCTACCCCCCACAACCTCCTCGCGAGACAAGACTCCACTGCTCATGCCAAAGCAAGCAATCCAGTTAGGATACCTGATGTTTCGTCAAAGTCGGAATCTGATTACTATGAGAAGATATGATGAGCCGGCGGCTGCATACTCAATGTGACAAACATACTCAGCTCTTTAAAGCACCATGGCATGATCGCACAGATATCGACCATTTTGATGAACCAATGTCATTTCCGCCACGAACTCACCCTTGGCTTTGGCAAAGCGCTGTTTCCAAATGATCACGGCTGAATCAGGCCGTTTGAACAGGGCGACCGGATGACGATCAGCAACGAAGCCTTTTTCCGTTTGATACTGCTGACACACTTTTTTGAGATGCTCTTTCATGACAATCGTCTTCATCCGATCACTAAAATCCCTGCTATGCGACTCCTAATCGATCCGTGTTGAAACCTCCATCAAATCATCCATGATCGGAGTGGCGATCTCGAGAATGTCCTGATCCGACAGCTCCCAAAGTTCATGTCCTCTCCTTGACGGAGCAAGGCTCCGATTCCGCACCTGGCTGCCGAGTGGTTGACCTCGCCTCACAAGGTAGCTTCACCGATCCTTTCAGCTTCATAGTAGTTGTTTTCACCTTCATCGACATGCGTCCGGACCACACGAAAACCCAAGTGCTGGAGGGCACGCGTGTAGGCGATTCGACCGAGTGACCAACATTCGAGCCCGGTGGCCACATCCTGCCAGGTTCCTGTTTCGACGGGGGCCGTGAAGAGAAGACGCCCTTGTGGCTCGAGGATCTCCGAGACCCGATGGAGGAGAGCCAGCTGCGCGTCCTCGCGAAGAAAGGACAGGAGACCGATCGAGAGGACCGCCTCGAATGTCCGCCCAAAATAGTTACTCTCCAGAGCTGACGCGCATTGCGTGGGAATTGTGGGGAAACGCAATCGAAATTGTCTCAGTAATGTGGGTGAAGTATCGATCGCCCAGACCGCGAGCCCAGAATCCACGAGGACTTGCGTAATGGGATACCCTCCGCCACAGGCAATTTCGACGATGGGAGTCCCAAACGGGAGCGATCGTGCCCACTGCTCAACAACTTCGACTCCGACACGGGATCGATCTCGATCGTCAAGATACTGCAGTGCCTGCATTTCGTAGAAACGGCCCGCATCGATCATACGGCAACTTCCTCCAACAAGGGCTCACAAGGTAGACTGAGTGTCCTCCGGGTCGATACCATGATGCTCACCAAGTCTCAGCCATCCCTTCCGGGCCACAGATTAGGTGTCCAGTGTTCTACACTTATAAGAATAGGCGACTCATCGCACCGAGGATAGCCGGACTCTGTATCAAGAACACAAACTACTCTCTTCGATGTGCGCACACAAGTCTGGATCGCAGGTACCAAGCACGACAAGAACGAGATGACATCCATATCGAACAATCTCGACTGTATCGAAATGAAACGGTGCTGCTCGTGATCGGCCCATTGATGGCTGGTTTTGTTGCGAGGAGGTCGGGAAATCGTTCGTCCCAACGTGATAGAACGAGTCGACCGCGGATTCCATCGGAGAAGGCGGAACGGTCCTTGCCGATCAGGACTCTCCCTGATGTAGCGACGTTTACCGGAAGAATGAAGATTGACTGGCCCATGCAGATCCCGCGAGTAGCGGCTCTCTACTTTCTCTTGGTATTTGGCGCGGGGTTCGTGCTGGGAACAGGACGGGTTCTGATCCTGGTTCCACTATTCGGCGATAGAACGGCCGAACTGCTGGAAATGCCGTTGATGCTCGGCATCATTGTCGCCGCAGCCAGATGGGTAGTTCATCACAAGCTTGATGGCCGGCGGTCTTCAGCACTGCCTGTTGGCTTCATGGCCATGGGCTTCGTATTGCTCGCCGACCTGGCCGTAGGAATATGGCTGCGTGGGATGTCGGCAACTGAAGTCTTTCTTGACCGCGATCCGATATCCGGCGCTGCCTACTACGTGGCTCTCCTGTTTTTTGCTGTCATGCCCACCATCATCGTTCGTCTGCGACAGACGTAGTCTCTCCCATAGCGGAATGTTCTGTGTGGCATTCACGCCGCAAGAACTCAGGATGCTCAAAAATTCTGTCCGGCAAGGCCGCGACGAGTGAAGAGACGAAGCGTACGCTGCAGTACGTTGAATCCTCTGAGCGATGCGACCTGCCTGCGCGAAGCGCTTCGGCGAAGGCAGGGAACGCCACTGGCGGACTTTTTCAGCATCCTGTTAGAACAACGGGTGGTGTGGAGCCGCTGCGAAGGGAGCCGCAACCGGCACGTCGCCGGCATTGCCAAGAAATCGCCAGTTCTCACCCTCTTTGACCAGATAGTGGACCTCGCGGAACCAACTGTCGAGGGTCACTCGTTTCCCACTCTGTTCATCCGTCCCGTACAGTCCGCCTGTGCAGGTTACTTCTACTCGTAGTTTCCCATCCACATTCAGTACCTTGATGTCGGAAAACAGGTGGAGCGACTCGAGCCCCTGGTAATGCTCGAACACTTCGCCCCAAACCCGGCGGACATCCGCCTGCTTCAGCCCGTGGTAGTCATACGACGGCGCATAAAATTGCATGAGCCTCTCGAGCTCTTCTTGTTGTAGCCCCGATTCGGCCCGTTCAAATGCATCAACGATCCCCTTCACCGCCGGATGATGCAGCACAGTATTGTGCCCACTCACCTTCTTGCCTTCCACAAGCAGCACGGTCTCCGGCAACACCTGCACCTTCGCCCACACCAGAACCGGTGCAAGCACGCAGGAGGCGATCACACCCACCACAAGCAATGCCACTGTGGTTAGTTCACGCATCATGCTGCCCCCATGGGAAGATCCCTCGATTCCATTGCCACATGTCTTGCTTTAGAGTGTTGTTTCCATAACAGGCCATCAGGCTCATGCACCGCGTTACGGGCCCCATATCATGAAATAGGCGATGGCAGCCGCCACAACCAATACCCCTGCGGTCCATGCGATGAATCTTCGTTTGGCCGTGGCAAGCACTTGATCGATCTTCTTCTTGAGGGCAGGCTGTGTGCCGATGTACGTGATCACCAGCTCCTTTGCCTCCGCCATACCAATACCCCGCTCCTTGCGTACGGCATTGATTGCTCCGACGACATTACCCTGCCACAAGGCATCAATCGCGGCTTTGGAAAGACGTACGGAACGATCTGGTTTACTTGCCATCTCAGGTCTATCAACGGAACAAGAGGGCCATCACATTCGCTTGACCGCAGTGCCGGGGTCTCTACTCTGATCCCGCCCTTCTTCCATTCCTTTCTTCTAAGTCTATTGCGCTGAAGAATCAAGCGTTCAGAACTACCTATCCAAGTAGACGTTGCATCTCCTGTAAGGAGAACGGCATCATGGCCTGCCCGTTCGTTGACCGCTATGCCTCTGTCTCTTCACGTCTTCATCCTCACATTTATCGTCGGAATCTGGCTCCGATCCCGTGGCCTCTTGACCAAAGCGCATGCCGAACGGTTGTACTCCTGATCGCTGCGGCTGAAGCGCAGCTCGATGAGGAACTGGTGGCCTCGATCGTCGCCCTGTCCATTTCACTCGGCGTGCTGATGCTCCCCTGGCTCCCACGATTGGCCGTGATGCTGAGAGGATCCTCTATTTTCTACGACGGTTTGCCGAGGAACCTGGGACGATCCCGAACAGAGACCATTTTCACGAGATCCCGCACAGAGAGCACCCCGACAATCTTTCCGCTTTCCGTCACGGTCAAGTGTCGTACACCCTGCTCGGCCATCATCTTGCTGGCGTCGCGGACCGTGCGATTGACATCAATGCTGAGCAGCGGCGAACTCATCACCGCACTGACGGGCGTATCCTCTGCTCCACGATTGACCGCAAGCCCTTTGCGGACCAAGTCACACTCCGTCACAATGCCGACGATCTCGCCTGCTTCAATGGTCAACAAGGACCCGAGCCGCTTCTCACGCATCACCTGCGCCGCAGTGAGAAGAGACGCGTTACTCGGAATCGTCGCGAATGTGGTTGCCATCAGGATGCCCAACGGACGGTAGACCTTCTCAATGTCGCTGACCGGGCCGCTCTCCGCATCCACGAATGATCGCACCAGGTCCCGCACCGAAATGATCCCGACAATCTCGCCGGATTCTACTACACCGAGGTGGCGGATATGATTGGTTTCCATCATATGACTCGCATCCAACATGGTGCGGTCCTCCGGGATCGTCACAATGGGACTGACCATCACCTGATTCGCCGTCGTCGCCATGGAGTCTAATCCCGCGGCCAAAACTTTCCGCACGAGATCCGTCTCCGTCAGAATACCAATCGGCCCCCGGGTGGGATCATCCGACTCGACCAAGAGACAGCCGATCCGCTTGCTGTTCATTCGCTCAGCAACAGCCGCCACCGTTGCCTTCGGTGAGACGACCTCCAGGTAGCGATGCATAAACTCCTTAACCAACCCGCCTCCATGCTTACCCATCTCAACTCCTTATCTCATGATGAGGTTGTTCCCCCCGGCAATCTTTTTCAGGAATCCCTGAATGACGACTATACCCGATTACCGCTCAGCCGATGAAGGAATACCCCATTGATCAATAAAAACATCTCCATATCCTTCGCGAACAGGAGTCACCCTGTCAAACCCATGACCCATGTGTTGTTCAGTGCTCCATAAACAGCACGCTCCATCGCTTGCAGAGGATGTTTATTCGTTTGAAGCCTCTCGAAGAAAGGCCGGACTGTTTCGAATCGGCTCCTCGTGCTCCGGTGAACTACTAGAGTCATTTGCCTTCACCTCCTTCACTTGGAATGGCTTCCATAAGCCCCTTCCAGCGCGGCCTTCCTGACAGCTCCATACGCATAACTCACTATATTTACGTATAAATCGACCAAATTCATGGAGACGGCCCAACCTACCTCTCCGTCTCTGCTTCCCGTGGCACTTAATTTGCTCCATGCACCTTGAGTGCAAAGGACTTGCACCCTGAAGGCCAAACACATGGAACCGCCGATGCCCCCTATCAGTGTGCGGATCGAATGGTGCCGACAACGGTCGAGACAGGCTGGTAGTGAGCCGGAAGCAGATGCCTGGCAAGCCGAAGCGGATGGGTTGCGCGATGCCGTGATGAATCGAGACCACAGCGGCGACTATCGGCTCTGTTCCCAGGAAATTCGTGAGCGGTACCTGCTCGGCCTTCAAGACGGGATCGCCATGCTGCGCACTACGCGCATGCAGCGGACGAATCATGCTGCTGACCATGAAATTCCACAAGCAGTTCCACCGGAAGAGATCAGGACATGATCAGGAGGTGAATAATGAATTGCCAACGATGCAATGGACTCGCGGTCTATGATGATAGCTTCGTCGTATGCACCGGTTCGTCCTCGGAGGTGCATGCCTGGCGTTGCGTCAACTGCGGAATGATCGTCGATGAGGTGATCCACCGGAATCAGCAAGCCCCCCCCCGACGAAAGACATCGGGCGGTTCAAAGTTCCGCCAATATGGGGAGGCCGCTGCGTAACCGGAACCATATTTCCGGTTACGCAGTGCATCTTGATTCACCGCATCGCCGCCCGCCCGCTAGTGATCGGTGAATACTCCTATGTCTGAAGCAAACGGAACCCCAAGCTCCAACACGTTCGTGGGACGTCATCCTTCGGTCGCTTGAACGCCCGGCTGATACACCGCATACACATAGACCGGAACGGCCAAGTGGCCGAGATGTTTATCGACCAACGGCTTCACGTCCTTCCAATCCAGTCCGCCGACACCGGTCGCCAATCGAGGAAGGGCAACACTCCTGACCTTCTCGCTTTCGACCAACTTGGCAAGGGCCTTGAGGCAATGATTGACGTTTTCGATCGTCGCTTTTCCTGGATTAGACCCATGGCTGGGGGCCGGTTCTTGGGTAAACAGGCTCACAATCCGCGCACCACCGGCACCAGCCCAGGCCCACAATTCACCGGTCTTGGGCGTAAACGTCTGGCAATAGTGCCTGAAGTCCTTGTACATCGCCGGCCACTGCTGTCGCAGGCTCAATGCTAAACCATTTGCATGGTTGTCGTTTGGAGCCACGCCGTGCGCGACCATTTCCGCCGTTGTCCGTAAGATATCTCCTGTAACTTCTTTCAGCATTGAAACTCCCTTGATGTTTGAGTTGAATGACCTGTCGCCTCCCGTGGCTCTCTCATAATTCCGTATTCAATCCGCTTGCGAAATTCCTTTTCTTCCGCTATGAAGGCCGGAAGAATTCCATCACTCGAGACCCGTACCGTGGTGCACATTCGATCAGCAACCGAAGCGGATTTCCCTGCGATCCTCCAAGTGCAACGATCCGCTTTCGGCGAATATGTCGGTGTCTACACCGTCAGTGGCTGGACAACCGAAACCCTCGAGAGCCTGAAAGAAGATGCGAGGGAGAAACACATTTTCGTCGCGGACAATGAGGATGCAATCGTCGGTTCTGTGCGCTTCTGGACAGTGGCCGGCGTCTGCGTCATTCGATTGCTCTCGGTGATTCCCACCCATCAACGCCATGGTGTTGGGAAAGCGCTGCTCCATGAAATTGAGCGAGCGGCCACCGATGCACATAAATTTTATGCCTGCACCATGCTGCATACGCCTCGCAACATTCAGTTCTTCACTGGCCTGGGCTATAAGGCTGAAACGATTCTCCCCAATCACTACGATCATCTCGATCTCATTTGCTTCGCGAAATATCGCTGAGCCGCTTCTGCGACGACTCATTCGAGTGCCACGAACTCTCCGCCGAACGGTTACGGCGTTTTTGCACACCGAAACCCATAGCCGAACTGCCGGTTCATCGGTTGCGCATTGAACCGATGGGCAGACCGCAGAAAGTCCGACACGTACAGCCAGGAGCCTCCGCGTACGACCTTCTCGTCACCCTTTGCCGGGCCGATGGGATTCTTCTCCGGACTTTTCTTATATGAATCGAGCCCGTACCAATCGAACACCCACTCCCAGGCATTCCCAGCCATGTCATAGATGCCGTAAGGGCTCTTCCCTGCCTCGAACGATCCGACCGGGGCCAAAGCCAGATGGTCATCCCAATCCTTTCGTCCATAATTGGCGTGGAGTCTGGTCGGGGCTTCATTGCCCCAGGGATAGATCCGTCCATCGGTTCCCCTTGCGGCCTTTTCCCATTCTGCTTCAGTCGGCAGACGCTTACCGGCCCATTTGCAGTAGTTGACCGCATCCTCCCAACTGACATTGACGACCGGACGTCTCAGATGTTGTGGTTGATTCATGACGCTCCAGTCCGGCGGCTCCTCCATTTCCGTGGCTTCCAAATACCTGGCGTATTGCCCAACCGTCACTTCATACTTGTCGATCCGGAACGCATTGAGATAGATCTGCCGCACCGGCTTTTCATCATCTCCAAGTGTGCTTCCCCGTGTGAACGTCCCGGCCGGCACCAGCACCATCTGCAGATCGAGGTTATCAGCGTCTCCCATTCCTCCAGACGTCCCGGCGGAGGTTTGTTTCTTCGCCCCGGACAGAGACCGTGGAAGTTTGGCCTGAAGCTGTTGGTGAAGGACCTGCTGTTCAGTGGTCAGGCCCATTTCATGCGCGCTTTCGAGCGTCTCCTGGGCCTGCTTCATCTTTCCACCAGCCACCAACGCCTTCGCTTCGTGTAGAAGCCGCCAGGCCGTCGTTTCTTCCCGTAGCCGCCAGACTTTCGCTTTGGTCTTGGGCAAATAGGATGTTGTCCGCCCGGACTTGGCATCCAGATCCAGGGCGGTCTCGTAATGGTCCTCCGCGCAGATCCAAGCCTCGAGGGCCCGGCAGGCTTCAGCGAGGTTGAAGTGTGCCTGGATATTGGACGGATCTTTCTGGATACCGACCTCCAACACCGCCCGTGCCTCGGCATACTGTTTGTTTTTCAATAGGTTCTCCCCCTTGGAGAATTCCTGATCCCCGGCACCGGCAGCATACACGGCAGCTCCCCAAGCGATGAAGAGGCAGAACACCGCCATACTCCCCAACACCTGTCTCATAAACGCCCCCCTCCCCGTTCTAACTAATTACCCTGTGGATTCGCCCTCGCCTGCCAGCGACGGTGTTCGGCCTAGACCGGCCCGACAGACTTGGCATCTGACAACTACAAGATTGATGCCTAACACCACAGTCGTCCGATCTCGTATCAATCCAGTGGATTTCTGCCTCAGATCCTTGGCTGCCCTTCAGTTCTCTCGGAGGTGACACGTGAAAGACGCTGCAACATGGAAAAGCTCATCGCGCTCATGAAAGATTTTCTTCTCTCCCCCCAAGCGACGCGTGGACCGGCATTTTGAGAGCGGCATGGCGCATGTCGACCTATCCAAGGAGCAGAGAGTGCCAGCACAAACGTCTACGCTCGGTAGCCCCACCGATGATCAGCGCATCATGCCGCCGTAGAAATGTCGGTCCACGCGCCGCCCCTCTCACACCCATTCCGGCGCCTCCTCTTTCCCCACGTCCCGCCCCGCAAACAGGCTGTACAGCGCGGGCAGGACCACCAGCGTCAACGCCGTCGAGGTGAAGAGTCCGCCGATCACGACGCTGGCGAGCGGCCGCTGCACCTCAGCTCCGATCCCTTGCGCCAACGCCAACGGCAGCAGACCGAGCAACGTCGTCATCATCGTCATCACGACCGGACGGAGACGAAGACTACAACCGGCCAAGATCGCATCGTCGATCGTTTGTCCCTCGTGACGGAGCTGGTTGATATAGGAGACCAGCACGATTCCATTCCCTACAGCGAGCCCGAACAGCTCGATGAAACCGATCGAGGCCGGTACACTCAGATACTGTCCGCTCAGCCACAAGGAGACGACACCGCCGATCAAGGCAAACGGCAGGTTGATGATGATCAGGCTCGCGTACCTCACCGAATGGAAGGCCCAGAAGAGGAGGAAGAAGACCAGAGCCAGCGTGATCGGCACGACGATCATGAGCCGCGCGTTGGCCCGTTCCATATTTTCGAACGCACCGCCCCAAACGACGGTGTACCCTTCCGGCAAACGAAGCTGTGCGGCGAGCTTCGCCCGCCCTTCATCCACCACACCACCGATGTCCCGGCCTACAACATTAAAGCCGACGAAGATACGGCGTTTGACATGCTCACGGCTGATGCGGAGCGGGCCTTCGCGCATCTCAATGGTTGCGAGATCGCTCATCGGGATCAGAGCTCCAGAAGCCGACTTCACCCGAATTTCGCCGACGCTTGCGACACTGTTCCGATAGGATTCGGGAAATCTCAGGATAAGCTGAAATCGCCGCTCACCTTCATAAACCTGCGTGGCCGACTTCCCGCCGATCGCCGTCGTGATGATGTCCTGCACATCAGCCACGTTGATGCCGAAACGGGCGATCTTCTGCCGGTCGATGTCGATGGTCAGATAGGGTTGTCCGGAGATCTGTTCGATTTTGACGTCTTTGACCCCCGCAATCTGCTGCAGCAGGGCTGCGATCTCCTCCGCCTTGTCCCACAGGACATCGAGGTCGTCCCCGAACAGCTTGATCGCGCATTCCGTTCTGATACCCGAGATGAGTTCGTCCACCCGTTCCTGAATCGGTTGGCTCATGAGCACGGAGATGCCGGGAATCTCCGCCAGCTTGTTTCTGATGGCATCGGTCAGTTGCGACTGCGTCGCTGCCGTTGTCCAGGTACTCCGGTCGCTCAGCGAGACGATCGGGTCACTTTCATTGGGTTCCTCCGGGCCGAATGCGATATCCGGCCGGCCGATTTTGCTCACGGCCACCCGAACCTCAGGGAATTCCAACATCGCCTTGTGAGTTTGCTTTTCCATCTCGATGGATTCCGGCAGCGACACGCTCGGTAATCGAACGACTTGAGGGGTCAGCGCACCTTCCTCCAGCAGAGGAATAAACTCCCGCCCAATGAAGGGCACGAGGGTCATGCTGGCAAGCACGATCGCCGTCGACCCGGCCAGAACAACCCTGCGATTCCGGAGGGTCCATTCCAATACCGGCAAGTACCGCTGCCTCATCCAACGGGTGAGACCCGTTTCCTTCGGATGGTCCCCACGCAACAGCAGGGACGCAAGCACCGGCGACAACGTGAGCGTGACGATCACCGACGCCAGCAACGCAATGACCAGCGTGTAGGCCAGCGGCGCGAACATCTTCCCTTCAATACCTTGAAGGGTCAGGAGCGGCAAAAAGACGACGCTGATGATCAAAATTCCGAACAGGATCGGCCGGCCCACTTCCTTGGTGGCGTGGAGAATGACACTGAGCCGGCTTTCCTCCGAAGCGTTACTGTGCTGCGCGAGGTGCCGATAGGCGTTTTCGACCACCACAAGAGATCCGTCGGCAATCTCGCCGATGGCGATCGCGAGCCCGCCCAGTGTCATGAGGTTGGCCGAGAGTCCGAATCGTTCCATGGCGATGAACGTCACGAGCGGTGTGACGATCAACGTGACGGTCACGATCGCGGCGCTTCGGACATGGCCCAGAAAGAACAAGAAGACGAAAACCACCAGCACCACGCCCTCGATCAACGCATCACGTACCGTGTGAATGGCGGCATTCACCAACTCGATGCGATCATGGAACGGGATCAGTTTCATGCCTGCTGGGAGGCCATGCCCCTGCTGAAGATCCTCCACCTTGGCCTTCACCGCCTCGACCACCTGACGGGCATTGCCTCCTCGAATCATGAGCACCGTGCCGGCGACCACCTCCCGTTCCCCATTGAGCACCACCGCGCCATGACGGACGGCGTGACCGATCCGGACCTCCGCCACATCGCGAACAAAAACCGGTGTGCCACCGGATTCCTTTACGATGATTGATTCGATATCGCTCAGGCTTTTGATCAAACCCAACCCTCGAACGATCGCACGTTCGGCATATCGCTCGAGCACATTCCCGCCGGCATTGGCATTATTCTTCGCGACAGCCTCGTAGACCTCGTGCAACGTGAGGTTGAATTTGCGCAGTTTGGCCGGATCGACAAGGACCTGATACTGCTTGACGAACCCGCCCATCCCGTTCACATCGATGACTCCCGGCACGCTTTTGAGCAGCGGCCGCAGCACCCAGTCCTGAATGGTCCGCTGGTCCGTCAATTCCTTTTCGAGAACCTGAGTATCAGCTAGGATAGGCTCAGGCCTTCCCCGGAGCTGCCCGTCCTGAGCTGGCTGAAGAGTTGACGAGCCTTCCACATAGTATTGATAGACCTCGCCTAACCCCGTGCTGACCGGCGCCATGATAGGTTCCAGCCCGTCAGGGAGTCGTTCCTTCGCCGCCATGATTCGTTCGAAGACCAACTGTCGAGCGAAGTAGATATCCACATCATCGTTGAACACCACAGTGATCTGAGAGAGGGCAAATTTTGACAGTGACCGGATCTCAGCCAACCCGGGAAGTCCGGTCATCTGGATTTCGAGCGGATAGGTGATGAATCGTTCCACTTCCACAGGGGAAAGCCCTGGCGCGTCAGTCAATACCTGTACCTGGATGTTTGTCACGTCGGGATAGGCATCAATCGGGATCGACTCAAAGGCAATCACACCGATGACGGACAGCAGGCAAGCCAGACCGATCACCAGGATCCGCTGCCGCAATGAAAATTCCAGCAGTGAGACGATCATGTCGATGGCTCGATCTTGTGCCGTTCCATTTCAGATTTAAGAGCGAAGGAGCCCTTCGTCACGACCTGCTCACCGGCCTTCACCCCTTCCAGAATCCTGACCACCTCTCCCTCTTCACTGCCCAACTTGACCGTTCGTGCCTCAAACGTACCGATCTCCTGCTGAATGAACACCATCTTGCCGACAGGTCCATCCTGAACGGCTGCAAGCGGGACGCTCAGCGCGTCAGGACTCGACGTTGCGTACACGCTGACGACGGCAAACATTTCCGGCTTCAACAGTCGCTCAGGGTTTGATACGGTGACGCGCAGGCTCATCGTGCGGGTTGCCGGGTCAAGGACATCTCCGACATAGGTGATGGTTCCACCGAACATCGCATGGGGATAGGCCGCAAGCACCACGTTGACGTGCTGGTCCTTACGGATGAATCGGATATCCTTTTCGGGCACGTTACCGATCACCCATACGTCGGTAAGGTTGGCCACAGTGAACAGTGTTTGATCCGTTTCGACCACTTCTCCCTTCGTGATGTTTCGTGTGATGACCCGCCCATCGAACGGCGCGCGCAACGGCATGTCGGCTTTGATCGTATGCTCACGATCCAGCCTCTCGATTTCTTCTTGAGGCACACCAAGCAGCTCCAACCGGTTCCTCGTCTCACGGGATTCGGCCCTGGCGGCTTTCATGGCTGCCTCACGTCGCTGTAATTCAGCAAGGCTGACGGCCTTGTTCTCGTACAACTCCCTGGCTCGCCCATGGGATCGTTCGGCCTCCTCAAGCCTGGCCTCAGCTTTGAGATGTTCACCCTCCGCCATACCGAGATCGACGCTGTGGAGCAGCGCCAAGCGCGTACCTTTTTTCACATCCTGCCCGACATCGACATGTACCTTGACCACCCGGCCACGAATCAGGGCCGTGACCTCGGCTAATTCGTTTTGGTTGGCTTGGACGGTGGCGGGAAATTCCCGATGCGACAGGATCTCCCCTTGCGCCACCGGCGACAACTCCAACTGCATGCGGGACAGCTCTTCCGCGGTCAGATGCAACAGCCGTGATGCGGCAGACGGCGGGTTCTGCGCGACAGGGGTGGTATCGGTCGCCTTGTTCTCACAAGCCGCCCCTCCCGCGAGGAGAACACAGATCATCAGACTGCGAGAACAGGCTTGTACAAGATGTCGGGCGTTGTCTAGCGGCACGTGGCTGTTACCCATGAATGATCACGCCTCTCCCGTCAGTCTCTTCGCACGGGGCGTGCCCTCCAATTACGCGATTTTCCTGGTGCATGGCTCTGTTTTCGTCGCTTATTGCCACGGTACGAAGATGGCTCTGTAGCAAAATGCAACAGCTCCTATTGGAACCGTTTGTGCGCCTATTGATCGGTGAGTGTGAGATACTGATTCCGAAAGGGATCAACTCTGCATGGAAGTCCAACCCCAATTCCCAAATGAACAATCGCCTATGGGAGAATTTCGACGCCAGGCAGATTCGTTCCGCAACTGGGTCACAGCCGATGGCGGCTCCGGCTATCCGGCCGCTGCAGGTCGATATCATCTTTATGTATCATGGGCCTGCCCCTGGGCCCATCGGACGATCATCGTTCGCAAGCTGAAGCAGCTCGAGTCCGTGATCGGAATGACCGTCGTGGATCCGATTCGTGATGAGCGCGGATGGGCGTTTCATGAAGGTCCTGGGCACTCCCCGGATCCCATCAATGGATTTTCATTTCTGAGTGAGGCCTATAAGGCGACCGACCCGCACTACATCGGACGATTTACGGTCCCGGTGCTGTGGGACTCTGTCACCAAACGCATTGTCACCAATTCCGACGATGACCTGATGAGAATCTTCAACGGTGAATTCAACCGGTTCACCCAAAGTCCGATCGACTTGTATCCGGACGGGTTCCGACAAGAGATCGACGAACTGAATAGCTTTATCTACGAGAATGTGAACGATGGCGTGTATCGAGCGGGATTCGCCACATCACAGCACGCCTACGAACGAGCGGCACGGCGACTGTTTACGGCACTGGATCAACTGGACGCACGCCTCGCCACCCGCCGCTATCTCTTCGGGCCGGAATGTGTGGAGACTGATTGGAGGCTCTTCGTCACGCTGATTCGGTTTGATGCGGTCTACCACGGACATTTCAAGTGCAATGTCCGGCGAATTCTCGACTACCCAAACCTCTTCGGATATCTCAAAGATCTCTACCAAACAGACGGCATCGCCGAAACCGTGAATTTTGACCATATCAAGCGGCACTACTACGTCACACATGACGACATCAATCCGACCCGCATCGTTCCGATCGGTCCCGATCAGGACCTTACCGCTGCCCCTGGGCGGGAACGTTTAACCGGCTAGTTGCTCACCTGCCAAAATCCTCATCGAGACTTCAGTGATCGACGGCCATCAAAGGCCGCTGTGTGTGCAAGAGAGTAGACAACTCTGAGGATATTCTCCCCAGTAACCCGTGCTATCTCATCTTCCAGGGCCCATTCCCTCTATCTTTACGAGATTTTCAGGTGAGCATAATAGTTGCTGCATTGTCATGCAGGCTGACGAGACCTTGTGTGCTCATACGAACGTGCAGCGGATGGATGCTCCTGAAATCAGTGTCAGAAGAAGACATCGTTTGTCATATGTGCCCTGGGAAACCTGGCATTTCATTCATCAAAAGGAGGAGTTATGGACAGTCTCTTATTGTTCGGCGTGGTCATGCTTGCCATCTTAATTGGAGGCCTTGTCGTCTACAAGAAAAGTGCATAACAAATCACGTCCTGGCTATCTTGAGAGAACTGTACAATACCTTGTGCAGTAAGCTTGTCACCAAGGATGAGTCGTTTCTTGGTGGCGTTGCGGCAGAGTGCGGGTACGGTCCTGGATCGGTCGAAGTCCCAACAAGGGTGATGTGCTCGTTCCGTCGAGGAACGAGCACATTTCTCCATGGTACGGGGGCGCGTGAGCAGCGTTTCAGGCTTACCTGACGACAAGGACTGAGCAAGCTGGTTGCTGGACAAGTTTCAACGAGACGCTGCCTTGAAGGAAACGCGCGACGGCACTCCGCCCTTTTGCGCCTGTCACAATCAAATCCGGCTGTTCGAGATTCACGATCTTCATGATTTCTTCTGCCGCCGGTCCGACCCGGGGGAATTGCCTGACCCGGTACCCGACCTTTTCCAGTTTGGCGGCTTCCTGAGCCAGCAACTGCTCTCCCGCCTCTTTCACCGCCGTATACCGCAAGAACGGCATGACATGCACCAAGAGAATCACAAGGGGCTTGCCGTCGACCGTAGCCGTGAATCGTTTGAGCAGAAACTGAAGTGCCTTCCCTGATGAGGCAGATCCGTCTGTTGCAAACAAGATCCGCCGAGGAGTGTGAGGCGGCTCCTTAACGATCAGGACCGGAGTCGTGGCATGGAGCGTCACGGCGGTCGATACACTCCCCAACATGAGCCGGTCAAGGGCGTCCAAGCCTCGACTCCCCACCACAATCAGCGCGGTATTTCCTGCATGCTTCAACAGCGCCTGTGCGATCGGTCCTTGTTCCACGCGGACCGAACCGGTCAATTTCAACTCAGTCATCCGTTTCTTCATGCCGAGTTCCACCTGCTGCGCTCGGCTTTCCAGCAGATGAATCGCCTCCCCGATATCAGGTTCATACCCGCTGATGGATGGATAGGTGAGAGCCGGTACCCGGGCGGAATTGAGATCGACGGAATGGATCGCCGTTACCCGAGGGGCAGACCGCAAGGGAATCTTCCCCACCCAATCCAGCGCCCATTCGGAATATTTCGACCCATCGATCCCCACCACAACCTTCATTGTCATGTCACTCCTCCAAACAATAGGACCTGCTGCTTCGTCATGCAGACATCACCGACGGCTGTCGGCACTGCTTGAAGATCCCTCCGCCGAATGATTGCCTTCCGCGTTTCCTCATTGGTCATTGCCACTGCTGCGTCTCTCCTCCCAAGAGATCGTTAAGGTAACGAGGCTGGAACAGGCTATCGTGATTGAGCCAACCAGCGGATATAGAGCAGGACATACTGCTTTTCTTCCTTCGATAATGCCCATTTCCACGACCCCATCGCGGTGCCCCGTTCACCATCGTGAATCGTCTGGGCCAACTCGATATCGGACTTCCGCTGGACTGCGGGGCTCGTGAGGTCTGCTGGTGGCGGGGTGACATTGAATGCGTGACCTTTTCCCTGTTCTCCATGGCAAAACCGGCAATACTCTCCATAGAGACGCTTCCCCTCCTGCAAGTCGTAATGTTCACGGAGCGCCTTCTCACTACTCTGCTGCTCAGCATTGGCATCCGCAACAGGGAGACATGACAGAACAAGGAACAGACATAATAGGACAGCCCGTGAGAACATCAGCTTCCCCCTCCCATCCATACGAGGAGAATGAAGGGCAACCATCGTGCCATTGAAACGAGCCACAATGAGGTCGCAGTCTAGTTTGAACCAGTTGAAAGCACGGGGTTTCTTCGAACCGAAGGCCCTCGCGCACTTCGAGAGTGGGGAAATTTTCTCAGAAACCTTCTGCCCGCTGTCGCAGAATGCTACAGCAGCGGGAACTGAAAGTCCGGAGATCGATGCTTGGGAAGCGTGGCGACAATAACGGAGGCTGGTAGGAAAGGTAGAACCAGAAAGAATCGATCAGCAGATCCGCGGGAGTTGCTCGCCTGATAGGAGGTCGAGCACACGGTGGGTGCCAACAACCGTCCGTAAGATGACCATGGAAGGATCACGCTCCGTTACGATGCCGATCTGAGCCGCCTGATTGGCCGCTTGATGTCGATGCATCACGGCCAGAGCCGCCTCTACCTGCGACTCAGGCACTATCGCGACGAAGCGTCCTTCATTCGCCACATAGAGTGGGTCGAGTCCTAAGAGCTCACAGGCTCCACGCACCGGCTCGCTCACCGGAATGGCAGGCTCTTCCACCATCGTACCGACCTTCGCCGCTGCGGCCAGTTCATTCAGCACACTCGCAAGTCCGCCTCGGGTGAGATCGCGGAGGCAATGGATCTCGATCCCACTGTCGATCAAATCGGCCACGATGCGATGCAACGGCGCCGAATCACTCTCAACATTCCCGTCGAACGTCAGTCCTTCCCGCACACTGAGCACGGCCACGCCGTGGGAGCCAAGATCGCCGCTTACAAGAATCGCGTCGCCCGGTTGTATCAACGTCGGCAAGACACGAACACCGTTCGGCACCAGACCAACGCCGGACGTATTGATGAAGATTCCGTCACCTTTGCCTCGATCCACAACTTTCGTATCGCCGGTGACGATCGGCACACCTGCCGTTCGCGCTGCCTCAGCCATCGAGTTCACGACCCGCTGGAGCACCTCCATACTGAGGCCTTCTTCAAGGATGAATCCCGCGCTCAGATAGAGCGGCTTCGCACCGCACATGGCGAGATCATTGATCGTACCGTTCACAGCTAAACTTCCGATGTCGCCTCCTGGAAAGAAGAGCGGCCGTACCACATACGAATCGGTGGTGAAGGCGAGTGTACCCTTCTCGACCGGCCAGGTCGCTCCATCGTGGAGAGACTCCAACATGGGATTGTGAAAGGCTTGCACGAAGACCTTTTGAATCAACTCCTGCATGAGCCTCCCACCGCCGCCATGCGCGAGTTGGATAGTCTTCTTCGTTGAGAGCGGCAGTGGGCAAGTCGGCTCAAATGGTTTGTTGTTCATGGTTGGTATCTCGCCTGAAGAACAGAGCTTATAGCTGATGGCGTATAGCACGTAGTCAGCGTAAAAAGAGCCTATAGCTTATGTCCTATAGTGCGAGATCAGACCGGGATGTTATCCCATCGATGATTTGCTTTTCCTGCCTCTACCATAAGCCATATGCTCTGATCCTAACAAACACCACGCCTTACCTTTCACTTCTCACTTTTCACATTTTACGTGGCCTCGATACCGATAATACGCCGCGCAAGCCCCTTCGCTCGACACCATCGGCGCACCTAGCGGCTGCTCTGGCGTGCAACGAGTCCCGAAGGCAGAGCAATCCATTGGTTTGAGTAAGCCTTGGAGGACCAGTCCACTCTGGCATTCCGGATCTTCAATGCCTACTGACAACTGCACAAGTTCACGTTGAAACTTCACCTCGGCGTCATAGGCACCGTAGGCAGATTTGAGGCGCAGGCCACTCGCGGGGATTTCGCCGATGCCGCGCCAGATTCGCGGCGCCGGTTCAAAGACCTCGTCGACAAGAGTTCTCGCTGGTCGGTTTCCCTCTCGGCTCACCGATCGCACGTACTGATTCTCGACTTCGACTCGTCCCTCTTCCAACTGACTCACCAACATGCTCACGCCTTCCAGCACATCGAGCGGCTCAAACCCGGTCACGACGATCGGCACGCGATACTTCTGTGCGATGGCCTCGTACTCCTCATAGCCCATCACGGTACAGACATGGCCGGCGGCGAGAAACCCCTGAATGCGATTCTGGGGTGACGACAGGATGGCCTCCATTGCCGGAGGTACCAGCACATGGGCAATCAGCAGACTGAAGTTCGTGACTCCCAATTGTTTCGCTTGCGTAACCGCCATGGCCCAGGCCGGAGCGGTGGTTTCAAATCCCACCGCGAAACAGACGACTTCGCGATCGAGATGCTTTCGAGCCAGTTCCAGTGCATCCAACGGCGAATAGATAATCCGCACATCTCCGCCCGCCGCTTTTACGCCGAAGAGGTCACCACGAGAACCAGGCACACGCAACATGTCTCCAAAGGAGCAGAAGATCACGTTTGGCAAGGAGGCGAGGCAGACAGCCTGGTCGATCAGCGATACCGAGGTCACACAAACCGGACAACCCGGCCCATGAACCAGCGTGAGGTCTTTCGGCAACAGACTATCAAGCCCGAACCGCACAATAGAGTGGGTCTGCCCACCACAAACCTCCATGATCGTCCAGGGCCGCTGCACCGTCTGCTTGATCCGCTCCGCCAGCGCCGTCGCCACCGCGCGATCGCGAAACTCATCGACGTACTTCATGAGCGAGACATCCAGAAACTCGGTTGATCTGCATCATTCCCTCAATTACCTGGGTCTTTGTGGAACCAGACAACCTCGACGAAGTGGCAAAGTATTGCGGATTGGGCGCCATGAGAGCTGCAGCCGTTTGGCGCAGCGCGTGTTAGACAGCTTTGGATTGAATCTTTCCGTTCATGTCCCAGTCAAGTAGTCCACAAAGTTTTCTTGGAAGAGGAATCGGCGGACGTTCTTGTAGGTTATGTCATGAACATGCCCGAGATTTGCGAGCACTTGGAGCTTACCCTCTAAGTCTTCATGTTCATCCAAGTAGTAAGCCAGGTAAGGCCCGTGGCTGTTATAGGCCCAGGTGCGTTTCAGAACAACGAACTTGCGAGTTGTCGGATTGTTCCGAAGATCTTCCCACATCTCCTCAAGGAGTGCTGAGATGAGTCGTTCATTCTTCGCATGACCAGGTTGAAAATCCTTGCCAGCGTCCCTACTTTGAATCAGAGCGACGGCCGCTGACTGCTCTGCCGCACGCCTCCAACCTTCCAAGACGCCCCGGCTGAACCGGATGGGGTCGCTGTCGATCAGCTTGGTGCATCTCCGGCATAGCCAGATACCATTTGAAGAATCCGCGCGCTGCTCGGATGATAGATCTGGTTCGTACCGCGACCCGCCGGGAGAGGCTGCCGATCTGTGGGCTGCAACCCCAATGTTGACAACATCAGTTGGGTCAGCTTGAGGGCCGATGGGTTCCGGTCGGCACTCCGGATTAGAGCAGGTGAAACTGACTCGTCTTGCCAGTAGGTCCTTCTTTCCAGCAAAAAAGTTGTCACGCATTGGGGATTACTTAATTCAAGCTGCCTAACTGCCAAGCTCATCGGTCGCAATTCCGCTGCGCTCCATTGCCACCGGTACAGCGTTTTGTTGGGCATTTGTGTTTCGGTACAGATACCATGATCCAACACTTCTATAGGGCTTCCATCGGTTTGCGATCTTTTCCATAGCCTCAACATCTGCTGCGTCTAGATTGTAGACTCTTGACATTGCTTTTCTAAGTGCGAGGTCGCTCACTGGAAATACATCGAGTCTACCAAGTCCGAAAAGCAGATACATATCGACTGTCCAATCACCGATACCTTTAACCCTTTTGAGAATAGCACGAACTACTTCATCGGGCTCATCCGAGAGTTGCACTAAATCAATGCTTTTCTTTTGAAGGTGCTGCGCAAGTTCCAATATGTACTGATACTTTCTCGCTGATACACCCACATCAATTATCTTTGATCGAGGTATGGAGACGAAGGCCTTGGGCGTTGGGCTGGAATCCCGAAAGAGGCCTCGGAGTCGATGAATAATCGTGTCCGCCGCTGCCTTAGAAAGCTGTTGACTCACAATGGCGTCAACCAGGAAATCAAAACCCGCTGGATGAATACTCAAGTTGCACGGACCAATTCCGTCAATGATAGCAGCCAGCTTCTTGTCCTTGCTGTGGAGCCTGTAGCACACCTCGGCGAAGTTAACGCCGCCAGAAACGACCAACGCATTCCGTGGCCCTTCCTCAGTGGGGAGAACAAATTCCTGTATCCACTTGTCGATGATGGGGACGAACCTACTCTGCTCGCCGCTTTGAACATATAACGAGAAATCGGTGATAGGTTTACGGGCGGGTTGAGCCTTGATCTTGTTTATCTGCAGCTCCTCTTCCAAGGAGTCAAACAACGTAGATTGATCTAATGTGTTTGTTCCTCCGGCATTCCGCTTCTCGACATAATCACCCATAGGAGACAAGCCATGCTTAAAGCGTTCTAGAATTGTAGCAACGGATTCACCACTAGAGTCCATTCCAATCCATTGACGCTGCAAATTGCTTGCGACATCGAGCGTCGTCCCGGAACCTGAGTAGCAATCCAGAACTATATCGCCCGGATTGGAAGATGCCTCAATAATACGATGAAGCAAGTCAGGATTCTTCTCTGTGGGGTAGCCTGTGATCTTGATGTTCTGGTTATGTGCATCTCTGTAGTCGAGCCAAATATCCTGTATGCCAACGCCAAGATGCTGATCGAGGTAAACTTTTCGTCGTGGGTTGCCGTTGCTTGACCAGAAAATCTCACCCCTAGCATCCATCTCATCAAGAGTGTCGGGTGTGTATTGCCAATGTTTTCCGGGTGGCGGCATTTTCCCACGCCAAGGACCTCCCGTAGCACCGTTACGCTTGCCTGGCGCATGTACCGGCACCTTCATGAATCGACGTCCTGTTTCAGTCTCAATGTAGTGATATTCTTTAGAACTTTTATCTGACAGGGGTTCAACGGGACGGTTCCACACATACTGTTCACCTTTAGTGTAGAAGAGGATGAAGTCGGCTGTATTTCCATACGCCTTTCTGGTGTAGTTCTTTGGATTGCACTTCTTCCGAACAATAATATTCCGGTAGTTGGCGGCACCGAAGATCTCATCCATGACAAGCTTCATTTGAAATATCATGTTCTCGTCAAGATGGAGATAAATAGAGCCTGTAGGGGATAATAACTCCCTAAGAAAAACCAATCGCTCCCTCAGACTCTCCACATACTCAGCTCCATAAAGATCATCCTCATAAGCCTTCCGTTGTTTGCGTGATAGAAATGTGCCCCTGGTGGCAAAGGGGGGGTCGATATAAATTAGAGTAACCTTTCCACGAACGGAGGGTTCTCCTAACAAATGGCGGAGGCCAGCCAGATTGTCACCGCAGTACATGCGATTCAAGGAAGTTGATTTACGTGCTAAATCAAAAAAGGCCGAAGGCTGCGAAGTTAGTATATCGGCCACACTCTTCTTCCCGGAATAAGTCAATTCCAACGCGTGACCAGATCCGTTTCCCTTCTTTCTTGGGATTCCTGTAGCCATGATGTTTACCTATTTAGCAAGGAGCCATTTCAGTGTGATCCGTTCAGGGATCATCCTGAGTGTCACAACTTTGATCAGTCCTGGTCGAGACTCTTCAATATATGCGTAATCACTCCACATAGACCCAAGCAGGAGTCCAGGCCCGTCATTCAGGAAAATAACCTTGAGCGGAAGCGCGCGTTGCTTTGCATAGTTAAGAACCTCCGTTGCGCAATCTCGATACTGACCAGTTCTGTCATCCTCCTGTGCTCCGCCTCTATCTGAGTCATATCGCGCAAGGCCAATTGCAACTGGCTTGCCTTTGTGCGACAGCACGAAGTCAACGGGTCTGTCCGGCTTCGGGTAATTGTCGAACAATTCACCGAGCAACACATCCTTCCCCGCACGCTCTGGCCCAGTAATTTCAAGCGACGGAAAATGCTCTCGAATAATCGTGAACAGCCTTTCGGTCAAATCATAACCCTTCTGACCCCTATCCTTGTATTCCCACAGGATTGCACACAGCGCCTCATCTGGCATTGGTCGCAATTGAAATCGATCTTGCACTTCAGTAACCTTTCGAAAACCTTTACCGAAGCGATCGCAAATGTTCTTTGCACTACTTTTCTTCTTGAGCATTTCGACAGGGGTTTCAGGGCTTACGTATTTCCGAAACACTCTGCATAACTGTATTCTCATCCATTGTGGCTGTGTCTGAGCAATCGACATGAACAAGTCTACTGAGGAGTGCGCGGACTTCAACAATTTCCCGAACGTTACAAGTACAGGCTTGTATAGTTCACAGGCAAGCGGCAGTACGTCGGGGTAGTACTCTCCGGTCGAAAGCGTGATCCACAGATGCCCATCAACACGGTAATCAGCAAACGATTTATCTTTGCGTGCTGCCATATTGTTCCTGTCTTTTCTATTCCGAACCATGTTTAGGCCGTTCCTCGTAAGAGCCGGATCTGCCGTGTTTCATCCGTCTAATATGCCATCGAATGATCCGAGCATAACGCCATCATTGTTGGCGTTTCAATGAGATGCCGTCAGCCCTGAAAATGCAGTATACAACTATGCAGTCAACTTGACGGCTACCGTCAGGCCGGCCTTGGCACAAAGACCTACCAGATAGTCGAGGGACAGCTTGTCGACCTTGTTGCACGCAATCTCAGAGATCCGTGGTTGAACCACACCAAGACGCTTGGCCGCCTGTGCCTGAGTCAATCTTTCACGAGCCATCCACTTGCGCAGTGCCTCTGCAAGCTCGCAGCGTAGCAGCATCTCGGCTGCCTCCTGTGGTGGAAAACCCGAGTCGAGAAACACATTGCCGTTGCCTCGTGTGATATGTACGCGTGATCGTTTCATAACTCTTCGAGATCTCAACAAGGATCAGTCGCCTGCCGACATAGCTGCCAATTTCGTTCTGGAAGATCGATAGCGGTCGGGAATGAAATGGTTCCCCTGACCACTACTTTACTACGCAGCAGTGCGCTTTCGCGCTGGACGGCCTGACCGGGTGGTAAGACGCCGAGAAGACTGTGCAATCTTTAAGAGCGAACGCAAGGCTTCGTTCACTGCGGTCGAATCACGGAATGCCTTTGCAACATCGGGCTCGAGAACGACGACATTCGCTCCTTCCTTTAGAAGGCGCTGGTAATATTTCCCTCGAACTGCCGTTGAATAATCAAACGTGTATTCCGGACGAAGCTCGTCGCGTTCTACAGAACGTTTACGCCTCATGTCGCTTCCTTTCATGTCGTGTCGCAGGTCGCGCACTGATGATACGCACAACCTTGCCGCGCTCAGTGTGTGAAACGACTAACAACCTTCCGTTCTTGGAATTGCCAATAGTCACAAATCTCCGTTCACCGACGGAGCGAGCAGGATCATCGAATGTCGCAGTCAATGGATCCTAAAAGACGGTGCCGCCATCGTCAAAGGACACCTCATGTTTCTGAAGATTCCGCTTGGCCTTTTCACGATCCCACTCAAACTGCATCTGGGCAGTGTACCATTTTAGGTCTGCATAAGAGTCAGCGTGCCGTGGTTGGGCATTGTGGCGACACTGGACATTTCACCCATTCAGCGGTACAGCTGACCTATACTGCCGTTCGCGCCAATCCCGCGCGGACCATGGATCGAGTGTGCGACGACCACGAGACCTTGATTATTACCCGCAACGGCGAACGGTCTGTTGTGATGCTGTCACTCGAAGACTACAAGGCGCTGGAAGAAACCGCCTATCTTTTACGAGCACCCGCCAACGCCAAGCGACTACTCTCGGCCGTTGAGCAACTGACTACAGCCCAAGTGGAACGGAAGCCGGTCAGGTGACGTTGGGTTCGCAGCCGAGGCATGGGAAGACTACCTGTGTTGGCAGAAACACGACAAACGCATGGTCGAACGGATCGATAAACTCATCCACAATACCCAACGCGAACCCTTCGGCGGCGTCGGCAAACCGGAGCCATTGAAGCATGCGCTCTCGGGCTTGTGGTCGCGGCGGATTACCGATGAACATCGGATGGTGTATCGCGTTGTGAATGATGCGCTAGAAATCGCGCAGCTCCGATTCCACTACTGATTCAGCCCACCTCTCACTCTGTAGGCCAAGCCGCAAACACGCCATGTCTAGCATTCACCCCTCGGTCGCACCCGACGAGCCAGAAACTGCAAGGTCGGCGTAGATCTTCAACGTTCGTCGTGCTGCTTCCTCATCCAGCTTGCTGATGGCAAAGCCAACGTGGACGATCACATAGTCGCCGACTTCGGCTTCCGGCACGAGCGCCAATGAGACGGACTTCGTGGCACCGCCGAACGACACCGTCGCTGTGCGAAGGGTGTCATCTTGGATGTTCAGGACTTGTCCGGGAACTGCCAGGCACATAGACTCTCCTATCTCCCAAGTTTCAGGTTTCTTGTTTCGAGTTTCAGGTTAGAGAATTTGCTCCCCCCAATCGTCCAACCTGAAATATGAAACTCGAAACCAGAAACCATTCCAGCGTTTCACGCTTCACGAGATACGCTGTACGCAGCAACCACTGCCTGCCCCAACGATAATCCACCATCATTGGGTGGGACCAACGAATGGCTATACACGGTGAACCCTTCCTCCTTTAGACGATTCCTGACCAGAGATAAAAGCAGCCGATTCTGAAAACAGCCACCGGTCAGCACGACGCGTGGCAGACCAGCGGCTTGAGCCACTCGAACAGCTCCCTCCGCAAGGCCAACATGAAATCGCGCGGTAATCAGTTCAGGTCGGTGGCCTCTACGAAGATCATCGAGCACAGTGCTGATCATGGGTCGCCAATCAACCATCCACTTCGTATCGGAACTCTCACTCGTGACTAGCTCGATCGGATAGCCTTGTACGCGTCCTCCGCCTGTCTCCCATTCTCGCTCTGCAGCGAACTGAACTGCCATGGCAGCTTGGCCTTCAAAGGAAGCCTGTGCGCACAAGCCTGTGAGTGATGCCACCGTGTCGAACAGTCGCCCCATGCTCGTCGTCCAAGGCGAGGCGATGCCGGATCGGAGTAGCGCTGCTAGGTGCGTACGCTGATCTCCTGTCATGTTCCAGGATGGAAGATCATGATGCACCATCGTTTCTCCCATCAGTTCCCACAAAGCGGCTGCAGCAGATCGGCCCGGTGCCTTCATGGCTGCTTCGCCACCAAGCAATCGAAAGGATCGGAGAGATGCGAACCGAGTGAATTGTCGATAGCTTGCGATCAAAAACTCTCCGCCCCACACTTGCCCGTCCGTTCCATATCCAGCTCCGTCCCAGGCGATACCCAACACCTCGCCGTCGAGTTGGTGTTCCGCCATGCACGAAGCCACGTGGGCATGGTGATGCTGCACGGGAACCAACGGGACAGACAGCCTCGAAGCCAGTTTTTGCGCGACGCCGGTCGAACGATAATCAGGATGGAGATCACAGGCGATGGCCTGTGGCTTAACAGCAAGTAGTCGCTGGAGATCCTCCATGGTTTGGCGGAAGGCCTTGTCCGCTTCAACAGTGGAAAGATCACCGAGGTGCTGACTGAGCACGACACGATGACCTGTCAGAAGCGCAACCGTGTTCTTCAGATGTCCGCCCACGGCAAGGATCGAACCCTGCGCTTTGTTTACCAGACCATCGCTCAAGCGGATCGGCTGCGGGACATAGCCCCGCGCCCGCCGAAGGATTATCTGGTCAGCCTTTCGCTTCTGCGTCTCGTCCCTTTCGTTGTTCTCCGGCGTACGGTCAACCACCAACACGACCGAATCATCGACCGGTCTTGAGATCGGCCTGTCATGCACGAGAAACGCATCGGCAATACCCCTCAGTCGAACCAGTGCCTCACGTTCGTCGATCACGATCGGTTCTTCTGATCGATTACCGCTCGTGGCCACCATGGGACGCTGCAGCGAGGCCATCAGGAGATGATGGAGTGGCGTGGCCGGTACCATCACACCGAGATAGGGATTGCCCGGTGCCACGGCTTCAGCAAGGGCTGAATCTTGCCGCTTTCGCACCAGAACGATCGGCGCTTGCGGTGAGCAGAGCAACGATTCCTCCTCCGAAGACAACAGGCAGTCGTTTCTGGTCGCTGCGATAGAAGGAAACAGAACGGCAAAGGGTTTATCAGCTCTCTGTTTTCGATCGCGCAACCGCCGGACAGCCTCCTCTGACTGTGCGTCCACCCAGAGCTGAAACCCGCCCAGTCCCTTCACTGCCACAATGAGACCTTCAGCGAGCAATGCCACTACTCGCTGTAAGGCTCCCTCCTCAGCTGCAATTTCGCAGCCCTCCTCATCCCACAAACTCAGCCGAGGGCCGCACTTGGAGCAGGCGATCGGTTCCGCATGAAAGCGGCGATCGGCCTCAGATTCATACTCAGCACGACAGGCGGAACAGAGTCCGAACCCAGCCATCGTCGTATTGGATCGCTCGTACGGAATTGCCGTGAGCAAACTGTAGCGCGGACCACATTGTGTGCAGGTGATGAATGGGTAGCGGAAACGGCGATCCTGTGGATCAAAGAGTTCGCGCCGACAGTCTTCGCAGGTTGCAAGATCCGGTGGAATGACCAGGCATCGTTCACCTGGTTCAGTACTCGTGACGATTTCAAAGCTCGAGTCGCCACGTGCCGGAATGACGTTGGTGCATATCGCCTCAATGCAAGCCGATGCCGGTGCGTCGACTTGGAGCCGGTCGAGGAATGTCTCAATCACCTCGGCACTTCCCTCGACTTCGACCACAAGACCGTTCCTGGTATTTCGAGCCCAACCGCTCAACCCCAGCTCACGTGCCAATCGGTAGACAAATGGGCGGAACCCCACCCCCTGCACCGTTCCCTGCACATTGACCTGGACACGCTGAGTGAGAGCCTTCCTCACCCCTGCACCACCAATTCATGGAGTACCACTTCGGGCTCTGTTGACTCGGCTATCACCGGTTCTCCACATGCGGGACAGACCTCATGCGCTGGTGTGACAGAAACATCTCGCTGGCATTGCGGGCACCAGGCATCAGCAGGAACAGGGATAACCTCTAACCTCGCATCCTCAGCCTTCGTACCTCGGGCAGCCACTTGGAATGCGACTTGGAGTGCGGCGTGATCGTGAGTGAGCAGATGCGAGACCGCGCTGATTTTCAGTCGCACAACAGATAGTTTAGCGTCTCCCGTTTCACTCAAGCTGGTTTCCACGGCTTTGATAATCTGCCTCATGAGATGGAGTTCATGCACGGCAAGTCTCACAATCCTGGAGGATCCGGTTCACGAGCTGCTCCAACACCTTGGCCACGGCAGGCGATAACGGTTCACCTGTCTCTGTATTCTCTACTTCAACTCCGTACACGATCACGGTAGCAGGAAGCACCCCCATCGCGCGGGCCAGCTCCAACGCGTCCACCGTACCGAGAGCGTGGCTCGATTGCGGGAAGATCCGCCCACCGATTGGACCAACTGAAGCATCAAGTCGATGGATCGTGCCCGGAGCTTGCCCGCTGCGGGCAGCATCGATCAGGATCACGACGTCAGCCCCTTTCATCAATTCCACGAGATCCACCCCCACCATCTCCGCCTCGATCACGTCGACGCGGTCCTCAACTTCCCGGCGAAGTCGGCGAGCCACCAATAGTCCGACCGCATCATCTCCTCTCATGCCGTTCCCAAGACCGATGATCCGAATAGAGACTGAGCGAGACTTGCAGGACGCGCGAGACTCGCCCCGCCTCTCCCCGCTCAGGCTTTTCGCGCTCGCCTCGTCCCCTGCGCCGTCACTGGTCACGCCTGATCTCCAAATTCAAAAAATGGGTCGCACAGGAAATGCACGGGTCATAGCAACGGATGACCCGCTCGCAGGCGAGCGATGCTTCCTCATTGGAACGATCCAACACTCGGGGGAGGAACAGACGGAGATCCTGCTCAATGCGGCCCTGATTCTGTGAGGTGGGTGGCACGATCTTGGCTTCGCGGATCACCCCATCGCCGTCCACCCGATACCGATGGTAGAGAATGCCTCTTGGCGCTTCCGTACAAGCCATGCCGATACCCGGCCGAACCACAACCGGCAGCGCCGGCTCAGGTGGCGGGTCGTACCGTTCGATCAGTCGTAGTGATTCTTCCAACGCGTAGAGTAGTTCGATCGAGCGGGCGACAATCCCGTGAAAGGGATTGCGCAGAGGCAGCGATAACCCCGTATCCGCCAGCACCTGCCTGACTGCGTGAGGCAACCGATCGTGATTCAGATTTACGCGAGCCAACGGTCCAACCAAATACGGCGCGCCCTGCAACGTGCAGTGTAATGCGTTGGAGTAGGATACCTGATGCTCGGAGAAATGCCGTTCAAACTCGTCGACAGAAATATCCAGGCCGGTGCCGGTCACGATCCGTCCCTCGTTGAATGGATACTCGTCGGGATGACGCAGCGCTACACAAGTATAGTCCGGAGTAAACTCCGGGTAATCGAACCCTGCAATCCAACACACAGTTTCCACTGCGGCATCGCGCGCCCAGAGCAGCTCATTCTTCAACGCTTCCAACTCACGCCGCGACGGCACCCGCGAGAAGCCGCCGACTTTCACGGAAACCGGGTGTACGGACCGACCCCCGAGCAACGTCATGATCGCATTGCCCGCTTTCTTCAGTCGCAGTCCTCTGGTGACCAGCGATGCATGGTCCTTGGCCATGGCAATCCCGCTCTCGTAGCCGAGAAAGTCCGGCGCCTGCAGCATAAAGACGTGGAGCGCATGGCTTTCGATCCACTCCCCGCAGTAAATCAACCGCCGCAGGTCACGCAGGGCCCCATCGACGTGCAGACCGAAAATCTGCTCGATCGCATGGACCGCACTCATCTGATAGGCCACAGGGCAGATGCCGCAGATCCGAGCGACAATGTCCGGCACTTCCTCGTAATGTCGCCCCTGCAGGAAAGCCTCGAAAAACCTCGGCGGCTCGAAAATCTTCAGCTCCACATCCTGGATAGTTCCATCTTTCACCGTGACACGAAGCGCACCCTCACCCTCGACACGGGCAATCGTACCGACGGCAATGGTTCGTGTTTGTGGTGTTTCTTCACCCATTGGTTGCTCAATGATCTCGCCGGTTGTATTCCGATAGGCTCCAGTACCAGGCCATCAGCTGACAGCTGTCAGCCCAATATCACGTTTCACCTTTCACGTTCTCCTTCTCCAACTCCCACCTCTCGCTTTCCTGCTTGAAAGCATCCGCATACCCATTGATCCCGCGAAATCGCCGCAAGACTTCGACCGGGATCAGATGCAGCCCGTCATGGAAGTAACTTGCGAGCGAGGCGGTGTTGGGTGGAAGGCCCGGCCCTTTCCGGGCGCCCTCAGTGGGACCGAAACAACCGTAGCAGTCCCGGCCCATGCTGGGGCAGATCGCGCCGCAGCCTGCGCGGGTGACAGGACCCAAGCAGGCCAGGCCCTTGGCCACCATCACACAGACGTTCTCGTGCCTCTTGCATTCCAGACAGACACTTTCGGCAGGCAACCGAGGGTGAACGCCGGCCAACAGGTCCGTGATGACCCGCAGCAACTGACCCTTGTCGATGGGGCAACCCCACAATTCGAAATCCACGTGCACATGTTCAGAGGTCGGCGTGGAGGTCTTGAGACTCTGGATATAGTGCGGGCTCGGATACACCACCTGTTTGAACGATTCGACGTCAGCCCAGTTGCGCAAGGCTTGAATCCCGCCGGCCGTGGCGCACGCGCCGATTGTGATTAACACCTTCGCCTGCTCTCGCACAGACTGAATGCGATGCGCGTCCTCTTCCGTGGTGATCGACCCCTCAACCAGGGCGATGTCGTAGGGACCAGGATTCATCTTGCTGGAAACTTCAGGGAAATAGACAATATCCAGCGCCTGCCCCAGTGCGAGCAGCTCGTCCTCCAGATTCAGGATACTGAGCTGGCAGCCGTCGCAGGAAGCGAATTTGAAGACGGCTAGTCTTAGTCGCTCTTTCCCTGTATTGCCTCTCTCCAAAATACTCCCTCCACCCACCCACTATGAACTTATCGTTTGTGTGAGTTTTTCTATTGTGAGTGGTGAATTTTGAGTGCTATCTGAATTCACCCTTCAACACTCACAACTCAACATTGTCATTCGCATTACACACCCCCCCGTCCTAACCACGGCTCGACCAGGTCATATCGCATGACGGGACCATCTTTGCACAGGAAGTACGGACCCATCTGGCAATGGCCGCACAAGCCGATCCCGCATTCCATGTGCCGCTCCAGCGATACATAGATGGCTGTTGCTGGAATTCCCCGTCTCATCAAGATCGGCACACCCAGGCGCATCATGATCTCAGGACCGCACATGAGGACCATAGTCTTCGCTGGATCCAGCGTCACACGCTCAAACAGATCCGTCACCACGCCGACATGGTAGCGCCACGTCTCGTCCGGCCGAGTGCTGGCCAGCAGAACTTCCGTGTCAGGCTGTTTTCCCCAGGCCTCGAACCGTTCATGAAAGAGCAGGTCTCGCGACGTCTTCACACCATGGATGATCTTGACGGAGCCGTAGTGCCGACGCCGCCGAAACATATAGTCGATCGCCCCTACCACCGGGGCACACCCCAGCCCTCCCGTCACGATGACGACATCATGGCCGCGCACCGCCTCAAGCGGCCAACCTTGTCCGAATGGGCCTCGGATTCCCAGAGTCTCACCGAGTTGCAGCTGTGCGATTGCGGAGGTCACTCGCCCCACGGATCTGATGGTATGATCCAGCCTCTCCGGCTCCTCCGGGTCTGACACAATTGAGATCGCCACCTCCCCGACACCGAACAGATACACCATGTTGAACTGCCCGGCTGCGAAACGAAAATTGCGGCGGGTCTCTTCATCATTCAGCCGCAGCCGGTAGGTGTGGATGCTGTCAGCCTCCCGGATCTTCTCCATGATGGTGGCCGGATGTATCAGGTAGGGATTGATCATGTGCTTCCTGCAAAGCTATCTGCCTGGCGCCTCTTGCGGACGGCTGCTGGTTGACCGCTGTTCACTCGACTTCAGCAACGCCGATACCTCCTCAGTCAGATCGATCCCAACCGGACACCAGGTGATGCACCGGCCGCAGCCGACGCAGCCGGATGTTCCGAATTGATCGATCCACGAGGCAAGCTTATGCGTCACCCACATCCGGTAGCGATCCTTGATCGTTGGACGGATATTCTTGCCATGAATGTACCCATGCTCCTGCGTGAAACAGGAATCCCACAATCTGCTGTGCTCGCTGTTCTGCCGGGTGAGATCCGGTGTCTCTTCGACCTTATGGCAGAAGCACGTCGGACAGACCATCGTGCAATTCGCGCAGGCCATGCACCGTGCAGCCACATTGTCCCAGCGTGGATGCTCATGCGCCTCGTGAAGGGCTTGCGGCAGACGTGTGCGATCCAGTCGGCGAACTTGGCTTTGTGCACAGGCAACTCCCCGCGCTGCCGCCTCACGGGTCAATCCTTGAGAAGCTGGAGACAAAGAGAGGGCAGAGAGCAGATCAGATCCGGCTTCGCTGCCTGCTTCGATCAGCAGCTGATCGTCCACTTCCGTCAGAGCGAGGTCGAAACCGTTCTTCGCACAGGGACCCGTGTCCATGGATGCGCAAAAGCAGGTCTGCAGTGCCCTGGTACAGTTTACAGCAATAATGAACAGCCCCTCACGGCGAGTCGCGTAGTAGGGGTCCTGATACTCGCCTTGTAGAAAAATCTGATCTTGGATGGCCAATCCTGCGAGGTCACAGGCACGGGCACCGATGATCGCGACCTTTTCTGATGGGGGAAGTGTAGACCTTGTGGTAAATCCGTCCTTGCTCCGTTCAATCTGTACGAGCGGTTCACGCGGCGTGAAGGCGAAAGGCTTTAGCGATTGCGGTCCATGCACGACTCCGAAAATTTCTTTGGAGCCAGTTTGCTCCAACCGATAGCGCCCGGCCTCTTGATGATCGTGCCACCCGATCGGCAGGTCGGCCACTCGCCTAATCGTGTCCCACACCACCGCCCCATCGCGCACAATCGGCCCGACAATCCTGTATCCCTTTGAACTCAGGTTGTCGAAGATTCGTTGGAAGTCGGATCGTGACAGAACACCAATTTCACCGACGACTTCCATAGCTCCAATCCCTCTCATTTTTGGCACGGAGGTCTCGACATCGTACGGGCCCCTCACATTTGGTGCAAGATGAAAGCCGCCCGACAGACACAAGACCAGGTCCCCTCCTATCCGTTCATAAGACTGAGACTGGCCATACATACTCCTCATTGACTCGCCAGGCTGTTGAAAGAGGCAACAGCCTCACCGAGACCACTGTCCCGTAATGCTACAGACCCTTTCCTCTCCTTCACAGACCTGAGCTCCTTGCCCGACCTAACCCATCGCATTTTCTAAGAAGACACCTGACGGCTTTTGTCCCATTCACCCTTGGCACCGTCGATGCAGAGGCCTTGCAGTAGCAACAGTCTTGCTATGGGAGAGGAGGGCGACCATGACACAGACAGCCACGACACAAGCAGTCATGGACATTGTACGTCGCTCGCCAGGTTGCGACATCGAAGAGATCCTCCACGAATGTCCCGGGCTGACATGGAATCAAGTGTTCCTTGAAATCGATCAACTGAGCCGGAAAGGCGACGTGGTTCTGAAGCTACAACAAGCTGGGCATTACAGCGTAAAGCCCTGTATTAGACACTCATAACAACCCACAAGGAGGCGATGGTCATGAGCGGACTGACACGATGGGAACCGACAACAAGATGGAACCCTTTCAAAGAACTCGAGGAGATGGAGAAACGACTCTCAGGCTACTTTGGGCGTACGGCAACTCCAGCCGGCAGCGACAAGAAGGAAGCCATCTCGGTTGCCGAATGGGCACCGCTGGTGGATATCTCGGAAGATGACAAAGAATACGTCATCAAAGCGGAACTTCCCGAGATGAAGAAAGAAGAGATCAAGATCAATGTTCATGACGATGTGCTTGCGATCAGCGGCGAACGGAAATACGAGAAGGAAGAAAAGAGTAAAAAATATCACCGGGTCGAGCGCGCCTACGGCAGTTTCATGCGGAGCTTTACGCTTCCTGAAGATGCCGACGCATCCAAGGTCAACGCCGAGTATAAAGACGGCGTGCTGAAAGTCCATCTCCCAAAGTCGGAGAAGGCCAAGCCGAAGGCAATCGAAGTGAAGGTGTCGTAAAGGGGAAAGGGCTAGGCTCAGGTTACGGTGACGCGATACAGCGAGTGGCAATCCATAGCTCAACCTTAACCTCAGCCATCTTCGGAAAGGAGGGTGCCATGTTTCGCCATCCCCGTTACCTCGAGATTCCGTGGGACGTCCATTGGGATGAGAAGGAATCCGGGTCACAGCATCATCTGCTGCTCATGCTCATTCTGATCTTCATGGTGATGTTTCTGATCGGAGTTGGTGTGACAAGCGGCCTCACATAGGTTGAAAGGTTTGTTTGGTTGATCTTGTTTATTCGGTTGAACCAAACAAACGGGACCGATAGGGACAACCAGAGGTTCGTGTGACGTTTAAGAATCGCGAAGAAGCTGGTCGACGGCTCGTCGATCGACTGCTCCAGTATCGTGAAAACCCGGCAGCAGTCATCCTGGCACTTCCTCGTGGAGGGGTGGCAGTCGGGTATCAGCTGAGCCTGGG
>CAADGK010000023.1 GCA_900696515.1 uncultured Nitrosospira sp. | reverse complement strand
GACGGCCCAAGACCGCATCCACCAGCTGGAAATCGAACTCAGCGACCGGGAAGCCGCCCATCGCACCACGATCCAGCAACTCGAACAGACCCTCGCCGACCGCGACCGGCGGATCAAAGAATTTGACACTCTTGCCGCCGCCCATATCGACGAGCTCCGTGGATCGCAACAGGCCTGCCAGGCTGCCGAGCAGGCGCGGGAAGTACTCAAGGAAGAGACCCGTGTCCTGCGTGACCACATCGCGCAGCTCAACGAGGGATTGGCCGACCGGGATCGGCTCCGTACCCAGGTCAAGCAGCTCGAAACGGCCCAAGACCGCATCCACCAGCTGGAAATCGAGCTCAGCGACCGGGAAGCCGCCCATCGCACCACGATCCAGCAACTCGAACAGACCCTGGCAGACCGCGACCAGCGGATTGAAGACCTCGTACCGATGACCCACCTCCTGAGAGAAAAAGAAGCCACGATTACGGAATGGGAGCGAACCCACGCCCAAACCGTCCAGGCACTTGAACACGAGACCGCGAAGCTCCGTGAACAGAGCCAGGTCCACGAAGATCTCCACGCCCGGCATCACCTCGATGAGCAACGGGTTCTGGAACGAGACGAACAGCTTGCCGCGTTGCAGGGTGAACTGCAGGCCCTTCACACCGAACGCGATGCGCTCAAAAACGAGGTGCAGAGCATTCCTGAGAAAGACGAGCAGATCGAGCGCCTACAAAAACGGCTTAAAGAACTGCGCGCGACCCTGCGCACGCCCCCGGCCGCGACAACGGCCCCCGCTCCCCAACCTCGCCAGGATGAGGAGGGAACCACGGCTCCCAGCGGCACCTCCAAGCGCAGCAAGCCGGCCCAGGGCGACGACCTCAAGAAAATCCAGGGCATCAGCCCGGTCTTCGCGGAGACA
This sequence comes from uncultured Nitrosospira sp., assembly GCA_900696515.1. Classification (GTDB taxonomy): domain Bacteria; phylum Nitrospirota; class Nitrospiria; order Nitrospirales; family Nitrospiraceae; genus Nitrospira_D. Next base: position 41,422 of record CAADGK010000023.1, on the reverse strand, counting down.
CTGCAGAAGCTCGGGACCCGAACGTTTATCCAAATTGCCCGATGGAAACCGGAGGACATAGAGAAAATCGCCAAGAAACTCGCGACCGATCCAGAACGGATCAAGCGTGAAAATTGGATGGCGGCGGCCAAGAAACACCACTTCCAAAAATACAAGGAACGGCTCTAGCCGGATAAGACCGGCGGCGGCGTGCATCGCTTGCCGGGGCCGGCTTCCGGCACAGGAACAGCCGGTCCTGCTCTGCCGTTGACTCCTCCCTTCACCCTCACTACAATCTCGCTCGTGGCATCCTCCTTCGTTCATCTGCATCTGCACACACAATTCAGCCTCCTGGACGGCGCCAACCAGATCGATCCGCTGGTGCGCCAAATCAAGGCATTCAACCAGCCGGCTGTCGCCATGACCGACCATGGCAATATGTTCGGTGCCGTTGAGTTTTACCGCAAAGCAAAAGAGGCGGGAGTCAAACCGATCATCGGCTGTGAAGCCTATATGGCATTGGGCAGCCGACATGCCAAGAAAGACAGCGGACTGGCGCATAACGATTATTATCACCTGATTTTGCTCGCGAGAAATCTGACCGGATACCAGAACCTGATCAAGCTGGTGAGCAAAGGATATCTGGAAGGATTCTATTACAAACCGCGAATCGACAAAGAACTGCTCAAGCTGCATCACGACGGGATCATTGCCCTTTCAGGCTGTCTGAGCGGGGAGATTCCCTACCTCATCGGCCAGAACGACATGGCCGGGGCCATGGCGGTGGCCGGAGAATTTCAAGAGATTTTCGGGAAGGATCATTTCTACCTTGAGGTGCAGGCGAACGGACTTGACCATCAACGCATTGCCAATGCCGGCCTCGTGGACATCCATAAGAAACTCGGGATCCCGATGGCCGGGACCAATGATTGCCACTACCTGACGAAGGACGATGCCCGCCCGCATGAACTGATGCTCTGTCTGCAAACCGGGAAGACACTCAGCGATCCCCATCGCATGAAGTTCGACACCGATCAGCTCTACGTCAAATCGACTGAGGAGATCTCGCCTGCATTCGCGGAATTTCCAGGGGCCGTCACGAATACGTGCCGGATCGCCGATCATTGCGAACTCGACCTTCCGCTCAATAAAACGTTTCTCCCGCAATACCGGATCCCGGAAGGGTTTTCGGACCGGGAATCCTATCTCGAACATCTGGCGTTAACCGGATTGAAGGAGCGGCTGAAAGAGCGGCCCAGTCGTATCCAGTCCGCCGTATACGACCAACGCCTCCGGGAAGAACTGATGGTCATCTGTTCAATGGGGTTTGCCGGCTACTTCCTCATTGTCTGGGACATCATTCGATTCGCCCGCTCACGAGGTATCCCGGTCGGACCGGGGCGAGGCTCCGCGGCCGGCAGTCTTGCGGCCTACGCACTTCGCATTACGGACCTGGATCCGCTGGTGTACACCCTCTTGTTCGAGCGTTTCTTGAACCCCGAGCGCGTCTCCCTGCCGGATATCGATATGGACTTCTGCATGGATCGCCGCGGGGAGGTGATCAATTATGTGGTGGACAAATACGGCAACGACCATGTGGCCCAGATCATTACCTTCGGAACGCTCGGAGCCAAAGCGGCCATCCGCGATGTCGGACGTGTCCTGGAGATGTCGTACGCCGACGCCGACAAAGTCGCCAAGCTCGTTCCCAATCAGTTGAATATCTCGCTCCAGCAGGCCCTGGACACCGAACCTCGCCTGCGCGAGCTGGTCGACTCCGACCCCAAGGTGAAAGAACTGATGGCCAACGCGCAGTCTCTCGAGGGACTCGCGCGGCACGCCTCCACTCATGCGGCCGGCATCGTGATTTCGGAGGGTCCCCTCACCGACCATGTGCCTCTCTACAAGGGGGCCAACGACGAAATCGTGACCCAGTACTCGATGGGAGACGTCGAGAAGATCGGGCTCGTGAAGTTCGACTTTCTTGGACTCAAGACTCTCACAATGATTCGGCGTGCCGAAACCCTGATCAACGACAGACATCCCGACGCGCCGCCGCTCGTCATCGATCGGGTCTCGTTCGACGATCCGGCCACCTTTGCGCTGTTGAGCTCCGGAAAAACCACGGGGTTGTTCCAATTGGAAAGCTCCGGCATGCGCGACCTGCTCACGGGATTAAAGCCCGACCGATTCGAGGACATCATCGCCATCATCGCGCTCTACCGACCGGGCCCCATGGATCTGATACCCGACTTCATCAAGCGCAAACAGGGCAAGGTCACGATCACCTACGAAGTGCCGGAATTGGAACCGATCCTGAAGGATACGTACGGAGTGATCGTCTACCAAGAACAAGTCATGGCGATCGCCAACAAAATCGCCGGCTTCTCGTTGGGACAAGCCGATATCCTCCGCCGTGCGATGGGGAAGAAGAAACCCGAGGAGATGGAAAAACTGCGCGTCAAGTTCGTCGACGGCGCAAAAGAGAAAAAGATTCCCGAGAAAAAAGCCGAGAAACTGTACGAATTGATTCAAAAGTTCGCCGGATACGGGTTCAATAAATCGCATGCCGCCGCCTATGCGGTCGTCTGTTACCAGACCGCGTACCTCAAGACGCACTACCCGACCGAGTTTATGGCCGCCCTCATGACCACCGACATGGGCAATCAAGACAAGTTGGTCGGCTATTTCACGGAATGTCGAGACTTAGGGATCAAAGTCCTGGGCCCCGATGTGAACGCGAGCCACAAACACTTCGCCGTTGCGGAGGGAGCCATCCGATTCGGTTTGGCCGCCATTAAGAATGTCGGCGAAGGCGCCGTCGAGTCGGTGTTGGACGTGCGGAGCAAGACCGGTTCCTTCACTTCCTTCTTTGATTTCTGCCGGCGAGTCGACCTTCACAAGACCAACAAGCGGATGTTGGAAGGCCTGATTAAAACCGGTGCCTTTGACTCCACCGGAGCCAGGCGATCACAGTTGATGGCCGTGCTGGATCAGGCGGTGGAGGAAGGAGCCGCGGTCCAGCGCGAACGCGAATGCGGCCAAACCAGCATCTTTGGAGAGGAGGTAAACGGGCACGGAATGTCCGCGCCCTTGCCGATCCCCCCATTGCCTGCGGTGCCGGAATGGGATCAGGCTCAACGATTAAAATACGAACGCGAACTCACCGGCTTTTATATTTCCGCCCATCCGTTGACGCGATACGAAGCGATGCTGGGCGCCTTGTCCACCACCACGACGACAGGATTGAAGGATTGCGCGGACGGGAGCGAAGTCAAGATCTGCGGGGTCATTGCCGCCGTCAAATCCATGTTGACGAAGAAGGGGGATCGTATGGCCTATCTTACGATCGAAGACCTGCAGGGAACGACCGAGGTCATCGTGTTCCCGGACTTGTTCAAGACGGCCGGTGAGCTGATGACCCCCGAACGGATCGTGCGCATGACCGGGACCATTGATCGCGGCGATAAAGGAACCAAGCTGCGTGGAAGCAAAATTGAACCATTGGCTGAAGTTCAGGCTCAATCCATTAAACGGATCCGCATTCGGCTCACGGATCACCCGGATGTGCGGGAACAATTACCCCGCTTGGCCGATGTCTTTCGCCGGCATCCCGGCAACACCACCGTCTCCATGCTGTTTCGAACCCAGGCACGCTTGGAAGCCGAGACCAATCCCCTGCCGAACGTGACCGTCTGCCCCAGCGACCATTTTGTGTCGGATGTCGAGGAAGTACTAGGCAAAGGGGCCCTTTCTTTGCTATCGTAGGAACCAGTATTATTGGGGATCAATCACAACGGGTCCGCCATCGCGGCAAGGAATCGATCGACGTCCATGCGAGACTACCTGGAATTTGAAAAACCCCTCCGCGAGATAGAAGAGAAAATCGAGAAGCTCTCTGCTGCGGCAACCGGCGGAAAGCCCGGCTCCCAAAACGATGTTCGAAAACTGCGGGCCAAGCTGGCGCAGGCTGAACACGAGCTGTACAAGAACCTGACCCCGTGGCAGAGAACCCAGCTCGCGCGTCACCCGCAACGGCCCAGCACGCTCGATTACATTCATGAGCTGACAAGGGATTTTCTCGAGCTTCACGGTGACCGTGTCTACGGAGATGACCGGGCCATCGTCGGCGGGTTTGCCCGGTTCAATGACCGTCCGGTGATGATCATCGGCCATCAGAAGGGCAAGACCCTCAAGGAGCGCATGCAGCGGAATTTCGGCATGCCCAACCCCGAAGGATACCGGAAAGCCCTCCGTCTCATGAAGCTGGCTGAAAAATTCAACCGCCCGATTCTGACCTTTATCGATACGCCGGGAGCCTATCCCGGCATCGGTGCCGAGGAGCGTGGACAGGCTGAAGCCATCGCGAGAAACTTGTTGGTTATGTCTCGATTGACCGTTCCGATTATTTCGGTCGTCATCGGCGAAGGAGGGAGCGGAGGCGCCCTGGCACTCGGCGTCGCCGACCGTGTCCTGATGTTGGAGCATTCGGTCTATTCGGTGATTTCACCGGAGGGATGCGCCGCCATCCTGTGGGACAGTCCGGAAAAAATTCCGACGGCCGCCTCAGCGTTGAAGATGACCGCGCAAAACCTGCTGGAGCTCGGCGTGATCGACACCATCGTGCCTGAACCGCTGGGAGGAGCCCATCGCGAACCCGGCGCGATCTACGATCTTGTCGGAAAAACACTCACCAATCAACTGTTCGAGTTGCTGGATATGCCGGTCGACCGGCTCGTTGCGCAACGAGAACAGAAATACCGCCGGATGGGAGCCGTGAGCGGTCTCCCCGTCGAACAAGCCTGATCACCGCTCCGACTCAGCTTCGTTGCCCAACAAGCCCGTCATCACAAATCTCCGTTCGATCGCCTCAAGGATGTGCACCGTCAGGCGTTGGCGAAACGGGTCAAGCGCCTCCGCTTCCAAATAGCGCCCGACGGTTTTCGGCAATCTCCGCCACCACGCCTGCGCCGATGCACGGGCCTGCTCCGCTCCATTGGGACCTCCGGAGAGAATGCGTCGAACCTCCCGTTCAAAAAATCCCACGTGAACGATTTCATCCTCGAGAATAGAGGCAAGATCCGGCCGCAGCGTCAACAGGAGGCGAGCGAACTCCAATCCCAACGACTCATACCCGTAGATCTGCACGGCTAACGCCGGCCATTGTCGCGGGACGGAGGGAAGGCGATCCCGTCCCTGAGGCCGGCGACCGATCAGCGTCTCAAACTGAGCCAGATGCGCCTGCTCATCCTCCTCATGTTTTCTCAGAAAGGTGTAGACGTTCGGAGGCACGTCCTGCAATTGAGCCGATCGTACCGTCCACAGCGCCATGGCTTCCGCCTTGAGGAAGCGGTCGAGCAATGCGGCTTCGCATTCCGCAGGAAGCCGGATAGACAGGAGCGGTTCAGATCCCATGGTAGGCGTATGGTACGCAAAGCGGTTCCCTCTTGTCCAAGCCGCCCGGCTATGGATCATGGAGAGGGTTGACTGCCCCCCCCAATCTATGTTCATCTTTTTGACATTGGAAGGTTCGGTGCCCGTTGAGACGGGACGCCACGCTCTCCATCGAACCAACGGCCGAACCAACGGCGCATCCGGGCACGAGTGCTTCTGGTCTCCACACCCATGAGGCGAAGCCTATGACAACCCCTACCAGCAGACTCTCAGCAATACGGCAGTGGATCACGGTGTGCATGCTTGCAGGAGCGCTCGGCACGGAATTCGGCTGCGTCAGTCGGAGCGCCTATGAACGGGTCAAAGCCGAAGCGCAGGAACACGCCCAAGCCCTGCAATCGGTTCATGCCGAGGTGAAAGAGCTGGATCAGCAAATCGCCGGACTGCAGGCCGCCAACCGGCATGAGGACGCGGCCACGGCGGAACTACGCGCGGCCCTGCAACGGGAGGAAGAGCAGTTGCCGGTGATGAGACAGCGGGCGGAGATGATGCTCACGTCGCTCAAAGGACAAGTCGCATCGTTGATGAACCAGAGTTGGAATCTTGCGCGCAAGATCGCGGACCTTCGCCATGAGAGTGCATCGCTCCAGAATACAGCCGCGCAGTACAAGCAGGAAATGGAGGAAGCCCGAACTGCTCCGCAGGCGGCCGCGCCGGAAGAGGAGCCGGACATCGTTCAGGCCCTTGCGGCTGCACCACCGACACCGACGGAGTCACCGGTGCACGAGACCCACGAGCCCACTGCGGCGCACGTCACGGAACCGGCGCCTCCGACACTGAGCCTGTCGTCCTCCACGCCGTCCGTTGCGTCACCGTCGATGAGTGCGGATCCTCTGGAAGCGGACACCTCGTGGGTCGGCATGATCCTCAGCTGGCTCTCCAACTTCTGGAACTGGCTCCTCAGCTGAGACCATCGGCTTCGTTTCATAATTGTCGGCGTCCCTGCATCTATCCGATCGCATGAGTCTTGTCCCACTCCGCAGCCTTGCCGCCGGCAAGACGGCCTGTCGCAAGGCAAGCCGTGAGCAGATAGCCTCCCGTCGGAGCCTCCCAGTCCAACATTTCTCCCGCACAGAATACGCCGGGAAGGGAACGGATCATCAGGTGAGGATCGAGTGCGCCGAACGAGAGCCCACCGGCCGTACTGATGGCTTCCTCAATCGGCCGAGGAGCGACAAGTGTCAGCGGAAGGGATTTCAACGCAGCCGCCAAGCGAATGGGGTCGGCCAGTACGTCATTCGGCACAACCTCGCGCAACAAACCGGCTTTCACTCCTGCGATCCCGGCACACCGTGTGAGATGCGTTGCGATTGTCCGTTTCCCCCGCGGCCGCGAAAGATCTTGCGTGAGGTGCTGCAGCGTTCGATCGGGAGCCAGATCAAGCCACACCGTTGCCGCGCCTTCTGCAGCAATCACCTCCCGCACAGGAGCTGAGAGCATGTACACGATGCCGCCTTCGACACCGTTCGTCGTCACAACGAACTCTCCCATATGACGAATCGCCGTCCCATCCATAGCCTTCGCCACGAGCGCGACCGTCTTCACCGGATGCCCGGCGAACCTCGTCCGAAAATGCTCGCTCCACCGGACATCGAAGCCGCAATTGGCCGGTTTCAGGGGCACGATCGGCACCTGCCGCTCGGACAGGGTTTTCACCCATTCCCCATCGGAGCCGAGCTGCGGCCAGCTGCCGCCGCCCATGGCCAACACCACCGCATCCGCCCGTACGGAGGACATCCCGTTGTCGGTGATGAAACGGAGTCTCCCCTGCTCATCCCAGCCAAACCATCGATGTCGAACATGGAACCGCACACCATTCAGCCGTAACCGACGGAGCCATGCCCGCAAGAGGGGCGCGGCTTTCAGGTCGGTAGGAAAGATCCGTCCGGATGTCCCCATAAACGTCTCCACCCCCAGTCCACGGGCCCAGGCCCGCAGCGCCGCCGGAGGAAATGATCGGATCGCCGGCTCGATATAAGCGCGACGCGTACCGTATCGACGCAGGAATGATTCCAGTGGTTCCGAATGCGTCAGATTCAAGCCGCCCTTTCCAGCCAAGAGAAACTTTCGCCCGACGGACGGCATCGCGTCATACAGATCCACTGTGACGCCTGCCGCGACAGCCGCCTCGGCCGCCATGAGTCCGGCCGGTCCGCCGCCGATAATGGCAATGGTCATTCGTCGTCCTTCAGGAAGGATGGTGTGCACGAATCGCATCCGCCGTCACGCACGGCATAATCGACGACCCCTCGCCGACGGTCCAGCTCAATGGAACAACAGGCATCGAGCATCTGTTTGAGCCGCGCTCGCCCTCGCTGCACGCGAGACTTCATGCTGGAAAGCGAGATGCCCATCTGTGTAGCCGCAGCAAGCTGAGTCAACCCCTTGATCTCCACCAGTATCACCGCATCTCGATAGTCCTTGGATAATCGGTCGATCATTGGACGAAGGCAACCGGCGAGCTCTGTGCGAGGCTCAGCTCCATCGCCATCATGAATCATTCCTGAGATGACCGGAGATTCCTGCAATACTTCAAGTTCAGAACTCAACCCGGCCGAAACCTCTCGCTGTCGTCCAGGCTTCCGGTAATGATCAATGATTGCATTCCTCGTGATCCGATAGACCCACGAGACGATCCGGCATTGGCTACTCCGCACTCATCGTCCTAAACGGTAGGCTTCCGTGCCGAAGCGGTCTGGAATGATGAGGAGTGTAAGGTTATGGTCTTACCGTCGAAAGGCGTCCTTGCCCTTGATCACGTCCTGCAAGAGTTGATCGGCGAGTTTGCCGGCCTTCCAGCGATAATACAAGCGGTGTGCCACGACCCACAGTACGATCCCCCCGACGAGCAAGAGAATCATCAAACCCATATCGTCCATCATCTAATCCTGGAGCGAGAGATTGTTGCTGACGGTCTCATGATACGGTTTTGTGAACCCGGTGGGTCAAGCAAGAAGCTCCGTAATGCGACCGCCTGGTTGTGCTGTTCGTCCTTGGCAGAGTAGAGCAGCGTCACCGTTCCCTGCTTGATTCGCCCCTTCAGTTCCGCCACCGGTTCTTGCTGATCTTTCAACTCGGCATGATAGCGGCGTTGAAATTCATCCCATCGAACGGGATCGTGATTGAACCACTGGCGCAATTTCGTCGAGGGACCGATGTCAGGCAACCAGAGATCCAGCTTCATGGCTTCCTTTGACAATCCGCGAGGCCAGATCCGGTCCACCAGCACACGGAAGCCATCGGCCTTGGCCGCCGGTTCATACACACGTTTGACCAGGATCTTTCCAGCCTGACTAGACACCGATTGTTTCAATCTCCCGTATTTCCTCGGGAAGCAATGTGAATCGCTCCGATTGCAGATCTTCCTTCATGTGTTGCTGGTTCGTCGTGCCGGTCAGCGGCAACATGCCGATCTGCTGCGAGAAGCGAAAGACGAGTTGGGCGAGGCCGGCTTGATACTTGGCCGCCATCGTCCGGATGGCCGGTTCGGCAAAGATACCCGTGTTCGCCGTCAACAATGAAAACCCTTGATAAATGATGTTGTTCGACCGGCATATCTCACGCACATCTTGATCCCACCGGAAGGCCGCGTAGCAGCGATTCTGCACGACCATCGGTTTGTGCCTGGCTTTCGTACAGAGCAAACTCAGCTGCTCCGCCGAGACATTGCTGATCCCGATTATCTTGGCTTTGCCGGAATCATACAGCGACTCGATGGCCGCCCAGACTTCCCAGTCTTCAGCCCCGAGACCACGGCGTGAATAGGGTCCATGCAGCACATACGAGTCGAGATAGTCCGTATGGAGATGCGCAAGGGAACTGGCGAAGGACTGCTCTACCTGTACCGTGAGACTCACCCGTGCGTCATAGGGAAGACGATGATCCTGGCCGTTGACCGGCGTAAACTTGGTCTGGAGAAACAGTGTGTCCCGAGAGATGCCCTGTTTCGCCGATTGCAGCAGCGCCTCCCCCACCCGTGCTTCATCATAATGGACGAGTTGATTGGCCGTATCGATGGCCCTGAACCCGGCTTCGACCGCTTGCAGCACCAGCCCGGTCGTGGCCTCTTTCTTCCAGGCCGTCCCGTACATGAAGGAAGGAATCGTGACGTTGTTATAGGTCGTGAATGACATGGCAGCATCTCCGGTGGATGCTCGTACCATACACAGTTCCCGATGATGGTCTCAACGAAAGAATGAATGAACCGTGTTTGCCCTCTATACACCGTAACGAATTGACCCGCCTCAACTCCTCGACAGAAACACGAAGCAGACAGCCTTCCCTCCTGTTCCGTGAACCGGCAGGGACGTTCCACCGGATCGGGAAGTCTTGCATCGATCAGACGCAAGACTTCCCCCACCTTCCATTGTCCCTTCCCGTAGAACTTCAGAACCGTGATGCCGTGAGTGTCACATCAGCGTCAGGCCAGGCGTTGCGAAAACGCGCCTCGATTGCAGCAGCGTCATCCTTCCTGCCCTGCGCTCTGAGCGCTTGCGCGAGGCCAAACAGAGCCCACCCGTTCTCCGGAAACCGGCGGAGATCTTCCCGATAGACCTTCTCCGCCTCCACAGACCGGCCGGCTTTCAGCAGCACGGCGCCGAGTGAATGCCGAACGGGGTAGTACCACTTGGGCGGCTCGAAATAGAGCCCTGCATCTTCAATCTTGACCGCTTCCTCGAAGTGAGTAATGCCCGTGGCAAGATCCCCCCGGCGAACGGCAATCTCACCGGATAGCGCCTGCACGGCGATGGAGAGTGCGGTCTTCCCTTCCGACCCTTGGGGCGTCGCAGCATCACTCGCTGTCACTGTGTCGAGCGCGGCTTGCGCGTCGGCCCACTCTGCCTTTGCAGCATGCGCCACACCGCGGGCGTACTGAGCCATGGCATAGGAAAAGCGGATGTCGTCAGGCGGAAGCGGCGCAGCCAGAACCTCGTCCCACTTCCCGAAGGTCGTGAGCGTGAGGACATAATACGGCAGCATTTCTTGAAGCATCCCGACCTGGCGCGCGGCGTCAAGATTCACCTTGGACGTCAGGGTATCGGCCGCTTCGATTGCCTGCGCACTGCGGCCCGCCATGGTGGAAGCGAAGGCAAGAAAGTGAATATTGTGCGGATAATAGGCGAGCGGATACACGCCCATCGGATGCTGCCCTTCGATGAAGACCTCATCCGAATGGATCGCATGTCGGTTCGCCTGTATGGCATCGTTCCATCGCCCGACGCGGATATAGATATGCGCGGGCATGTGAATCATATGTCCCTCACCGGGCATGAGCCGAGCCAGCCGTTCGGCGCAGGGCACCGCTGCCTTTGGATTCACGGCTTCAACCGCATGAATGTAGTAATGACAGGCACCGGGATGTTGAGGGTTACCGGAGAGAACACGTTCGAGCTGCTGCACGATGTCCGTCGTACCGGGGTATGGAGTCCCGTCAGGCCTCCAATAATTCCACGGGCGAAGATCCATCAGCGATTCGGCGTACAACGTCGCGGCATCGAGATCCTTGGGATAGGTCTTTGCAACCTTCCCCATCGCATGCGAATACGAGGTATCCAACCGCACTCTATCGGTCGGGGGATCCGCCTCGTAGCGTTGCGCCAGTGCCTCAATGTAAGCGCGCTCATGGGCCGTTGCATGGGATGTAAACGACAAGGCTTTCTGCACCGCCTCATACGCCGCGACACCGCTCGCCGCATCCATGGGAGCATTGACATGCGGGCCGTGGGCGAGCGCGATTCCCCAATAGCACATGGCGCAAGTCGGGTCGAGTGCTGCGGCGCGTGTGAATGAACGAATCGCTTCCGCGTGATTAAATCCGTAGACAAATCGAAGACCTTGGTCGAAATACTGCTGCGCCGCAGGAACTTTCGTGGAAATGCGTTTATGATGGGTGCCGAGGTTCGTATAGAGGGGGACTGTATCAGACCGGTTGGATGGCGGCGTGGCGGTCGACTCTGTAGCTGAACTGGACGCAGCAGCGCTGATGAGCAGAGCCGCAGCAAATCCGACAATGTAATGAAACCTCATCACAAGCCTCCTTCTATGGCATGAAATGCATGATACGTGTTTCCGCTATCGTATTCGAGGGATCAATATCGTCAGGACCATTCCTACATTGACCAAACAGAACCAGATCACCACCGTTTCCATGTCAAACATGATTGTCGTCCATTTCTTTCTATGAATAATCCTTCTACCTGCTTCAGATCGATTGAGATACCTGATATTCCACGAAGACGGTGGCGCCATCCGCGCCCGTACGATTGTGCGCCGCCCAGAGCCGCGCTCGCTTGTACTTGTCCCCCAGCTTCGAGCGACGCGAACGCTCTGTAGGTCAGTCCGTAAAACAGCTAAGCGAAGACCGGCTTTCAGAGGACCTGCCTCCTGCTCACAATTCGCCCGTTCCTAGTCCCTGGCCCAAGCCAGACGAACACCTCTGCAGCGAAGCTTCCGTCATGGAGCCACAAGTCCTACAGCAGAATGTCCGTGCCCGTTCCCCCGACCGACAGCGCCGGGGTGCCGACGAGCTGAATCTGGAACTCTGGCGTGGCATCGCCATCGACGTTGCCGTAGAGCACGCCGCCGCTGTACCAGACTGTGCCGGCTCCGCCGGGGGTCGCCCCTTTCCAGGTAAAGGCCTGGTTGCCCGAGAGCAACGTATTGGCGTCGATATCCCGCAGATCGATCTGATCGCCGAGCGCGGTGCCCGCTCCGGCGAAGCCGGTGATGACATCGCGAGTCAGCGCGTCGGAACTCTCGCTGACCGCGTTGTAGTCGAACCGATCGCTACCCGCGCCGCCGTTCAGCAGATCGCGCCCACTGCCGCCCGTGAGCACATCGTTCCCGTTGCCGCCGTTGATCGTGTCGTTGCCTGCCCCGCCTATGAGGATGTCGTTCCCATCCAGGCCGGAGAGCACATTGTTGGCGCTGTTGCCGGTGAGCGTATTGTTCAGCCCGTTGCCGGTGCCATTGATCGCCGCCGTTCCGGTCAAGGTGAGCTGTTCAATCCTGACGCCCAGGGTATGGGTGACCGAGGCCTGCACCAGGTCGATCCCGCCATCGTCTTGGCCCCCGAGTGAATCGTTTGCCTGATCGATCAGGCTGTCGACGACATAGATATCGTTCCCCGATCCGCCATCCATCACGTCGGCACCGGTTCCTCCATTCAGCAGGTCGTTGCCTTCCCCGCCGTAGAGCGCGTCATTGTCCGCGTCGCCCTGGAGGATGTCGTTTCCCTCGCCGCCGTAGAGCGTATCGGTGCCAAGATCGCCGTAGAGGGTGTCGGTACCAGCCAGGCCCGAGAGGGTGTTATCGCCAAAATTGCCGTAGAGCAGGTTGTTGTTGCCATTGCCCGTACCGGTGAGGGAAGCCGTGCCTTGTAGGTACAGCTTCTCGAGCCCGAAGCCCAGCGTATAATTGATGTATGCATTCACGAGGTCGACTCCGCCCAACGCGTCGTTCGTGGCCTCCTTCACCACATCGCCCACGTGGTCCACAGTGTAGAGATCGTCGCCGGTGCCGCCATCCATGTAGTCGGCACCGGTTCCTCCATTCAAACTATCGTTGCCATCGTTGCCTACGAGCGTATCGTTGCCTGCCTGGCCATCCAGGTAGTTCCTGCCACTGTTGCCCACGAGCTGATTATTCTTGGCATTGCCTATGCCACGGAGGTTAGCCGTGCCGGTCAGGGTGAGATTCTCGAGTCCGAAGCCCAGGGTATAGCCCACGGAGGACTGCACGGTGTCTGTTCCGCTCAGCGCATCGTCACGGTTTTCCACCACCCGATCGCCCACGTTGTCCACGATGTAGAGATCGCTATTGTCGCCGCCGTACATCGTGTCGGCTCCGGTTCCTCCGTCCAGGAGGTCGTTCCCGTGGTACCCGATGAGCACGTCGGTCCCGGCACCGCCAAACAGCTGGTCATGGCCGGTCTCCCCGTAGAGGTTGTCATCGTCGGCGCCGCCGAACAGCTTGTCGTCCCCCGTGCCGCCAAGCAAGTTGTCGTATCCGTTCCCGCCGTAGATCAGGTCATTGCCTCCGAGTCCATTGACGGTATCGTCGCCCCCGGTGCCCGGATAGCTGAGGGGGTCGCCTTCTTTGTTCAGAATGTCATCGAAGGCGGTGCCGATCACATTGTCGTTCAATGGAGTGCCGTTCATAATCGCCATCATCGTCTCCTTCCCTGGTGGGGTGACCGAACTGGATGCTCCCAGCCCGGTCGATTGTGGGGGCCGCCACACCGGCCCCTCCCTGATTCATCATCCATCGCGATTGACTTACAACAGAATGTCCGTCCCGGTTCCTCCGACCGACAGCGCCGGCGTGCCGACGAGCTGAATCTGGAACTCCGGCGTGGCATCGCCGTCGACGTTGCCGTACAGCACACCGCCCGTATACCAGAGCGTGCCGGCTCCGCCGGGGGTGGCGCCTTTCCAGGTAAAGGCCTGGTTGCCGGAGAGCAACGTATTGGCATCGATATCCCGCAGATCAATCTGGTCGCCCAGCGCCGTCCCGGAGCTGGCAAAGCCAGTGATCACATCGCGGCCCGTGCTGGTTGGGCTCTCGCTGACCGCGTTGTAATCGAAGCGATCATTGCTCCCGCCGCCGTTCAGCAGATCGCGCCCACTCCCGCCTGTGAGCACGTCGTTCCCATTGCCGCCGTTGATCGTGTCGTTCCCTGCCCCGCCCGTGAGGATGTCGTTGCCATTCTCACCCAACAGCACGTTATTGGCGCTGTTGCCGGTGAGGGTATCGTTGTTGCCTGACCCTGTGAGGTTCTCAAACCCGACCAGGGTATCCGTGCCGGCCCCTATCGTGTTCTGTGCAGTTGTCAGCCCCAGATTGACTGTGACACCGGACATCGCGTTGGTGTACGCGATCGTATCGATCCCGGCCCCGCCGTTGAGCGAATCCATGCCGTCACCACCATCGAGCCGGTCGTCGCCGGTCCCTCCGTCCAAGGTGTCGTTGCCCGCCCATCCGTAGAGCGCGTCCCTTCCATCGCTCCCGTTGAGTACGTCGTTGCCATCGAAGCCTTCGAGGCTGTCGTCGCCGGCCCCACCGAACAGAAGGTCGGCTCCGATTCCGCCATCGAGTATGTCCTGGCCCTCCCCGCCGTTGAGCACGTCGTCGCCAGCCCCCCCTTTGAGGCGGTCATTTCCCGTGTCCCCGCTGAGTTGGTCCTGGCCGTCCTCTCCCTGGAGGATGTCCATACCGTCTCCCCCTTCGACGATGTCATTACCGGCCCCGGCAATCACAAAATCGTTTCCACCCAAGGCACGGATGATGTTCGTGGCACCGTTGCCACGGATGGTATTGTGATTGTCATTGCCCGTGCCGTTGATGGCGTTGGTGCCGGTCAGGGTGAGCTCCTCGATTCCGTAGGACGCCACGCTCAGGGTATAGCTCACGGACGAGACCACATGGTCTTTGAGCCCGCCCTGCTCATCGTTCGAGGACTCCTCCACCTTATCGAGCGCGTTGTCCACGAGATAGAGATCGTTCCCGGCGCCCCCGTTCATGGCGTCGACCCCGCGTTCTCCATCGAGATAGTCGTTGCCATCGTCGCCGTAGAGCTTGTCGTCGCCACCCCCGCCATAGAGCTGGTCGTCCCCGGTGTACCCGACGAGCACATCATTCTCTCGGCCGCCTGAGAACCAGTCGTTGCCCGTACCCCCATTCAGGTAGTCATTACCGTCACCGCCTACCAGCGAATCGTTCCCGCCCAGGGCGTAGATCGTGTCATCGGTGAAGGTGCCGAAAATAGCCTCAGCATTGTCTGTTCCATAGAGGTTTGCCATCATGCGCTCCTTTCTTCGTCTGTCCTGCTGACCGGATCATTCCGGCCAGGGTTGTGAGGTTACTGAGTTGGGCCGACGCCCGTGGGACCTGGAATCTCTCCAACCTGACGCTCGTGATTCCATCAAGCTGAGCCCGCCGTTCGACCCCGTTCACGTGCCTGCTTCGAGCCCTCTCCGTTATCCCCGAATCCCGATGACTTCCAAATATTCCGCAAAGACGGTCGTGCAGCCCGCGCCGGCGCGATTGTGTGCCGCCCAGAGCGCTTCAAGCTCTTGCCGCAATCGGCCCTGTCCCCCGGCGTCAAGCGACGCGAAGGCTCGGTTGGTCGGCCCGTAGTACAAGCGAAAGAACTCCACGACCTCCGACGGAGAAAAGGGATAGCTGAAAAGGTACTGTCGCTTTGTGAGGGTGAGATCCGAGAGTCCGTGGCCAAGCCGCTCACGAACTGTCGCCTCGTCGCCCCAGAGCACGGGCGACGGCATGCCGGACGGCGCGATACACTTCGACACAGCTTTGAACATCTGTCCGATGAATCCCTGTGGCGTCCAGTTGGCCATGGCAATGGTGCCGCCCGGCACACAGACCCGCAGCATTTCCTTCGCAACTAGTTCAGGCCGTGGAGCAAACATCGCTCCGATCAGGCTCACCACGACGTCAAAGCTTGCATCCTCGAACGGCAGCGCTTCGGCATCGGCCTCCTCGAAACGAGCCTTCAGCCCTTCCGCTTTCGCGCGAGCCCGAGCCCGCTCCACCAAGTTCCCGGCGATATCGACCCCTGTCACCTCCATGCCGTCTTTCGCCGCCATCAGCGCCAGCTGGCCTGAGCCACAGGCGACGTCGAGCACCTGACTGCCCGGCGCGATATCGAGTCGCTCGTAAAACTCACGCGCACTCCCTTCCATGTACCGTGAAAACCGATCGTAGTCGCCCGCGGTCCAGATCTCTTTGAGCCGCGTCTTTACGTTGGTCATTTCTCCTACTGCGGCCTGTATCATGATGTTCTCCTCCTTGTGCTCCAGATTCTCCGCGCCATCCGATTGCGCCTCGCTGTCTCTGTGTGCACTGTATAAGAGAAGTTCAATACTGTCTTAGCCGCGCGTCTGGCTCTTTTATCAGGGTGAGTGGTAAACTCCACCTCGTTTATCCGATCGTCCGATTCATTTATCCGCAAGGCCTTTCCTACGGAACGGGATCGTATGGATGTCTTGTCTGAAATGCTGAAGGCCGTGAAGCTGGACGGCGCCGTGTTCTTCCACGGCGAGTTTTCCGCCCCCTGGTGCGTACGCCAGCCGGACGGGTGCTCCATGGCCTCGTATCTTTCCACCGCGTCCAGCCATGTGATTATTTTTCATCTCCTCACAGAGGGGCGGGGCTATGCGCGCACCGCGGAGAACGGCCGGCCGGTCTCGCTCTTGCCCGGCGACGTCGTCATGTTCCCGCACGGCGACGCGCATCTCATGGGCAATGGGTCTCCCGTCACGCCGGTCGACACCGGCGAGCAACTCCAGCAGGTCCTCGCACAGGGCAAAATGGTTTCTCAATTCGGTGGCGGCGGGGAAATGACCCGACTGATCTGTGGCTACATGACCTGCGACTCGCAGCTCTGCCAGATGTTCCTTTCAGGGTTACCCCCCCTGCTCAAGCTCAACATTCGCGACACCCCGTCCGGGAAATGGCTGGAGGACACGCTGCGCTATTCGGTCGAAAACGCCGAGGCTGCCGGCCCAGGAGGTACTGCGGTCGTTGCGAAATTATCCGAAGCGTTATTTGCGGACACCCTTCGGCGCTACATCGAGATGTTACCGGCCTCCCACACGGGCTGGCTTGCCGGAGTACGAGATCCTGACGTGGGACAGGCCTTGGCGCTCCTGCACAAGCAACCGGCTCATCCCTGGACGATTGCTTCGTTGGCGGATGCAGTGGGGGTATCGCGTTCAGTGCTCGCCGATCGATTTCGGCATTATCTGTCGGACACGCCGATGGGGTACCTGACGCGCTGGCGGCTGCAGCTCGCCGCGCAAGTGCTGTCATCGACCTCAAAGAGCGTGGCCGAAGTGGCGGGCGAGGTGGGGTATGAGTCCGAGCCTTCCTTTAATCGCGCGTTCAAGCGGGAGTTCGGAGTCCCGCCGGCGCGCTACCGCAGCCAGACGAGACGTGCTCACGGGAAAAACTAATCAGGTGCGAAACAGACCGTACATCCAAATAAGCTTTGCGGATTGTCTTCCCCTACCGATCATTCCTTCGCCTCATTGAGCGTCAGATCGCCCCGTGATTGCCGGCGGACGCCCCACGCCTTCAGGCTCCTACGCTTGCCACACAAGAATCCCCTACAGCCGCGTGCTTACAAAGGACTAGCCGATGCACCACCTTCACGCGGCGCGTCTATGGATGGTTGACGGATCCGAATCCCTATCGACTGATCCGCCGGCCCCCCGCTTAGAGGACAGCAGGTCCTCGTTGCGATCAAAAGAAAGAAGGCGTATGCATGCAATCAGCATGATTATCATTGCGCTGAGCCCGATGACGATTCCCCAATATGCCCACGACATACATCACCTGCTCGCACCATACGATGCGAGTCCTTTGTGAGATTGCCAGTAGAGATCTCTTCCGTAGAGTCCAATCACATACCGGCTCGTCATCCGGCCTTCTTGCGGCGGATGGACGACATCGAACTGTTCCTGCCTGAATCTGGTCTGGTACGAGGGAAGGGCCCGTCTGGTGAGAAATCCACACCCGGCAGGTCCGAACCGATGGAACTGTGCTCCACGGAGGACCATGATCACCACCTCCTGAATGAGGCGGTTGCGATGTAACACTCTGATGCTACTCTCCGTACGGTAGACAGATCAAGAGGCTGAACTGCCAAGAAATCCGCGCACGTGGTCAGCCCTTTATCATCCGGCATCAGGCGTATTTCCACAATAGACGTACCTATCTCGACACAGTAGAATAGCCAGATGTTTCTTTAGATGTTGATAGTAAAACCGGTCAGCAAGGAGAGCCCGATGAGGTGGATACCAACAAGTCGTCTTTTCACCGCTATGGCAATCGGAATTGGAAGTCTGGGCATTGATACTCGTTCTGATGCGGCACCGGCCCCCTGCTCTCTCTTGACGGAAGCGGAGGTTGAGCAAGTCGTTGGGAAGCTCATAGGAAGTCCAAAAGCCGACCAGGAAGGACGTGCTGCCTGGTGCAACTATGAATTTGCCAATGGCACAGGTGACATGTCAGTCATGGTCATTCCTGCCGACGGCATCGAGCGCGGGCGGAAGAAATCCAAGAGCCCTCTGGTCGTTAAAGGCCTCGGCGATGAAGCGTTCTTCGACCGAGGCATGCATGGACTTGAGTATGTGAACCTCTTTATCAAGAAAGGAGAAACCACCGTTCAGATTTCCTTAAAGGAAATGCCAGGGGATGAAGATAAGGTCAAGACGCTTGGGCAAAAAGCGGTCAGACGAATGTGACGGCACTGCATCGCATCATGGGAGATAGCCCCGATGATCCTGAGATACACCACAATTGAGAAAGTGCGCATCAATGGAGCATGAAGACCAATCCACGCTCACTGAGCTGCGGCTCACCTACCGCTACATCAAAGACCATCCCTGGGTGGTGACGGCCGTCAACGGCTTTCTCTCCGCTTACTTCATGGAACAGCCGAGCTTTCGCGTGCAACGCCACTTCGATGAATTGGAATCCGGCATGCACGTTTGGATCTGCGAGGTGCCCGGCACGATGAAGATGACGACCCTCTTGCGAAGGCTGCAAGCGGATATTCCCCCCTGCCGATACAGTCACGTCACGACGGAATCGACCGTCCCTCCGCAATACGTCATCGATTCTCATGAATCGAGTTGACGACCGGACGTTGCGCCAATATTCAAACCACGTGGCCGGAACATGACGGTGGAGTATAATGCACGATCATGAATCGTGTGTTGGTGCTCGGAGCCGGAAAAATCGGCTCCCTCATCGCGTGTCTTCTGAATCAGTCCGGTCGGTACGAAGTCCATCTCGGCGACATGAGCCTGGAGGCGCCGACCCATCTCGTCGACAGTCTCAAGCTGGAGCGCGTGACGCCGTGCCTCCTGGATGTGCGGCATCCGGATGCCGTCGGCACCTACATTGCCGCCCATCGGTTTGATGCCGTGCTCTCAAGCCTCCCCTATTTTTGTAACCCCACGGTCGCTGGCCTGGCGTTGACCCATCGGCTGCATTACTTCGACCTCACGGAAGACGTCGAGGTTACCAACCAGATCAAAGTGTTGAGCGCGGGGGCCACCCACGCCTTTATGCCGCAATGCGGTTTGGCGCCGGGGTTCATCAGTATCGTGGCGCACGAGCTCATGACACATTTTGAGACCTTGGAGACGGTCAAGATGCGCGTCGGTGCGCTGCCGGTCCACCCCAGCAATGCGCTGAAGTATTCGCTGACCTGGTCGACCGATGGACTGATCAACGAATACGGCAATGTCTGCTATGGCATCGAAGAAGGTGAAAAGGTCCCGCTTCAGCCGCTCGAAGGCTACGAGACGATCGAACTGGACGGCCTGCTCTATGAAGCGTTCAATACGTCGGGTGGACTCGGCACGTTGGCCGATAGCTATGCCGGCAAAGTCCGCACGATGAATTACAAGACGCTTCGCTATCCCGGCCACTGTGAAAAAATCCATCTCCTGATGAAGGACCTCAAGCTCAATGAAGACCGGGAGACCTTGAAACGCGTCCTCGAACGGGCCGTGCCGCAGACGCTGCAAGACGTCGTGTTGATCTACGCGTCGGTCGCCGGCACGAACAAGGACGGATTCTTCGAGGAAAACTACGTGAAGAAAGTGTACCCGCAATGCATCAAGGGCAAGCTCTGGTCGGCCATCCAGGTGACGACCGCGTCCAGTGTCTGCTGCGTCATGGACCTTGTCTTGACCCGTCCCGAGCAGTACCATGGATTCATCACTCAGGAATCCGTCTTATTGAGAAACTTCTTGGACAACGAATTGGGAGGCTGCTTTCGATGAGCACGAGTCATTCCGCATTGAGGGATCTTGGCATCCAGGCCGTCAACTCAGGTGGAAGTACCGGCAACGGCTGGTGGTCCGGCCGCAATGACGGAACCCTGCTCCCCTCGATCAACCCGACGACGGGAGAGCAGATCGCCGGCGTCTACCCCTGTGCGCTCGAAGACTACCAGCGCATCGTGAAAGAATCGGTGGAGGCGTTTCGAACATGGCGTATGGTCCCGGCCCCCAAGCGAGGCGAGATCGTTCGCCTGATCGGCCAGGCTCTCCGGGAGAAGAAAGATCAACTGGGTACGCTGGTGTCCCTGGAGGTCGGAAAGATCAAGGCCGAGGGCGACGGAGAAGTTCAGGAGATGATCGACATGGCCGATTTCGTCGTCGGCCAGTCCCGCATGCTCTACGGCGCCACCATGCAATCCGAACGTCCGGCGCACCGCATGAGCGAACAGTGGCATCCGCTCGGTCCGGTGGGGGTCATCACGGCGTTCAATTTTCCCGTGGCGGTCTGGGCCTGGAATGCCTTCCTGGCCGCAATCGCGGGCGATACCGTGATCTGGAAACCCTCGCCGAAGGCGCCGCTCTGCGCCGTGGCTGTCCAACAGATTTGCAACCGGGTGATGCAGCAACAGGGCTATAGCGGCATTTTTTCGCTGTTCATTGCCGATCAACCCACACTGATCGAGCAGATGGTACAGGATGAGCGGCTCCCGCTCATCTCCTTCACCGGCTCGGTGCCGGTCGGCCGGAGAGTCGCATCGCTGGTCGGCCAGAGGTTAGGCCGAACCCTCCTCGAACTCAGCGGCAACAATGCCGTCATTGTGGACGAGACCGCCGACTTGGATATTGCCGTGCGGGCCATTGTCTTCGGCGCGGTCGGAACCGCCGGGCAGCGCTGTACGACGACCAGGCGTCTGATCGTGCATGAGTCCTGCTATGAGGAACTCGTCGGCAGGCTCGTCAAAGCCTATGCGCAAGTCCAGATCGGCAATCCGCTGGAAAAAGAGGTGCTCATGGGACCGCTCATCGACCAGGCGGCGGTGGAAGGCTATCGGGCCGCGCTCGACGAGATCAAGAAAGAAGGCGGAGAGATTCTCCATGGAGGGCGCGTGCTGACCCGCCCAGGCTATTTTGTCGAACCGACGATCGTGCGGGCACAGAACCACTGGCCGGTCGTGCAGCGCGAAACTTTCGCGCCCATTCTCTACGTGATGACCGTCAAGACGATCGACGAAGCGATCGCGATGCAGAACGACGTCCAGCAGGGACTCTCGTCTGCGCTCTTTTCGAACGATGTGCGTCGAAGCGAACGGTTTCTCTCGGCGGCAGGCAGCGACTGCGGAATCGCCAACATCAATATCGGCACATCCGGCGCCGAGATCGGTGGCGCGTTCGGCGGAGAAAAAGAAACCGGCGGCGGCCGCGAGGCAGGCTCCGATTCATGGAAGGCCTACATGCGCCGCCAAACCAACACGGTCAACTGGGGAACGGATCTGCCGTTGGCACAAGGCATTAAATTTGGAGAGTGAAAACGGTCAGCAGTCAATGGTCATTCGTCACGCGCAAAAAGAACGATGGCTTTATTCGAATGACCTTTGACCAATGACGAATGACGTCCTTGCCGATTCGGAAGGAGACGCTATGACTGATCAGGCCGCAGCCTTGGACAATCTCATGGAACAGATGGTCGCCGACTATGTCACACATAACCAGGCTGCCGGCGTCCTGAAGGCGATGCTCGACGAAACCGGGGTCGGATTCATACCGGTCATCGACCATGTCACCATCCGGACCCACGACATCGACCGGGGCGCCGAACCGTTTGTGGCCTTGGGCTATGGATACGATGAAACCTTGCAGTACGACGACTGGTACGCGAAGGTCTATCGCAAACCTGGCTATCCCGGCCTCTTCGTGGATCAGGCCTACCCGGACGAGCGAGGCAAGACCAGTATCATTCCGGGATGGGTGAACAAGTTCGGCGACAAGGTGTTTCACCATGTCGCAGTACGAGTCGAGGATATCGAGAAAGCGGTCGCCCGGTTGAAACAGAACGGCGTGGTTTTTGCCGGCAATATCGTCGGAGAGCGTGGCGGCCACCTCCGGCAGATCTTTTCTTCCCCCGAGATGGTCGACGGCCAACCCTTCACGGTCCTGGAGTTGGCGGAACGGCACCGGGGTTACCTCGGCTTCCTGCCGCCGCAAGCCGACAGCTTGATGAAATCCTCCGCGCCCCGCTGACCTGATACGGCAGTCTCTCCCGATATACGCTTCACGAGAGACTCAATCATCCCCGCTCAATTCTTCTTCTCCTGCGTGCCTGCGGATTTTCACGTATTGCTTTGGACGAACAGCAATCGTTGGTATCTTCCGGTGATGACGCCAGTGTTGTGATCCACTGCATCCCACGACATCCACATGACCGGAGGCAGACATGACGTTCGGATCTCTCTCACACCCACGACTCCACCACCTATGGCAAGGCGCAGGCTTGCTGTTTATCCTCAGTGCGTCACTCGGCATGGCCGACTGCGGGCAAAGCAGCCCGCTCTCGGAATCCTCCCTCGCCCAACAGGCCTATCTCAAAGCGTCCAATACCGGTGCCGGTGACCACTTCGGCCATGCCGTGGCCCTTGATGGTGACACGTTGGTCGTCGGCGCATGGGATGAAGACAGTGGATCGTCCGGCATCAACGGCAATCAATCCGACAACAGCGGGAATGACATCGGCGCAGTCTATGTCTTTGTGCGCAGTGGAGGCATCTGGACGCAACAGGCCTATTTGAAAGCCTCCAATCCTGATGATATTGACACATTCGGCACCAGTGTCGCGATCAGCGGCAACACTATAGTCGTGGGAGCCCAGGGAGAAGACAGCAATGCCATAGGATCCAATGGCAACCAGTCGGACAACAGCGTTGCTCAGGCCGGTGCTGCTTATGTCTTCGTCCGCAGCGGCACCACATGGACCCAACAGGCATACCTCAAGTCTTCTACCGCTGGGTTCAACAATTTCGGCAATAGTGTCGCGATTGACGGCAACACCATCGCCATCGGGGCGGAGGGTGAAGACAGTGCCTCTGCCGGGATCAATGGGTCTGAAACCGGCACAGGCGCCCCATCCAGCGGAGCCGTGTATGTCTTTACCAGAAGTGGGACAACCTGGTCACAGCAGGCCTATATCAAGTCCTCGAATTCCCAGAGCGGGGATCAATTTGGGAACAGTGTCGCGCTGAACAATGACACACTCGCGGTCGGTGCCGTTGGAGAAGATAGTGCCGCCACCGGTATCGGAGGGAACCAGGGGGACAACAGTGCCAGCGGCAGCGGAGCGGTCTATGTCTTTATCCGCAGCGGGAGCACCTGGACCCAACAGGCCTATGTGAAGGCTTCTAACTCGACAGCTAATTCAAGCTTTGGTGGAAGCCTCTCTCTCGACAGCAATACCCTGGCAGTCGGCACCGATAACGCCAGCACTGCCTATGTCTTTACCCGTAGCGCAGGCGCCTGGACCCAAGAAGCTCTGCTGCAGGGAGCCAATACGGAAAATGGCGATCAATTCGGCATCAGCGTGGCAGTCCATGGAGACACCCTCGCGGTCGGTGCATCTGGAGAAGACAGTGCCGCTACCGGTATCAATGGTGACGGCGCAAACAACAGCGCGTCCGACAGCGGCGCCCTCTATGTCTTCACCCGCAGCGGCACGACCTGGACCCAACGTGACTACATCAAAGCCTCCAATGGGGAAGCGGGAGACTCATTTGGCAGTGCGATTGCGGTGAACAATGGCACCATTGCTGGAGGAACCCCATTCGAAGACAGCAACGCCACCGGCGTCGGGGGCAATCAAGCAGACAATAGCGCTGCAGACAGCGGCGCCGTCTATATCTTCCAATAGCCAGTCGCGACAGATTCAGATGGCGGGCCGGTCGATCCGGCGACTTTACCTAGTGATCAACGGCCCGCCACCGTACTTCATCACATTCCGCTCCGGACGCTCATGCAACCTACCGCACGAGTTTCTCGATCGCTTTGAGCCATGGCTCAGGCAGATCGATCACGTAGGGCAACAGGGGAATCATCGGCCCCAGCGCCGCCCAAACAAGTTCGGAGAACGAGCGCAGATCCAGCGGAACAACCCGCATTTTATGGATATGGTCGTATACACGATTAAGCGCATCCAAGCCGGCCAGATCGCTCCCACTCATGACCTCATACTTCCCGCTTGAGCAGGCGTTTAACCATTTTTCTTCAAACGCTTTCGCCCGCTCCATCGACCGCTCCTGGAGAATTTCCAAAGCGTGCGTTTTCGCATGATAGAGCTGTCTGGTGAACATGAATAACGGCGACGTAAAGAACAAGGGCGCTCCCACGACAAAACCTGCCGCGCTGCCCCAAACCGCCCATACGGCAATCGTTGCCCCTTCGAATTTCAACTTATACAGAAGCGTCGGCGCTACGAAGCTGATACCAAACGCCAAGATGACAAGGCCGAATTTTGTTTGCGCGTCGCTGAGAAACCCGATACCACCGGTTTTATCAGGGTGCGATGCCACGAGATTCAGTCGAAGATTTGAAATCTGGTAGAGATACCAGATCCAAAGTCCGATCTTTACCACCCAGCGCAACCACCAATAGGTAGTGAGCGGACCAGCAATGAAGAACTCGTACAGCCCCGGCCACGTCAGTGGCTGAGGAGATTCCCGAAACACTTCATAGGTCGTAAACGGCCCCAAGGCAATTACCTGCAGCCACATCGACCACGTCAGTGGTGCCGACGGTTCCTGAATACAGTTACCCAGATTGTCACAGGTTCTTGGCGGCAACTGAAAAATGGGGCCCATGGCATGCCATGTGTCCCGGTCATTCAGCATCTCTGGAACCATCCAAGATGCCGTCAGGACATAACCGAGCGCGATACAGCCAAGGTCGGGCCAAATGGAATGGCGCAACTGTTTCAGCCGCCGATTGATTCGCACCGAGCGAGCTGCATCCCCTGCTTCGACCACACCGGCCGTGATGAAACAGCGCGAGGCTTCACGTGTCTGCCAATCGATCACTCGCTCCGCGATCAGAAAGATGGGCAGACTGAGAAGCATTTGTCCGTAGGCCGCGAAATCCATAAAGAAATTCTGACCTGGCGGCTGAATCCAATGGAGTTCCGCAGCAACGGCCAAGATAGCCAAGGGTACCCACGTTATGGAGATCAGCACGAGACTGCGCTTCACGAGATCGATCCCGCGATAACTGCCCATACCCAAGCGCTGAAAGACACGCGTGAGAAAGTCGCCTTCGAACAATGAAAAGGGGATGGATTCGGACAATTCCGCGTGGGCCGACTGGAGATGAGCCATGGACCGCACCTTGCGTACTTGCGATCAAAAGGGCATCAACTATACCACCGTCACTCCAGGGGTTTCATCTACTGATCGCTGTCGTGCAGGAGCAGCCTTACGCATTACTAAGCCTTGAATAGCTCAGCATTCAGCCTGTAGGCTATGGTCCCTCAAGCGCGCGGAGGAAGTGCTATGGCTTCGCTTCTGCCCTCATTTTCTCCGTCAGTTACCACTATTTCGTTGAAACCACCCCCATTTCTGGCCATGCCTTATCGCCAGAGGTAAGGAGGACTCATGACGCCCCTACTCTCCCGACGTCTTATGCTCGCTGGTGTATTCGTCGGAGCCGTCATCGTGGTCGCAGTGGGAAACATCGGCAGCAACGGTGGATCCAAGCAAGGGACCTGTGAAAACAACAGCGCGGAGAACAGCCAGACGCTCGAATTCTGGAACCATGTACTGGCTAAGGATCACGCCAACGGTCCCGCCTACCTCTCGCGAGGCCGCTGTTGGTATTACCTCCACGACTACCACCGTGCGCTTCCGGACTTGAATGAAGCTATTCGTCTCGACTCCAAGAGTGCTGAAGCCTTCTTGTATCGCGCCCGAACTACAAGAATGTTAGGACAGATTCAACAGGCACTGGCCGACTATTCACGTTCCATCCAGATCAAGCCGAGCGCCGAAGCCTATATGGGTCGAGGCGGAACGCTCCAAGACGAATTTACGACCGAGGAGGAACAAGCGTTTGCCGATTTCAATGCGGCCCTCAAGCTGGACCGCAAGCTCCTTGCCGCCTATAAGTACCGCGCAGGTGTCTATGAGGATCGAGGACAGTATCACCTGGCGGAGGCGGACTTGAAAGCGTGGCTCGACCTCGCTCCCGATACCCCCGAACCCTATTGCCATATGGGCCTCTTGCGTCTCTACGAAGGGAAAGACGCCGACGGCCAACAGTGGTTCAAGACCTGTTTCGAGAAAGATCCTTCCCCTCAGAATCAACAGTACTACGACCATCAAGTGCGAAACGTCTATGCTGCGCGTCAGTCTATGACGAGGCGATCGAGCGGAAACACAGCCGCCTACGACGATTACGGCGCGCGGCAGAAACATGCGCTTGATGTCCTGGAGCGCTCCGGGAACGAAGCCGGCGCGCGGGCTTGTCGCAACGACAGCTCGAACTGCTGACGTAGAGTGTGACCGAGAGAGGACATCTCCCATGCCGCGCGGCCGATTTTCGTACCTCCTTCTTGCGACATATCTGGTTGTCCCGCTCTCTGGACACGCTCAACCACAACAATCCGATGTCTTCAATACATCCGGTGAATACGACCAGTTCGCGGTCGGCGGCGCGCATCGCTGGTACGACAACCACACGACAGAAGCCAAAGAGAAATCCAGCCACTGCCTCTCCATTCTCGCCGACGCCAAGGTGTTTCAAGACCAAGGCTTGGCACTCGATGAAGCAGCGAGACAACTCGGCATAGACAGCCGCCAGGCCACGGCGCTCCGGAAGCAGGCAAACGAACAGTTCGGACTAAGGGACAAGACAATCCGTGCGTTCATTGAGTGCTTCAATCTAACAAACCGTCGACCTGTGCTCGAAGGCCGAGCCGAACAGAATGAAGGTTTACCGAGTCAACCGCCACAGGACAACCAGAACAAGTCGCGTCAAAAGAAGACTAGTTCTCCAACTCCCAAAAAGGTGTCGCCTCAACCGGAGAGGGTACCTGACCTGTACCCGGCGCCGGTTCCGCCCGCATCCTCGAATGAGAAGCCGGCATCACAGAACAATCCAAACCAAACTTCCGGTCGCTACACGTTGGGTCAGCCGGATCCTCCGTTCATCTTCGCCGATGGTATATCGAAGGGTATGGCGGATTGTTTCCAGGAAAATCTCCCTGCCGATCTGGCGACCGCCCCGCTGGTCATCCTCAAACGACTTGAGCGGTTAAAGAAAGCCGTGGAGACCATCGGGAAAGCCGGATCGATCTATGCCGTCTACGAAGATATCAAGGCCTATGATCTCACGGCAGATCCCTACGAGGTCGGCAAATGGTTGGGGAAACTGATCTGTGACGGAAAAGATCTGAAACAGCTCATCAAGCAGAAAACAAAGCCGCATCCCGGACAACAGCCTGCATCGAGGCCCGGTCCCACGCAGCCTTCGCCCGAAGAGTCGCCCACTGCGTCCTCTAAGAATGGACAGCCAGCCGAAGCTCCTCCCGGCTCAGGTTCGTGCAGCCCGAAGCGCAAAGATTGCTTTTGGCGCACCTTGCACAATGCCACCAGCGATCCATCGTATCTTTTTCAGCAGGAACAGCCGACTTGGAAAGAGGTGTATGCCAAACTCAAGCAACATTTCGGAGGACCAAAGACGAAAGATCCGCTGACCGGACGGCCAGACGATTTCCAGAAAATGGCGGAGGGTCAACCGATTCCCGTAAGCGTTGAAGATTTCGGAAAAATCATAAACCGCATGCCGAACAATTCCGAGGGCATGGTGTTCATCACGCGCGAGGATGGATCAGCTCATGTGTTCAATCTTGCCAAGTTTGCTGGAACCTATATGTTCTGGGATGGTCAGGTTCGCAGCTCCAACATGGACATTCTCTTCGCGGGCACCAAGACGATAAAGTGGTTCCGATACAAATAGGCGCCTAGCCACTCATGTGTTCCGTGCAGTGCGGACGTCCAGACGACACACCGCATGCCACGGTCCGGTTCGATGGAGAGCCTCCGCTGCAGCAAAGGGCGCGGCGGAGATCGTTGTGATATGCCACATGCCTCGAACCCCTCAGGCTTACTGAACGCCTTTGACCAGCAATGTTTTGAGTAGGGAGGCTGCTTGATCCTCGCTGTACTGCTTCTATTCGCAATCCTGTTCCCATCGTTGCACGCTCTCCACGCGCAGCCCACCGGCGGCGACGTGTTTTCGAGCAACGGCGAGAGCGGCAAGACCTGGTGGGACGTCAAGCAGAAGGATTATCCGGAGTGCGCCGGGCTCATGGATCAACATGAGGCGATGACGAGGGAGCTGTACCGGCTCGACGCCGAAGCCAAGCGTGTGGTCGAGCCCCAGGGAAAGGAGGTTGTCCGGCAGATCAACGACCTCAGCCGGCGACGAACCGACGTACAACGGCGGATTTTCGATTGCATCCGCGGAGCGAAGGGGCGCAAACGAGTGCCGGAAAAGCCATCCAAATCGGATGAGTCGTCTGCGCCGGTCACGTTGAATCAAGCGGTCGATGATTGTTTTAGGAAGAAAGTGCCTAACTATCGCGGTCCTGATTGGAGCCGTTTCAGCCCCCAGGCGCTGCGACCCAAACGAGTCGGACAATTCGCGCAGTCGTTCGTGGTCTCAAGGGTGGCTGCCGACCAGGCATTGCAACAGGACGAACTCATGTATGGAACGTGGAAGGACCGCGAGTTGATGACGGATTACCTGATCGGCTGGCTCACACATTGCCTGAGCGAACGCAACGTCCTCCCGACGCAGGATCCGCGCGGCGCCTATACCCAGTTCTTGCGAAATAATGGTCGGGGTAACCCACAGGACCCCGCTCGCCAACGAGAGCGAAACGAACAATTCTTCTACGGCTACGGCAGCTATCCGCTTCCGCCCTTCTGGGATCACGACGTGGCCGGACCACCGTCACCGTAAGCTTTTGGAAAAACCGTGCCGCTCCATTACGGCGGGATGCAGCCTGATGCGCCTGAATCTACACAGGCTTTGTACTCGCGAGTCTTCGATTCCCTCCGCAGCATCTCCTCTTCGGAGTCGGCTTGCTTGCCGGCCTGCCGGAGATAGGCCATGCGCTCGGCCGAATTCCGAAACGTTCGGCCCGCCGGTTCGATATTCAGTAAGACACCGCGCAGCTTGTTGCCCACCACGGTTGCATGCTCTTGTTCATTGCGGAATCCGACGTAGCGGTTCCGCTGTTTGAGATCATTGGCGAAGTAGTTCGCTTGATCGTGTCCTTGATCACCGGCCATGTCGAACCAACGGATCGCGTCCTGCCGGCTTTGCGGTACCGCGATGCCGAATTGATAGGCCCGCCCCAAGCTAAACTGTCCTTCCGCATAACCTTGCTCCGCGCTCTTCCGATACCACCGCACCGCTTCCGCCCAATCTTCCCTCACGCCGATGGCATCCTCGTACATTTTCCCAAGATTGGCCTGGGCGACGGCATTGCCCTGATCGGCGGACTTGCGATACCAGCGCACTGCCTCATCGGAGCTCTGGCGAACACCTTCTCCATATTGGTATTGATAGCCAATCTGAAGTTGAGCCTTTGAATCGCCGCGATCCGCCAACTGTTGAAAGACCTTGGCGGCTCCTGCAAAGTTTTTCGCCTTGTACAACCGCACTCCCTCGTCGAACTTCTCTTGAGCCGCAGTAATGGGCACGGGTCCCTTTCCCAATCCTGCAAGCGCCTGCCGGGCGTCACGTGAACCAGCCGCCGCCGCTTTCTGATAATAGCTTCTCGCCTGCCCGATGTCCTTTGACAGACCGATCCCATGTTCATAAGCCCGTCCGAGGTTGAACAATCCGTCGCTGTTGTTCTGATCCGCTGATGTGCGATACCACCTGGCCGCCTCGGCCGGATCGGCCCTGACGCCGTCTCCACGTTCATAGAGATACCCAAGCACCGCCGCCGCGGCTGCATGGTTCTGATCCGCCGCCTTGCGAAACCATTCTGCCGCCTCAGCACGGTCCTTCTTGTGGTTCAATGCAAAGGCGTGCGACAAGCCGAGGCAATATTGCTCGGCAGGGGATCTCGGATTTGATCCGATCTGGAGAATCGTCCGGCGGCATGCCGCGAAGTCTTCGTTGAGGTCAGCATGCACCAGAGTGGGAAGCATGACAACGAACACAACGAGCAGGGCGATCATCGGCATTCGGACCTCCGATCTCTGTCAATAGTCGTGCCTAATCTTGCCTAAATCCACGCATCATCGGCTAGTTGCAGTACCCCCCGAAGGTAGCCTGCCTATCCGCGGTCCATCTGCCGCCGGCCATCGTGCACCCGGTGTCCGTCGTTTGGCTTGAGCGTGCCGCTTGAGCCATCGCCTGCTCGGCTTCGATACGATCGAATTCTTTAGCTGTTCTTCGAATGTAGGTAGTCCGCTCACCGCTGGTGTGAAACACCGCCCCCACTGGATCGGCGGGGCAGCGCAACCCTCCAAGCTCGTTCTGCTCTTGTTGATTTCTGAAGCCGATGCAGTTGCTGTAATCGCTCAGCCACTTGGCCCAATAGGCCCCTTTGGGATGACCGAGCTTATGGGCTTTCTTGAACCATTCGATTGCGATCGCGCGGTTTTGCGGCACAGCCATGCCGAACTCGTACAAACGGCCCATCATAAACGCCGACTCATTATATCGATCGGCACTCTTGGCATAGAGTCGGGCGGCCTCGGCCCAATTTTCTGGAACACCCGTGCCGAGTTCATACAGCCATCCCAGTCTTTTTTGGCCGATCGGGTTATCTTGCTCGGCGCATTTGCGATACCAGGCCGCAGCTTGACGTTCGTCTTTGGGAACGCCGTCTCCAAACTCGTACAGCTGGCCCATGGCCAGCTGGCAATCGTCATTCCCCATGTCCGCGCATTGCCGATAGAGCTTCGCCGCCTGCGCAAACTGTTTCTGTTTATACAGACGGTAGGCTTCTGCTTTGATGGCCATTCCAGGCCTCCTGTCTTTCGTGTCCTGCTCGCGCTTCTCAATGAACTTAGGCGCCGCTTTGTCGCCCATCTCAACTGCCTTCTTCAGCAGTTCGTTCGACTTGGCTTCGTCGTGTGGCACGCCGGTCCCCACGTGGTAGAGATTGGCGAGCCGACGGGCCGCTGCCGCATTGCCGTTCTCGATTCCCTTCTCGTACCACTTCGCTGCCGTCGCGGCATCTTCCTTCACGCCGGTCCCCTGCTCATAGAGGATTCCCAGCACGAGCGGGGCTCGCATGTGCCCGGCGTTGGCGGCCTGCTCTAACCAGGGTATTGCATTGTGATATTCCCTCGACACGTACAGCTTGATGGCGCCCGCACAGAACATCGACTGCACATTCCCCCCCTTGGCCTTGACGACATGATCAGTCAGCGCAATACCGGCTGGGGCTTTATGGAGACACTCGGTCTGAAGAAAACTGTCGGCAGAGTAAGACGGTTCGACAAGAAATCCAAGCAGAACGATTGCAAGCAGAAGTTTCCGCGGGAGGATGACCATCCGTCGCCACGAGGAGAATGTACGCCGCAACGATGAACGAGATCTCCTGTGCGAAATCATGAAGAACCTCCAGCGATGGGATAAAGATGGGGACGCCAGGCTACTGCCGACACTATTCCCTGTCAAGCCAGCACCTACCCCCTCTTTCGATGGGGATCATCGTGTCGAGCCACTTTCCTCTTGCAGTGTTTCCTCAGTATGGACTAGTTTTTCCCTCGTTTCCTCACCAACCCAGAGGTGATCCATGGCCCACGTGAATCCTCCTCGCAGCATTTGTATGTTTCCCCTGGTCGCGATAATCATTCTGTCGTTCTTTTGCATTGAGAAAGCAGCGGCTCGCTACGACCCCTATCTCAGCGACCCAAATACAAGCTTCTTTGGCAGACTGATCATCCTAAACGATGAACTAAACGCTGCCGGCGGGGAGGAGAGAAGAATTCAGCAAAGCCAGTTGATTGAAGCTGCTCTGCAGCCTTTTGATCTACGTGGCAATCGACCGACTCCTACCAATCGTGTTTCTCTCCAGCCGTCCAACATTCCAACAGCGAGTGGGAGTGGCACCAACTTAAGCGGCGACGGTTCGTGCGCCGTAGGATATCAAGATGCTGGTTTCTTCACGCCGTTTCACGCCTTTCGCTGGACACAGGCGACGGGGCCGGTTGATCTCGGCACGGTGAGCCCGGCCAACAACAATACGTTCTCTTCATTCGCCACTGACACGAACCAAGACTGCTCCGTGGTCGTCGGGATCTCGAATGCCACGAACACCTTTATCGAGCATGCCTTCCAATGGACCTCCAGCGGTATGGTCGATCTTGGCGTACCGGCCGGCGGCGGGACTACATCCAGGGCCTTCGGTGTGAGCAACGACGGCACCATCATCGTCGGCGACGCGGATTTCCAGCGGACAGGATCATTCCCCGGTACAATTCGCCAAGCGTTTCGGTGGACCCAAGCCGGCGGGTTTCAGAACATCGACAACCCCGCACAGCCAACGTTGTCACTGGCCACCGCCGTGTCCGGCGATGGGACGGTCGTCGTCGGACAAGTGCGCGATTCGAATACCGCGAACAGAGCCTTTCGATGGACGACTCAGACCCAGACAATGCAGAATATCGGCCCGCTTCCCGGACATACCACGGCAGCCGCAACCGGCGTGAGTGACAACGGGAAGATCGTCGTGGGGATTTCCAACCCAAACGCGCTGCAGTATCAAGGGCCGGTCCTCGGCTGGGGCCAAGGGGTTGCCTTCCGCTGGACGCAAGCCAAAGGCATTCAGGACTTGCGCCAGATTCTTGTCGATGGCGGCGTGGATATGACCGGCATCACCCTCGTGTCCGTCACTGGTATGTCGCGCGACGGCCAATGGATTCATGGCCAGGCCACCACCGCTCAGACCGGGCCGAATACGACGGTTGCGTATATCGTTCAAGTTTGCGACGACGATATCAGCGGGCCCTGCTCAGCCGGCGGCGGCACCACGCCGTTCACGCTCGGCGCTACACCCAATCAGATCACGGTCGCTGCCGGCGGTAGCGGCACGAGCACGATCACGGTTACCCCCAATGCCGGCTTCACCCAGCCGGTCAGTTTCAGTTGCGGCAATCTGCCGGTCGGCGCGGCCTGTAGCTTCAACCCGGCGACCGTGACTCCTGCCGGAGCGCCAATCACGACGACGCTGACTATCACGACCGACGGCGGACCGGTGGCGTCATTGTCGCCCAAGGCATCACCGACGATGTTCGCCTATGCATTGACGCCTGTGGGACTGATGCTGCTCGGTGGACTGTGGTACAGACGGCGGGGTACCGATAGCAACCTGATGAGTCTCGTTGCCCTCTGCCTTGTCACGGCCGCGTTCACCGGTCTCTTGAGCTGCAGCGGCGACGATTCAGCCCCGGCACCAGCTCCCAATCCCGGAGGGAGTCCTCCTGCAACCGGAACACCGGCCGGCACCTCGACGGTAAGCGTGACCGCGACTTCCGGCGGCAACAGCGGCAACGTGCCGCTGACTCTGACAGTGACCAGATAACGAGGAAGACGCGGCCCTGTCGACTCAAGACCGCTCAACCGGTCTAGCCGTTACTTCTGCATCATCAGAATCGGGCCGACGAGAACGGCAACGTTACGATCGCTAGGCGGCAATTCCACTGAGCCAATCTCACTGACTCCGTAGAATGACTTCTTGCTAATTTTTTATGAACGGAAGAAATCCTAACCCATGTCCCGCAGTACATGGTCGGGGTTCCGATCCCGGGCGATGGTCTTCATCAGCTGATCGCCGAAGAGAACGACGACGCGGTCCCGTTGGTCCTTCACCATCATCGAGGCCGACGGTGATTTAAAGGTGGACGGCTCTCCCTCCAGCCAGGCACTGCAGCTGAACGGCAGCGCATCCAGAATGGTCTCTACGCGGTATTCATGGCGCAGGCGATACTGCAACACATCGAACTGCAGCCGGCCGACGGCGGCAATCAAGATCTCCTGATCATGGAGACTGCGCATGATCTGGACGGTCCCCTCCTGTGCCATCTGAGAGACGCCCTTGTCGAAGGCTTTTCGCTTTCCGACATCCGTCGGCCGTAGACGCGCAAAGATTTCAGGTTGGAACTGCGGCAGCGGTTTGAAATTAAACCCGCCGGTCAACGACACCGTATCGCCGATGGCGAAGACACCGGGGTTGATGATTCCGATGATATCGCCCGGGTAAGCCTCTTCCACCGTACTCCGCTCCTGCGCCACCAAACTGTGCGGTCGTGCCAGACGAATGTCCCGTCCCAGCCTGTGATGTTTGACGACCATATCGCGCTCAAATCGGCCGGAACAGATCCGAAGAAACGCCGTGCTGTCACGGTGTTTCGGATTCATATTCGCCTGCAGCTTGAACACATAGGCGCTGAACGGCATATCGATCGGGTCGACCGTGAGTTCCGCTCCGTTCTCTCCGTCAGCCGACCGCGCACCGGGACTGGGGGCCAACTCCACAAAGGCGTCCAGAAAACTCTCGATACCGAAGTTCGTGAGCGCGGAGGCGAAAAAGACCGGGGTCACGTCGCCGTTGAGAAACTGTTCCCGCGTAAACGGATTCCCGGCGATCTCCAAGAGCTCCAGATCATGCTGCACCTGCGCCAACATGTCTTCCGTCACTCGGCTGTGTGAGCCAAGCTCGGAGAACGGCAGCATATCGGTCTCCACCCTGGTCGCTCCGCCATGCATGGTCTTGCTGAACAACTGCACCTGACTATCCGCTCTGGTGACAATGCCCACGAAGTCGCTGCCGGACCCGATCGGCCAGTTGACGGCGCTCGCGTGAATATTCAACGCCTGCTCGACCTCCGTCATGAGATCCAGGGGGGGGCGCCCAGGCAGATCCATCTTGTTGATTAACGTCAGGACCGGAATCCGCCGCATGCGGCACACGGCAAAGAGTTTGCGGGTTTGGGTCTCCACGCCTTTCGCCGCGTCGATCACCATGATGGCGCTGTCCGCAGCGGTCAAGGTGCGATACGTATCTTCGGAAAAATCCTGGTGCCCCGGTGTGTCGAGCAAATTGATGACCGCGCCCTTGTACGGAAACTGCATCGCGGACGCGGTGATTGAAATTCCTCGTTCCTGCTCCATGCCCATCCAATCCGAGGCCGTCGTCTTTCCACCCTTGCGTCCGCGCACCATGCCGGCCGTGCGGATCAAGCCAGAATAGAGCAGGAGTTTTTCGGTCAGCGTCGTCTTTCCGGCATCCGGATGGCTGATGATGGCAAAGGTCCGCCGTTGCCGAGTGGCGGCCGCAAGTTCGCTGGATATCGTCGTATCAGGCATCATGATTGACCCGGCAGTGTATCATATTGTGTTCAAAAGAGGAGGTTGATCATCCGGGGAAATCGCCGGGAAGTACGAAGCCCGCTCGCTCCACCGCCCGACGGACGGCACCGAGGACAGCCGGAGCATCCGAACAAGGCAGCACGGTGACGTCGGGAGCCGTGCGAAGTCGATCCATCAGCCGGTCATCGTCGTCCCTCAGGACCGCATCGCAGGTACAGTACAGGCCCTCCTGGCCTTCCTCGAGCAGATCATGTCGTTCAAGAATCGCGCGCAGCGTCGCCAGGACCACGGATGTGGGAGTCGGCATCAGCAAGGCCGCAATCGCCCCGTGATCGAGCCTGAGCTTTGCCGCGATGGGAAGCGGCACTCCTCCATTCCGACGCTGCGCCGCAGGAAGCAGGATCTTCTCCTCGATCCCGATGTGCCGCAACAGTCCGGCTCTGAAACGATCGTAGGCGTCCCGTTCCACGCGGCCGTCTCGACTCACCGCCGAGTCCAGCAGGCGATCAAGTCGCCGGTGATCAGCCACCAGAATCCCGGTGATCGACCCGTTTCCCTCGCCGCCATCACACACCGTCGAAACCGACTCCACGGCAACCGCTCCACGGCCAATGGATTCTCGTGTGGCTCCGATCTTCCTTCATATGAACGGACGATGCAGGCTCACTCCATGACGCGACGCAGCATACCGGTTTAGGAGGTCGAAATTCCAGATCTCCACCGGAGCAATACGGCGACGTAGAATCCAGGGTGTGATCGATTTGTTCCGAACGACTGGTCCGCCCACTCCGGGGGAAAGCCCCCCGCTCGTTCAGTGCCGGACCGCTTGGGCGTAGACGGCTAACACCGAGATGAAGAAGACGACAACAGCCGTGGAGAATGAAACCAGAAAAGAGAACGGACCGGATGGCTGAAACCGTGCCCGCCTGATATGGGGAAATCGCATCAGGCAAAAGGTGATAAACGAGGCCGCTGCTCCCGTGAGCGCCAGAAGCATGTAGGCTGTCTCCATACTGATCCTCCTCTACATGAGGAAATACAGCAGGCCGGCGCCTCCCAGCAGAAACAACATCGCCCAGCGAAACAATCCCGTTCGCGCATCGGACTGATCCTGCTCAATCCGATGTTGCAACGCGGGCTGACTTCGCAAATAGGCCTCGACGGAAGCTTTGGCCTCTTTCAAATCGACCTGCTGTTCTTTGCGAACCAGGGTGATCGCATCAATGACTTGTCCCCGCCACAAGGCCGCGACGGCCGCGTCAGAAAGAGGCCGGTCGAACAGCGACTGCTGCGAGATCTCGGCAATCGGCGGGTGAAGGGTCGAGCGTGACATAGGCTGATACACAGCCTACCACCATCATGCGATTGGCAGAAGCGAATCGACGGAACCGGCAGCGTGACGCGTCGCACGTGAATCGTATTTCGTTCCGGACTCAGACGCTTCACGCTGCACGAATAACGAATCTCGTCGCCACGGCGTATCGCGGGTGCAGGGGAAGCATTCGTCAATGCTGCGCGTCAGATCGTGGGGCGGCTTGAAGAGACTCTCTCATAACTGCTTCGGCCACAGGGAGCTGAGTTCAGGATATTGGGCCCGGTAGTCGGCGTGACTCGCACGAATGACTTTGAGCGCTTCCTCCCGGCCATACACACTGGTAATTTCCACCTTATGTTGCGTGGTCCCGGGCGCGCTCTTGTAGGTCAGAAAATAATGTTGGAGGCGCTCGAGCAATGACGTCGGACATTGCGAGATGTCCGTAAAATTGCCGTACACCGCGTCGTCCCGCATCACGGCGACAATCTTGTCGTCGGCCTCCCCGCCGTCGGCCATACTCAACCCGCCGATCGGAAGCGCCGTGAGCAAGATATCGCTATGCGGAATGTTTTTTTCGGACAAGACACAGATATCCAGCGGATCACCGTCCCCGACCATGCCCTTCCGGCGGGCTCGTTTTGCAAACATCCCGGCCACCTGTTCTCCGGAATAGGTCTGCGGAATCAGGCCGTAGTAGACCGGACAGCAATTAGAAAAGCGTTGCGGGCGATCGACTTTGAGAAACCCGCTCCGCTTGTCGACCTCGTACTTCACCGTATCGGTGGGCACGATTTCGATATAGGCCATGACGACGTCCGGTGCTTCCTGCCCGATCGACACGCCGTGCCACGGATGCGCCTTGAACATCAGCCCGAGCAACCGTTGAAACGGGTCGCTTCCGTTCCGAACCTCATCGGTCTGATCGCCGTCCTCTCCCCGCTTCCGACCCTTGCTGTGCTTCATGCCACCTCCCCTCGCTCCCGGTTATGCACGATATGCCCCGTTGCCGACCATGGTCCGCCAACCGCCGGTCCGCTCGAGCATCCTTACTTTGAACGTGCCCTCACGATCACCGCCGCGACATCATTCAATTTCACCGTCGCGTCGAATAATTCCATCCCGACCAATTCCGTCAGTTGCACGGCATGCGACCCGACTTTGACAACCTTGCCTTCCACGTCCTGGCCTGAACACAGCTTGACCTTCACGCGCTTTCCGACCTGCTGCTCCAGCAGAGATTTCATCGCATCAGGGCTGTTCACATCCACGATTGATTCATCGGCGGCGACCACTGCCGATGTTCCGGCCATCCCGAGTCCGACGAGGAATGCACACACACAGACCGCCCGGCTCATCCGCTTCCGCATCATGCCCCCCTTGGTGAATATTCTTATACTTGCAGATGCCTCGAGAATACCGCGAGTGCGCCGGAAAGTCACCTGCTGTCGCATTCGGTTCGGTCGTACCCCCGAACCGCGACAGTACGACCGGCGCGACGCAATGCGCGGACAAGGACCATTCGCTTTAATACAGGTATTTGTCATCCGACAGGCAGGACGAGCGACGGCACCAGTACATGGCCGTCCACCCTCATGCACAACTTTGAAGAACATTGGCCGTCTCCCGGATTTTTCGCTACACTGACCTCGCACGTATGAATACACATCGCCTCAGACGTGACCAGGAAGAAGAACCCTCGCCCGACAGGATCAACAACCCCGCCCATCCCGTGACGACCCTCCCCGCGACGATTCCCGACGTCCGGCACAAGACCCGCGCGTCTCTGGTGGTACGGGCAGGCGGCGTCTACTTTCTCGTCGCGCTCGGGGTCGGATTCGTGCTGGAGGTCGTGCGGCTTGAAGTAATCGCCCTGCATATCAGCGAACTGATCGCCCGATTACTCGAAGTCCCCAACACCCTGTTGGCCATGATCATCGGCGCGAAATGGACGATCGACCGCTTCCATCTGCCACCCCTCCCGCGCATACGGCTCGGCATCGGGTTCGTAGCCTTCGTCCTGATGATTCTCACGGAGTCGGCGGTCGTGCTTCCGCTTCATGGCCTCACGATCGATGAGTACATGGCCCTGCAACACGCCGTCGCGGGGATGTTGCCGGTCGGAGTGCTCGCCGTCCTGACCGGCATGCCGTTGCTCGTCAGCTATCGATGGGAACGCTGATGTGAGTGTCCGGCCGGCATCGATTGCGCCCACCCACCGGGCTTGAAGAATCCAGGGTTGTCCTCCTCTTCGATACCTGCTCAATCAATTCCTCGCGATACACGAGCTTGCTCTGTAACCCGACCTTTCCAACCCTTCCGGCTTGACACTCATCCCCCTCCTCATGGGATACCGACCGTGGTGCTGACTTGGGCATCCGCCCATTCAGAACTGATTAGGAGCCAACCACCGGTCTATGAACCATTCGGCCTGAGAGAGGAGTCATCCATGAATGTCGTTCGATGTCTTGCCCGGACAAGCCTGGCACTCGTCATCACGGTCACAACCGCCGCGGCAGAACCGTCAGACCCTGAATCGGCCGTCAGGCGACTCGTCCGTGCGAATGCTGAAAAAGACCTCCCCACTCTCTCACGCATGATGGCCCATGATGCCGACATCATCAGCTATGGCGTCGCCGGTCGGAAATATGTCGGGTGGCCGGAGCTTGAGCAGGGCATGAAAGAAGAATTTCTTAATGCCCTGAAACTGGAGATTCCCATTCACGAGTTGAAGGTGTGGACCAAGGGAGATCTGGCCTGGTACGCCATGGAACTCGACTACATCCGGTATGTCGCCGACGGGGCCGGACTCAAACAAACGGTGCTTCCCATGAGGGAAACCGGCGTGCTGGAACGACGTGATGGCCGATGGCAATTATTATCGTGGCATGAATCCTTTCGATCGGCGCAGCTGAGCGGACCACTCCTTTCACCATCAAGTGGTTCCTCAACAGGTACCGGCAAGAACACCCGCGTCTCATCCGATATCGATCTCAGTGGAGAGTGGGAGATCATCGAGGTTG
The DNA here is from genome assembly GCA_900696515.1 of uncultured Nitrosospira sp. Classification (GTDB taxonomy): domain Bacteria; phylum Nitrospirota; class Nitrospiria; order Nitrospirales; family Nitrospiraceae; genus Nitrospira_D. The sequence continues at coordinate 1,460 of CAADGK010000023.1, read as the reverse complement.
AGGATGACAAACGCTACAAAGCGACGTTCGATCGAAATGGACATGGACCCTATACCCAGCATGGCGGTCGCTTCACGACCAGTTCAATCACGAATCGCTTATGGCAAGGTACCTGGCGCCAGCCAGGGAACGATCGGGAGGGTGGATTTGAAGTCCTCCTTTCAGAAGAGGGTACGCAAGCCAAAGGCATCTGGTGGTACAGCAGGGTCGGGACCCAGAAGAACATTCCACCGCGCGAGCATGGTGGGACCTATCACTGGAAGAAGATCACGCGGTAGCTGGTTCGAATCCGCCGGAATAGAGATCAGTTGAATGGCGAACGGTTGCATTCATCGCTGAGCACGGGATAGGCCGCATGAGGATCCGGCACGGGAGGAATTAGGCCGCCTCGGGAGGGGCCTTCGTTTCATCTGAAGGTTGCTCCGGGGAAGTCTGTTCATTCGCCGCCTCTGGATCACCGGCACGGAGTTCGCCGTCCATGGTCGCTATCTTTTCTTTTTTTCTGATATTCCCTTGTATGGCGGCACCCACGAGACCAGCTACCATCGTCTTGGCAAGCTCTTCGGAATCGGCACGGATCGATTCTGTTTCCGCAACGGATGGCCAAGAGACCCGTCCCGGTTCAAGACGCGCAGCATTGGCAGCATCAAGGTCCGCCGCCATGTCATCCTGTTGCCTCGACGACGTCGAGATGTGTCCTTTCTTCCCAGCCTCCCCTACTTGCTTCTCGCCCCCCCCATGAATCAGGTCCAACACGTTTCGACCAGAGTTGAGAATGTCGACCGGAGGAACAGCCTGAGCCTCCCACTCAACCGGTTTGCGAAGATCATCCGCCGATTCTGATTTGCTCTCACTGTCTCCCCCGGTGGGCTGGGACAGAATGAACGGCTGAACAGGCTCAGATCCTGCCGGACTCTTCTGAAAGAGCGAAGCGACCAACGTCTGTTCCCCGCCATCGCCTCCATCGACTTCCAGTGGGGCTTCGTACAAGTTCGTGAGATTGATCGTGAATGTTTGGTCGTGAGTGAGACCTCCTGCATCAGTCACTTGAACTATGATGGTATGGCTCGTTGCCGCTTCGTAGTTGAGCAGACTGCCATCGGCAACCGTGATCACACCGGTACTGCCATTGATCGCAAACCGACCTCCCGCTGTATCGGTCAGACTGTAGGTCTTCGTGTCGCCCGCATCGGGGTCGGTCCCTGTGACCGTACCCACCACCGTGCCTGTCGTGGCGTTCTCCGCCACGCTGCTGCCCGACAGACTCAGGTCGGTAGGCCCTTCATTCACATTGGTGAGGTTAATGGTAAAACTCTCGGTATAGCTCTGCCCACCGCTGTCGGTGACTTGGACCGTCAAGTTGTGGCTCGCCGCACTCTCGTAATTCAGCAAGCTGCCGTCCGCCACCGTAATCACGCCCGTACTGGCATTGATCGCAAACCGACCTCCCGCCGTATCGG
>CAADGK010000022.1 GCA_900696515.1 uncultured Nitrosospira sp. | reverse complement strand
CAACATCCTCCAGGACGAGGAGATCGATCCACGCAGTTTTGACCAGCTGGTGGAACTGATCTCGCAAGCGAAGGGCGATGTGGTGATCGACAATGGGGCCAGCTCCTTCGTGCCGCTCTCGGCCTATTTGATTACCAACCATGTGCCCGCCTTGCTGCAGAGCCTGTCACATCAGATCGTGGTGCATACCGTCATTACCGGCGGCCAAGCCCAGTCGGATACCCTGCATGGCTTCACCCAACTCGTGAAACAATTTCCTTCGGACGTGTCGTTTGTCGTCTGGCTCAATCCCTATTGGGGTCCGATCGAGCGTGACGGGAAACCGTTTGAGCAGATGAAGGCCTACACCGCACACAAAGATCGAGTCTCGGCGATTATCCGGCTGCCGGATCTCAAGAAAGAAACGTTTGGGCGTGATCTCAGCGACATGCTGCAAGCCCATCTCACCTTTGAGGAAGCCATGGCCCTCCCCTCGCTGACAATCATGACGCGGCAACGGTTGTCGATCATCAAGAAGCAGCTCTTTGAACAGCTCGCCGCGGTGCCGGTGTTGTGATGGGCGACGATCCTACCGACGACTTACTCAAGGAAATTGCGTCGAAGCATGGCGTGGCTTTGGACCGAGAAGATCCGATTTTGATGGTGCAGACCATGCACGCTCGGTTGTTGGCCGAGAGCACGTCCGCGCAACAGGCGCTCCTCGAAGACTATCGCAAGACGCTCGAGGCCCTACTCGATCGATGGAGCCCGGAGACGACAGCGAAAGCGGAGCGGATCGTCACGGCCTCGCTGACGGCCACCACGGAGACCATGAAGGCGCAGATGGCGACTCACACCACGGACCTGGCCCGCACCATCCGGAAGGAAGTCACCGATCTATTAGAAACGACCGAGACGCGAATGCGCAGGGCCACCACAGTGGGGTACGTGAATCTCCTCGCAGCACTCGTGACCTTTGTCTCAGCCGTCGTGGTCTATTGGACGGTGCGCCCTTAACACGTCCGCGAGGTTCTGACAAAATCAGCCCCTTGGGAAGAATCCTCCTCATCTGTCTGCCTTCCCATTCAAGGACACCGGTCACGGGTGCATCGCCGCATGAAAGCGCCGCACACCTTTAATGTCCTTCTCGCGGCGGCGTGTCTCGGCAATGTCATAATTGGACTGCATCTTCATCAGCGTATCCATTTTGACGTCAAAGGCCTTTTCGATCCGCAAGGCCATCTCGCCGGTGAGGTCAGCCTTACCGTTTAACAAATTTGAGAGGGCAGGGCGGGAGACATCCAGCACGGCAGCGGCAGCGGTGACGGACAAACCAGCCGGTTGAATGATCTCGGTACGGATAAAATCGCCGGGATGCGGCGGGTTCTTCATAGGCATGGCCGGGTGCTCCTGGGTTAGTGATAATCCTCTAAATTCACGGCATAGATTTCTTGTTCGGCGGCATCCACGCGGAACGTCAAGCGGCGGTTGCGCGTCACGCTCAAGCTGACCGTGCCTTTTCGGTCGCCGGTCAACGTGTGCGGTTTCCATGCGGTGAGGGTGCGCACTTCGTCGACACGGCTCATCACGTCCAGGAACGCGAACATCTTCCGCAACTTCTCCACCGTATCGGGCGGCACGCCCTTGGCGTTGTCATCCAGATAGAGTCGTTGTAAGCCTTTATGGAGAAAGTTCCGTATCTTCACAGTCAGAGTGTAGCCTGTAACGTAACACTTGTCCACATACAAGTGTGGCCGAGATGGAACGGGACGCCCCTACGTGGGGCGGCCCATGGGCGAGCAAGCGCGCCAGGGCGGACGCTGGCACGCCTGCAGCGCCCCATCCGCCACACTCAGAATCAGGCGTCCCCGCCCCGTCGTGGGTGAGAAGCGGGACACGCGATAGAAAGAAGGAAAGGGAGTCCTGATTCCCTCCCCTCCTACCTGCGGTCCCATCGCACCAGCTCCATTCCTCCTCAGTCTTTCGGCGCGGGCAACGCATGGGGATAGTGCTTGACGATGATCCGATTGAGTCGCGTCACCAGATCAGGACGCTTGAAGGTCACATGCCCGTTCTGATTTTTGAACAGCCGAATGGAGATATAAACATGCTCGGCGAGCTTCGGCCACGATGAGGTCAGCTGCATCGCATCCGTAATGAGACGATAGGCACCTGTCCGGTGATCGGCCTCCGGCTTGCCATCACAGAGATGAAAGACGCGGAGGAGATCATCCAGCTGATCGGCCTGCCGCATGTTGGCGCTACCATACGACGTGAGAGACGTCATCACCATCCGCTTTCCAAATTTCTGCGGAAGATTCGTCTTGTAGTCCCAGGAGAGGCGGCGAAAGCACTCAATCACCCCCTGCTCGAACATGGCCATGCGTGAATCATGGAGCGTGGCAAAGGTGGTGCGAATGGCCTCGCGCGTGAGTTCCGGCACCTTCTCCGCTCCGATTTGCTCATCCACCTCCTTTCTCTTCGACGCAGACATGACCGAGCGCATGCCAGAATCATTCAGGAGCGTGGTCCATCCGCCGACATCGATACAGGCTTGGAATGTCTCCAGCAGCGTTGTTGTATTCGCGAACTCACCCGTCATGTGGAGACTGTGACCTCGCCACCCGCGGGCCATTGAGAAGTCAGGAAAGCCGAGCCGCGCCGCAGTCGCAAGAGTATGGACCTGCTCCAGTTTGTCGAGCACCTCGCGAAAGAGCGTCAGGACCGCTTCCCGCTGCTGCAACAGATTGGCAATGCTCACACTCGGAATGAGTTCGTGCTGTGGTCCTGCGTCACCGTCAGGGGTGACAAAGATGGTCTCCGCTGATGTCGTCATGATGTCGTCCTTTCTCTGTCCGGTAACCGGACAATCGTCTGGAATCTGAAACGGGCCGACCCAGGCGCCTGGTTGAGCCTTTGCGGTGAGGTCGGCCAAAATTCGGTCTTGCACGGCTCGATCGACGCCTTGTTTCGTCCAGTAGGCTCGTGCCTGTCGTTCCGCTTCGTCCATGATGGCTCCTCTCTCCTCTCACAAGCCCGCGCTGATCGTGATGTGGTGGCGGTAGTCACGCGCCCGTTGTCCAACAAGTACCCGATGTGCTCGGGAGCGCTGCGCTTTGTCCGCGATGTATTCACGTAACTCGATGCCGTCCCATGAGGGGGGAATACGGTCCTGGTTGATGGCGGCATGGATGTCATGACGGGATGTTTCTCAGCAGATCGCTCACAAATCGCCGTTGGTCTCGTTTCGTCATGAGTCACGCTCCTTCGTGCCGAAAAGAGGCCACGGGGGCCTGTCGCTGGCAGTCTGGACACCTCGCAAACGCCTGGTGGTCGTAGTCCGTGGGGCCGTCGTCGTCACGGACGTGCGGCCCCTCATCGCTGAGCCTCACGCGCCTGGTCACGTCAACCCTAAACGGTCCCCAGCTCTGGCAATCCGGGCAGTGCCAGTTCTCGTCATCATTTGTATTCGGCGATACGTCAATCCTGTCTAACGTCATGGTGTATCCTTTCTTCTTCATCCAAGTCTGTTATCTCGTTCGGTTCCGTTCGTGTCATCCGTCATCAGTATGTCAACAGGCGCCTCACCCCTCCCCGTACAACCAGCCTTCATCAGCAAAGGAGACGTGCCGCCCCTCTCCCATCACAATATGATCGAGCACGCGAATGCCCAGTAACTCGCCCGCGCTGACGAGTCGTTTCGTCAACGTGCGATCCTCAAGGCTCGGTGTGGGATCCCCACTGGGGTGGTTATGCAAAAAAATCACGGCCGCCGCGCTCATGCACACGGCGGCTTTAAACGCCTCCCGCGGATGCACGATCGAGAGCGTGAGACTCCCGACCGACACGACTTGATAGCCGACGGGGGTGTTCTTCGCGTCGAGGAACAGCACGAGGAATTCCTCATGCGGGCGTCCATCGAAGTGGGCCCGGAGAAAGCGGCACACCTCACTCGATTGAGAGAGCCGTGGCGCACCATACAAGGCCGAATGTGGCTCCCTGACGACCTGCAGCCGATAGAGGGGGATACAGACTGACGTGGTGTCATGCTGATTCTGATTTGCTGATACGATCTTCTTCGTCATCTTCTCGCCTTTCCCTTCTGTGTGATCCATGGTCAGGGAGTCGGAACGGGTGTCACCGTTTCGACTCTCGCTTGTGTGTTTAGCGTTGATTGGTTTCATTCACGTAATTCACCTGTGCCATACGTTCGAGCGCCGCCAGATCCTGACGCATGCGCTCGCAGTAATGACGGAGATCCGTGAGGAAATCGGACAGAACCGTTTCCACAGCCGCGCCCGGCTCCCGTAGCGCCGCCACGCGATAGTAGGCCAGCGCCCGCGCGGCTCGATCGGCCCGGATCGCATTCGGATGCCTCTTCACCCTTCGAACATTCGCCCGATACATCGTTGTTGTGTTCATCCTCGTGTCCTTTCTGTTGGACTGTCTCCCTATGAGAACAGCCACCCCCGAGACCAACGGCCACAGCGCGTCGACCAGCCCACCGGTCTCTTTCACGAACATGTGTTGCGCCTCTCACGCACAGCAGGAGGCGCAACAGAACATCCGAGTCTGGGGTCCCGGCCGGCTGCGAGCGTGACAGCCCTCCGGGCCGTTGGCTGGCGCGGTTGCACCCGGACGGGCCCCACACCATGGGGAGCGAAGGAATGGGATGGAGAAGGAGAACAATCCGCACGGTCGAGCCGCCGGAGGCGGCACGACGGTGCGTGAGTGAAGACACGGCGCTGGCGCGGTGCCACCATGCTGTTGGAACGTTCCAACACACTCGTTGGTCAGGATCGGAGAGATCAATGTGGAAGAAGGAAGGGAGAACTGGTCTGATCAGACAAGGCCGACGAGCGAGCGAGGCCCGCCGGCCCTGTTGAGCAAATCAGTCGATCGCTCGAAAGATCAGGCCGGCCTCGGGATGGTTGGCCGTGAAGTCACGCAGCAGATGGAAGTAGTCGGCGATCCGAGGACCACGTGGATCATCCTCCAACAGGAAGGACACGTGGCTGAACGTGAACAGGGACACGATCATCCCGGCGGCATCGCCCGAGACCGTGGCGTCAAAGAAATTGTCCGCATGCACGAGTGCATAGCGTTCATGACTCGGTGCGAGATAACACCCGCCGTTGCTCAAGTCATAGAAGTGCCAATACCCTCCGGTGTAGGTGGGACACAGCTTGGCGAATTGCGCGTACAGAAAGTTTTCCACGGTGAGCATGTGTTTGCCAAAGTGGCGCGGCAGAAACTCGAGCCGGTCCTCTTCCGGCACCACGGTCGCCACGATCGCTGGTTGTTCGTTGTTGAATGGTTTCATGTCAGTCCCTCCGAGTGGTCCCAGGCGGAATTGCCTGGGTGGAGGGTCTCCAGCACACCGCACGCGCAGCCGTCAGGGCCGTGTGACACACGCTTGCGAGCACGAGGCGCAGCCGCGGGCGCAGGCCTTGACGTCGAGACCGGTGTGGTAGCCTCACGACACACAGGCACGCACGCCCTCTCCCCTCCTGTCTGTCAGCGCTCTTTCTTCCCCACCGATGCGAGGGACGAGACCGGATTGAGGAGGCGTCTTCGCACGGTCCATCTGCACGGCACGGATGGACGGTGCCAATCGACTACGGGTGCGGCACGGCGCGTGTGCGGTGCCGTCCATCGGTCTGTGTGATTGGGGTCATGTGCAGGGCATGAGTCCCGCCGTCTGGCGGGATGAGCGACGCGAACCAGGAGCCGCGCAGTCGCCTGAGGCGAGACGCCAAAACGACCTTAAAGGACTGCGGCAGAAGGGTTCCTCGACGTTGATGCCGTGCGGCTTGGTGTGGGGCATGAACGACCACCAAGGATCATGTTGGGTGTTGATTGTCGTCACCCACACCCACCGTCCGCTAGCGGCCACTTGGCGACAGTCGTTACGGCACATTCCGGGCTGGAAAGCGGTCGTTCATAACTACGCCCCCGTCTGGTGTTTCCGTGGGCTGACTGCACACCGTGAAAGACCCACTCCCCGGTCAGGCGTGCCCTTTCCCGGAGATGACCTGGAGTGTCGCCGTCAGAAGCCGGCACAGGCTGCATGCCCTCATGTGCCCGCGCACCTCGTGTGACCAGTTCCGACCTCTCCGACGCGGAGCCTTCCCCATGACCTACACCTACGATCTCGCCGGGAATCGTCTCACGAGCGGCGGGACGTTAGCGCGAACTAATCTACCTCCTGTCCTCACGGCTACGACGTACAATGCGAACAACCAACAATCGGCATTCGGCGCGAGCATCAGCAATCACAAGTACAGGAGGACCCTCCAAGAAAGCAGGCGATATGTAGTAAAGCATAGCAGATGGGAGGAATCAGCGAGGCAAGACCGCAGCAAATGCGCCTATCTCTCGTACGGTCGTCCCCACTGCCCAAGGCCAAGCGCTATGCTTACCGTGAAAAAATCTCCAGGATTTCATCCAGCGAATGGATGGTGCCCAGCAGCGTCGGGCCCCCGAACTGCTTGTTGTGGCGGTTCTCATTGACCCGCTCCAGCCCGATAACTAGGTTGTTAAAATCGTCCAGCTTGGTGGTCTCGAAATACGTGATGAAGTCGAAATCGTCTAGCCCGCTCGAGTGATAGAGCTTGCGCTTGACTGTCTTGAGGTAGGTAACGGTAGCGTCCGCGTGCTCTTTCATCATAGTGCCCCGTCCCTCCTGTGCCGTGATCCACCATTCCGCGTCCTTTCGGATCGGTACGACGATCACATAGGACTTAGGGGCCGGATCAGGCGGGGTCTTCATCGCCTCTTTCAGGTCGTCGGGAAAGGCCGGCACATAATTGGCCATTTTGGTAATGCCGTTAAACGTATTGGTGTTTTGTAAATACTTCCCGAACGTTGTTCCCATCAGGTCTACGAGGAAGTTCTGATTGTTCAGCATTTCCATAGAATGAACGCGGACGAAGAAGTCAGCTTTCTCGGAAAGCCCACGAAGGAGATAGGTATCGGTCGTGACAGTGTCGGCATGCTTCTGGAAGATGGCCTTCACTTCCTCTGCGGCCGAACCTCTCGCCGCCTTGTCCAACTTCCACCAATCTCCATCTACCTTGAACACTGCGAAACTCCCATAGACTCCAGGATCTTTGAGCAGCTTCTCTCGATCTGCTGCAGCCTGTGCTGTATCCGCACAAGACCAAGCCAGCAGCCCGACCATGACAATTGTGAGAATACCCCTCCTCTTCATTGATTCCTCCTTTTTGCCGGACGTAGACCAGAGCTCTATAACCTACAGTCTTCCGAGGTTCGATTTCGTTACAGGCTAAGTTTGTGATCGGACTTTCCAGGTCCGGAATCGCTGCAGGAGTTCATCGCGGACAGCAGGCGGGATAGGGTCTCTCGGCAGTGTGCCCACGGTGCGAAGCGTCAGTCGCATCTGACGAAGATACCGTCGGCATCCCCGGCAAAAACCCAGGTGCATCTGGAACCGTATGCGTTCCATCAAGCCCAAGTTACCTTCGAGGTAGTCAGTGATGGCTTCGGTTACTGCCTTACAGGTTAACTGCCCCGCGAGATAGTCAATCATGCGGTTCTTGAAGTGGTCGTGGGTCATGACTGCGAGTCACCTTTATCGAGGTACTTCTCTAGGGCACGTCGGACATGGGACCGCGCACGGTGTAGCAGCACTCGCTGATTTGTCTCACCGATCGACAGAATGTTACAGACTTCCACTGCGGTTAACCCCTCCACGTCCCGTAGCGTGATGACCTGCCGCTGTGTCGGGGGAAGGGCACTCATAGCCTTCTCGATCTGTGCAAGCCCTTCTTTGGATAAAAAGATCCTTTCAGGAGTCTCATCATCCCAGTAGCGGGGGAGAGAATTCCAATGGTCGACCCAATATCCTGAAGTATGAAATCGAGAGGGGTCCACGGCTGGGACCTCGGGCTCTTCCGTCGAATGCCCTAGAGGTGAGAACGCGGCATTTCGGCGTTCTCGCACGCCCCTGGTCTTTGCCTGATTGGTTAGGATTCGGAAGATCCAGGTCTTGAGGGATGAACGTCCCTCAAATCGACCGATGCCTTCCAGTATACCGATCCACGTTTCCTGGACCACCTCCTCCGCCACTGCAGGACTAGCGACAAAGGTCATTGCAAGACGAAGGAGCGAGGCATGATAGTGGTCTATCAGCTGGGCAAAGGCGGTTTCGTCGCCTTTGCGAAGGGCTTGGAGTAAGGTTACGTCTTCCAAAAGAAAGCCCGGCTCTACCTTTGTCTCCCCAACACCATCTCGGCGTCCTTCGCCGTGAGACCGGCAATCCCACCGCAAAAGACCAAACCATTTGTATTTGGAACAAAATTAGCATAAGTCAAATTCCCGGGGAAATCGACCGACTTTGGGCTAGCGTTTCACATGAGGATTCTGACAGGGGGATTTTCTGGAAGTTTACCTCCCCCTAGGGATCTCGGTTGGTGCCGTCATTCGATTGAACTACCGGATAGCCGTCGGTCGTGGACGTCGGCTGTGGGTCGAACTGAGACAGTCTGCCTCACCTACCAAGCGTGTCCGCCTTCAAGGTATCTGATACTTCTTCCTCTTATACTGTTTCTTTTTATGCTTGTGACATTGGCCACAATCAGTGTTCTATCGAGCAAACCTGGCTGCGTTATCATTGAGATCGATTTCCCGCGATTCAGGATTGAAAAACAGCCATGTGATCTACCCAACGGCAACCCAAAATGAGTGTGGAACGCGTAGCCGTTCCGTTCCTCCGGCGTACCGTCTTCGCTCGCAGTGACACTGACCTGTGGTTGTCCGGTCACGACCACGTGCACGGTTGGATGATCCATGAGTCCCACTGCCTTAGCACGTTGCTGGCGCAACCCCCCCAGATGCCCCACGTTCTTTTTCCATGGATGTGGCTGGCGACGAATCCACCTCGAGGCCACCGACCTATCCAATGATAGCCTACACAGGAGTTGGCCAAGCTCCATCCCCAAAAATGAGCCGAGCTCACGGGGGGGCTCTGACTCTGTGGACTCGATGTAGACTCGTGATCGCAGAGGAAGCCGCGTGGATCCATGCCGGATCTGCTGAATCTGCGGGATCGCCAATGAGGTGATCTCCGTCCTCCGTATGTAGGCCCCGCTTCTTGTGACTACAAGAGTAGCAATAAAGTTTCCGACGGCATGCTCTGGCGAATCACTGCTTGATAGAAGGCGGTCACGGAGAGATAGGAAAAACCAGAAACACGATGCCCAGCACCAGGGCACCCGCAATCAGCCAGAGAAACCCGTCGCGCGTGGACTGAAACAGGCTGAGAAACACGCCGGCGCAGAGGAGGAGGAGGACCACACCCATGACAGTCGGTTATTGTATCAAAGGGATCTGACAGGGCGAGGAAAACCGTGAGAGCGGAGGGAAGAGCGACTCCTCAATCATCGGTGAGAAATCCACATCTGCTTGCATCACTGTTCTGCGTGTATCGACGCCTACTCCGTCACCTTCTCCTGACAGGCGATGCCGTCGTGGTTGATTGCTATAAGAGAAGCACACCGCCTTTACCCTCTTCGGTGACCTGGTTCTCTGACTTCGCGATCGATGTTCCTTTTATGTGCTGAGCTTTCAGCTTCGCCGCGAAGTTCGCCACATAGGCTCGGTCACCTTTGTGGTACCCGCACAAAACTGTTGCATCACTTGTGAAAACTATTCACGTGGATGTGGGAGGCACAAATTGGGTTTGGCCTCAAGTGTGGACATGGCTACTCAGAGACGGCTCTACCCTGTAGGTGCATCGTGCAGGAAAAATGTGGCTGGTCCTTGGGAAATGTTGGCTTATCAATATGATTTTAGTCATATGAATGTGGGCTTCGGTCCTTAGAATGCAGTTTTCCGAATATTCCGGAGATCGTGAGAAAAAGAGTTACTCTTATAAGAGAAGGTTAATAAAGGTAAAAGGATAAGGCGAAAAACCGAGAAGAATGACTTGTAAAAACAATGCGTTGTGAAAATCATCCGCACGGTCTACCTAGAAGAAGACCAAGTGTTGCATTATGCACCTAGAAGTTTCCGTACCGAGCTGCACAATCCACCTATATGTCGAGAGAACAATTGGATGGTCTACCTATAAGTTTCAGTGTGGTCTGCACAGACCACCTAGGTCTTGAGGCATGTGTCAGGCCTGCTCTTCAGGCGAACAGAGAGGCAAAAAGCATGGACTGCGCGGACCACCTAGAACATAGAGTTGCGTCCGCCTATAACGTATTGCACGGTCCGCCAATATGACATGCACGGTAAACCTATAACCTGCCGAAGAGATTTATGAAAACGGAGCTGCACGATCCGCCTATACCTAAAGAACAACGTGAAATGACAATTGCACCGCGGACCTATAACGCGAGAAATCGCAAAAAGTTTAAGGTCTTATCTAGGTTCACGTGCGATAAAGCCGTGTGAAATAGGATGCCGCACAGTCCACCTATAACTCCCTGCACATTCCGCCTATAAGTTTGACCGTAGGCCAAAAGATAAACTGCACGCTTCACCTATAATGGTTCTCTTTAAATATTCCTCACTTCCTAGTCAGATGTCTGGAGCACTTACAACAAGAGGATAAGCTTCAGGCCGCGACATCTGCACGAAACACCTATAACTGTATCTCATGGAGTAATGAAGGACTTAGAGAACACGCACGATCCACCTAGAACCCTGGATCGAATATGTTGCTTGCTGAAATCTAGGAAGGTTCTTCGGAACGCGAAGTTCCAAAGGATCCTTGAAGTTTACTTATCAACGATGGGTGCCGGCGGGAAATGCCAAGTTCTACATTGTGGGCCGATTGTCGAGCGTTGGCAGTTTTGATTTCTTCCTGGAAGGTGGACGTTGGAAGCATACTATAGACGATCTCGGTGATAGCGTTGCCCCTTTTTCGAACATCCTTCTTGAAGGACAGCAACACACTTTTATCGATGAGCTCATTGAGCGCCGCATCAATCTGTTTGACATGAACCGATTGGCGAGAATGGCGTAGCAATCCACTGTCACGACGGATCGATGAGTACTTAATATGATAGGGATCGGTAATGCTTGCTTGGGTATATTGGTGTGACAATCGTTTATGGAACCATCGAGCCAGTTGGGAGGATAGGCTCATCAACGTTCCATAATTGAATTGTCGATAGCTGAGTTCGTTGACACTTTTGCTGATCAAAGACGGGAGTTTGGCCAACCACATCGCTTTGGGATCCTGAAGATAATGGAGTCGCGTGACGCCCGTTACCTCGGAAAGAATCGGATTGGTGTATACAAGTCGCTTTGCAACGCCGAGTTGCTGTTGACTATCGAATTCTACTGTTAGGACAGCCTTTGAAAGGATTTCTAAAGAGTGTTTGATTTCATCCAAACTGCGTGATTTACCTCTTCGTTTCAACTCTTGTTGAACCATCCCCAGGGTAAACCGGACCCAGCTTTCAGAGCCATTCGCCCTGTGTTGCCCAAAATTCTGATCGGTGAAGAATTTCTTGAGGACTTCCTCGAGTAGTTCTTCGTCGTTTGAAGGGTAATACTGCGTATAGGTGCCGTCCGTGTTCTTAATGCTGGCTGGCTGAATGGTCAGCTTGCAGGTGATTTCCTTCGGCAACCCTCGAACGGTAGGACGATAGAGAAATTCTTGGGTGCTGACAGGCAAATTCCCTTTTTCATCCCGGACCTGGCTCTGTGCCCGTTCGTTGACCGCATATTTCGGGATTGCATCCCAGAGTTCAATTGTATTTGAGAGGTTATTGGGATTTCCAAAAAATGTAGTAAAAAGATCGTATTGTTTAGTTGTAATCGCGACGCTGGTTTCCGTTTGAGGAAGGCTGGGTTTCTTCGTCATGCGTACCTAGTCAATCGTGACCGGAAATCGTGAGAAAGGGTAACCACCTCTGGTCCTTTAACGTGAAGAAAAAGTTTTATCATGCACAGATCATTCTGCAGAGTTGGTTTGTCACAAGATTCGTTTTCTTGAGGAGAACTGAAGATCATGATGGTGGACCAGGATCCTCGACAGGATACGTAAGGCCTAACTTCTCTTCTAAAGCTAGTAATGCGTTCTGGAGGGTCACTCCTTGTACCCAGTTCTTCTGAGTACAGATCCAATTAAACTTGTCGACTTCATGTGGACGCGCTTTGATATTGAGCGGTGTATTTCGGCCGGTTCGATAAATGCGTCGTGGTCGCCGGCTTCTCCCCTCCCCTGGCACAGAGCTCAAGTGCGGGGCCGCCGAGTTAGGTTCGCGACTCTGAAAGCCACTGGCGGCCGCCACTTGCGTCAATTTCGCCACGGAAACGGGAGCGGTGGTAGCGACCGCTTCCGGGCGAAAGGTCTGTGGAGAAACGTTCTCAAAAGTCTTAGTGAAATCCGAAGTCTGAGAAAAATCCTCGTCAAAAGGAATTGCGGCTCTGGATTTACTCATGTCAAGACTCCTTCAAGTTCCTGAGTCGGTCGAGTAGAAGGGGTATGGGGTGAATTAACCATTGAAATGACTTCTCCAGCAAATGCCCGAGCGTTGTTGATTGCATCTTGGAGGTGATAAACGTCCTTAGGATCGAGGTTCTCAAGACAACCGCCATAAGAAAAGAGGGCGCGGTATACCTCACGCTCCATGAGGTGGGTCTTAAAGATTGTGATCTTATTTTGAGTCAGCTGTTGAGAAATATGGGTGAAGGTCTTTGTGCGAATTGCAGCCTTCGTTCTCGTGAAGAGAATAGCGTGGGGTATGGTTCGATTGAAGGCTTTCTGTTGCTGTCGGACTAATTGGAGGGCTTTCGCTGCGCCACGGGCATCCAGATCAGAAGGTTGTAACGGGATAATAACGAGATCCGCTCTGCTAATGGCGTACGCGACCAACATATTGGCCGTGCCTTCAAGATCGATGATCACGAAAGGAGATTCTTGTTTGGCTTTATCGATATCATCAAGGATTGTCTGTTCCGTCGGGGATTTCTTGACAGTGAGGCTTGGTGGCTTATCTGGTAGTTTGGCCCAGGTGTCGATATAGGTTTCGGGATCCGCATCGAGGACGGTCACCCCTATTCCCTTCTGGGCTAACTCGGTTGCGAGGAGGAGCGCCGCCGTTGTCTTTCCACAGCCACCCTTCGGACTAGCCAGAGCAATAACGGGCATCCCCTCCCCTCCTTCTCAGAAACGAGCAGCAACAGTATGCATTGGACAAATTGCACCTTACTGGAATTGAAAGCTGTTGTCTACCGAATTAGTTTCAGGTGGCCATCAGATTCTAAAAAGATAGCTTGAAGACATCGGAAAGCTAGCAGATGTCTAAATAGTATCTAAGAGCTAGCCATATTATATAGACATGATATATCGTGTAGCAACAATTAATAGGAACAATAATATTGGATATCAGTCAGCCTTCTAGTATCTATAAGCTATCTTATAGCTTCTAGATGGCTACCAGATATATATTAGCTACTATATAGATAGCTATAAGAACTACTCTCTTACTGTCGTATCAATTCCAGCGGGAGTTCCACGTCTGTAAAGCCTGGAGTGAGGCAAGGTCCTGCAAGGCAAGGCGAATCCGGCTCGTAATATATGGAGAACCACACCCCTAAAGCCATCAGAATCCATGACGACGAATGCTGAAAGACAAAACAAGCCGCGACCTGAAGAAAGATCGTCGTATTTCACACATGGAGGAGGGGAGAGTCTTCACTCAAAGAAATGCACCCGAAATCATCAATAACTGCCACACTGAATAGATCCAGGGCTACTCATCTGACGGGGAACCGAACCACTCAGGGTGTTTCGCGAGTAATCTCCGCCGATAGGGGTAGCTGGAGAGCAGCCGATAATTAAGAATCTTCCGCACGAGATCGGGGCTAGGAATCATACCATCACCTTGAAAGCTGACCTGAATATCCTCAGTCATTTCGTCTCGCTCTCGCGGAGAGAGTAGGGGAGTCAGGCGCTTTAGTTCAGCGAGATCCTCCTGATCCAACTGATCGTAGCGTGTCACGATGTCTCTCAACTCTTCTCGTTTCTCCAGCTGCGGCAGCCAATGTACGAGGTAGGTTGGGGCGACTCGTTGCCTGGCTAGCTGGGTTGTCGTCACAAGTCCGATGGCCGTCAGCGCCTTGAGTTGCTTTTGCACGGTCATCCAGGCCAGCTTCGTCTCCTTGACTAACCGGTCGATCGAGATTGCGACCTCCCGCTCGCCAACGCCATACGTCTTCTTGAGCAAATGGAGATACAACAGCTGCGCGGTCGGCGGCATGGTGAGAAACCGAGGGTCTTCCATCGTCAGGTGGACCTTATCGAGATGCTCGAGTCGCCAGTCCGCAGAGAGCGTCGCGCGCCCTTCGAGGGCGAGTTCCGGTGGTAGGAAGTCAGCAACTTCCGCTTCTTCATCAACTGGTTGAGACTGCGGGGACGCAATGGCATTTTTCATCATAGATTAGAGGTCTACTCTTAGAGGGATACTCCGTCAAGCAAAAAGGTGCACACGATAGTATTGGTATCCGGGATGGCACCCTTCTCGGATGCCTTGATCTT
>CAADGK010000021.1 GCA_900696515.1 uncultured Nitrosospira sp. | reverse complement strand
ATGTTCCCGGTGGCCATACCGGAGGGGCCCCACCCGTTCCCATACCGAACACGGAAGTTAAGCCCTCCAAGGCCGATGTTACTGCTGCCGCGAGGCAGTGGGAAAGTAGGACGCTGCCGGGTTACAACGAAGGCCCGCTGGTCGAAAGATCAGCGGGCCTTTTCTTTTGGCAGATCGGAGTCGCGAGGAGAAAGTCGGCGGGTTTTATTTGCGGGCAACAATTACGCCAAGGCTGCCGGCTTGTGGCGAGGGGTTGAGTTAGTGTATATACGATTATGTGTTTGAGTGGGACAGCCAGAAAGCCATTGCGAATTATCAGAAGCACGAGGTCTCATTTGAAGAAGCCGCTACTATATTCGCTGATCCAGAGGGCTTGGATGGGGAGGATAGCGACCATTCACAACACGAACAGCGCCGCCAATGGATCGCGCTGTCCATAGCAGGACGTATCCTCTTTGTCGTCTACACTCTGAGGAGGATGGATCATGAAAAAAAGGAAGCCATACGTATCATCAGTGCGCGGCAAGCGAGCCGTAAGGAGCGGAAGGCATATTCCAGACTCAGCCATTGATTTTTCAGATATCCCAGAACTATCGGATGAGCAACTGAAACGAATGCGTCGGATTGGGCGACCCACTACGGGGATGGCGAAGCAATTGATTGCGATCCGACTGTCCCCGCGTCTGTTGGCTAGCCTGAGACAGATGGCTTCCAAGCAGGGGAAGCCGTACCAGACGTTGATTCATGAGCTCTTGGAGAAGGCTGCATCGCAGGCGGCCTAAAGCTGCGGGTAGGTCCTTGAAAACGATTTCCCGCGCCTTCAATTTCAATACCTTATCTTATATGCAACACCGCGGGGCTTTCGTGGATGCGTCAGTGCCAGGGCATAAAAGATTATCAAGATATAAAAGCTTGACCCTTAACCATCTCTTATCTCGTTCAGACCTGTCTCCTTCTGCTCCGCGTCGTTCTTCTCGCTCAGTGTATCTGCGACGCGAGGAGGTATGCTTTCAATTCCTCTGAGTAATATTGAACGATTTGTCTCTCCTCACGAGACAACGGCGAATTGCCAACGAAAACCGAAGAAGAAAGGATTGTTTCGCAGGAACGGATGAACCCATGAATTTCATGGCGTAGCGGAGAAAATGGACTGCAAGAGGCCGACATCGGGCACCGCCTTTCTCACAAGATGTCAACGGTGGCCCTCCCGAACGCGCCGGCAAGATGTGCGTGAGAACTGTAGCCTCTGAGAGGCTAGACCCATCTATCTGCGAAGGGACGGAATGCAGCGGGTTTTTTTTAAGTTGGAGACAGCTTATGGCTGCTGCCCCTTCTTGTAGATGAAAACCGCTATAATTGCCAACCCAAGAATCACGCCGGCAAATGTCAGTAAATTTGTATCCATCATGTCTCCTTCCGTGTGTCAGTAACCAAACACATAACCATAAGGCTACTCGATCCGGGGATTACACAACACGATCCATCGTATCCAGGGTTTCACGACGCGAGTGCTTCAGTTGGACTGGTCGGGGCATGGTGCCGTCTGGTCCAAAAGTTTAACCGCCGCGAGGCGATCCTTGATCTTCTCACGATTAAATAGCTGGACTACTTGCAGCTCGTTTTGGACCGACTTGATCCCGTCGATTCCGTTGACGATACCCTCCACCGTCTTCTTTGTCTCATCAGAACTCACAATGCCACGGATCATCACCAAACCCTGTGTACTATTGATGTTGATCTCTCTTCCCATCACCCGAGCATCAGTAAAGAGGGCAATCTTGGTCTTTGCCGTGAGCCAGGCCTCGTTGAGGGTGGTATGCTCGTTTGCATTGCCGAGCCCCTTAGCCGCTCCAGTCAAGACCAACCCCCCGATGGTCAACGTCGCGCATACGATCAGAGCAGCCCGTGTGGTGTTCATGCACGCTTCTCCTTCTCCAAGAGCGAACTTGGATGGCCTGTCATTGCTCGAGGAAGGCACTCTTTCGGCAACGCCAGCTCTTTCCGACCCGCATTGAGTTCGGAACCGTCATTCCCTCCCTTAGGCCAATCGGCGTTCGTAGCCGTTCAAAGAACTGCGACATCGGAGCTATGGGACTGGGGAATCGGTCACGCTGAGAAGAAGTAGGAAGCGTAAGAGATGGGACAGTCACCGGAGCTGTAGTATCACCTTGGGCGCTATCGGTAGGAGAGTCAAGCACTATAATGTGGACTTTGAGAAAACTGGGCGACAGCCCATTTCGGAGCCGAACTGAGTAAGAGGTAAATGCCGTATTGCGCGTAACTGGTGAACTATAGATGGACTAACTCATGGCAAAGCGAACAAAGCCAGAGAGCTCTTACAGAATGATTGAGTAGCGACGCCGGTAGAGCAGAGGCATATTTTGTTCTCTGATGGCTAAACCGTGCGCCAGTGGCGGGTGGCCGGAGACGGTTGGTCGGGGTGGAACTGTTATAGCTGCGTTGTGCCTGCTGTTGCGTCCCGTTCATGGTGACCTCCTCAGACGCACTCGTTTGTAGTCGACGGAGGTGTGTGCAGTCCTCCTCAACACTAGCATTTCCGCCCCCTCACAGACCATAGGGCGAAAGCCTCCAAGAAGACGTACCCTCCCGAAAGAAAGTAATCTGTTCCCCAGAAGCAACGTCTCTGCGCAAGTGGAGGAAATGAAGTGGTTGCGACTATGGCAACCGATGCGTCGGTGAAACGGTATCAACGGTGGCTAATGTCTCTGTTTACTCATCGGGGAGGCCCGTCCAAATAATAAATATAGTTCCATGGAAACAGGGTGTTGCAGCGCATGTGTGAACTCCAAGCATTGACAGCGGTTGTCATGGCTTGTAGGGTGATACCATGACGTTCAGAGCGACGTCGGCTGTCCTATCTCTCGCGCATGTAGTCTCCCTCCGGCGCGTCTGATTCCTCAGTCTCCAGCAGCTTCTTCGAATCACGAGTCTCATCGAATCAAAAGGTGCCCTATGCGGATGCCGAATTGCGGAGACTTCGTGTCTGCTCTGCCCATTCATCGAGGCCTATTCAGTAGATCGGCGATGTCACCGGTCACATAAGCCCAATGGCGTGGCTCCGCCTTGGGGTGCCCTGCAGAGAGCCCCAACACGTTCGAGGAGGTTGCCACCATGAGAATCTCAAGGATCACCAAATCCGGAGTTGTCGCCTCGACCATCGTGCTGTTCGCCGCATTGTCGATACGATCGACTCAACCGGTTCAGGCGGCAGATATGCTTGTCGAAAAAACCGTGGGATTCGCGCCGGTCGCAGAGCTTGCCGTCACGGCATCGGGTGCTGCGGAGGATACGTTCAAAGCCTGCGTGGACAGAATTCCTGCGTTCGCCACTGCCGGGCAACGCATGCTGGCGGAACAAAGCTGTGCAGGCGAAGAAGAGGTGAGAAAAACGATACGAGCGGTGCAGAAATTCTGAACGCCGCTCACGGCAGATTCACAAAGGCGGCAGTGGGTTTCTGGTCCTGCGTGAGCTGAAGAGACCGAGGCAAAGAGTTCGTCAGTGTGAACGAGCACACCTAAAGTGTCACTGAGAAGGAGGTGAGCAACATGTATCAGATTTATAGCTTAGTCGGAATCATCGTGCTGCTGTGGGGCATCACGATTTGGGCCTCGATCCCCGAGGAGCAGGAAGACAGACGGTATTGATTGCATCATCAGGCCGCAGACAGGTGCGACGCAATTCTGCGACCTGTTCCCCCATGGTAGGGCGGCTCGCCTGTTGGGTGAAGATGAGGATATGGGCAGGGCACAAGGAGAGATGATGGAGAAAGTTGTCGAATTGGTTAGACATAACCAGACCAACCGATGGTCTTTTTTCGAGGGTATCTTGAGTGACAGGACCATCGGCAGGATGGAAGCCCTTGATGGGTTTGGATACTTCACGACCGGACTGAGTTTCCTGGTGGTCAGCATGGTGCTCTTTCTCCGTGCGTGGTACGTGTTTGCGGTTGCAGTGGGAGATGACCCGGTTCTGGCTGTCCTCGGGCTGGTTCATGACCTCTTGCTGGTGATCATTCTCTTGGAGTTGTTCAGGACCACCATTAATTTTCTCAAGACCAAAGTGATCACCTTGGAACCGTTCCTATATATCTGCGTGATTGCCTCAACGCGACGCATCCTGACCACCGGAGCTCAAGTGTCATATATGGACGAACTGACCGATCTTATATTCAACCGCTATCTCATGGATCTTGGGGCGAATGTGCTCGTCGTGGTGGTCCTGATCGTCGCGGTGTACCTCTCGCGCCGAACTGCTCCACCGGCCATGATATGGAGGAGCGAACACAGCTCGTTGCACTAGTCGTGCGGCCGACGGAGCGTGAGCGTATCCGGGAGCGAGCCTGGCCAGGTCGCCGGGTTCAAGAAAGAATGCAGATGAAGCTCAGAGAGACATGGGCAAAGCCGTATCGTCGATTCACGGCTTGGGTCAAGCTGATCACCTTCTACGAGCTTGCCGTAGGAATGAAGTCGACCATGAGCCACCTCATTCACTACGAGCCGATTACCCTCCAATATCCCCATGAGAAACGGATCTTGCCGGACAACTATCGGGGCATGTTGGCCTTGCTGCGTTATGACGATGGGACCGACAAGTGTGTGGGGTGTGATCTCTGCGAAGCAGCCTGTCCTTCGCGTGTGATCACAGTTGTGAGCGACGAAGTGCCGGGCGAACCCGTCAAACGATATGCCAAGGAATATTCCATGGACATGACGCGGTGTCTTTTTTGCGGGATGTGTGTCCAGGCCTGTCCAGTCGACGCACTCGCCATGACCCGTGAATATGAATGGGCTGTCTACGACAAACGGGAGTTACTTCTGAATAAGCAGCAGTTGCTGGCGATCGGGGATCGATCCTTCCCGAACAGAGAAAAACGCCTCGAGTTTCAACATCCCAATCTGGCCGTCTTCAATGTCGCGTTTTCTGGTCAGCCGGCCAAGAAAGAGCATCCTCTTGCGAAGGCTGGAGTTCCTGCAGCTTCGGCCATTGCCTCAACCGCGTCGTCTGTTCATCTCATCAGTGACCAATTGTGATCAGACTCGCATCCGCCAGGTCTGTACGATGTGGATAGAAAGTTCCACGGCATTCAGTGCCGGTCAGAGCGCAGCAACGGTTATCGTGTTTGTAGGGTTGCCCGGTCCTATCAGTCGTGTGCCCATCATAAAGAAGGAACAGAATGACAACACAAACTAGAAATGCTATCGACTCGATCGCATTCCCAGGGCTGTTACTGGCACTCGCTCTCTTCCTAGTCTGGTTTTGCGTCACGTTTATCAGTCGTTACACGTGACATCTCACGTGCGGTCGAAAAGGGCACGTCACGGCCGAGAAACGTCGAGTCAATCTGAAGCCGATTCTCGTTGATATTTCGTGTGGCGGGCCCTCCCGCTCTTGGCGGGAATAGTGCGCGGTCGTTGCTGGCATCCTCAGGTGATGGGCATTGTAGGGGTACCAGAATGTTCGCCGAGGGAGACCTTGTATGGTCAGGCTCTTAGTGTTCATCAGGAGATCCTGGTTGCGGTTTTGCCATCGCAATCAGGCTGAATCTATCTATGCGTGCATTGTCTGGACAAATACCTTGAGGAAGGTGTTGTAGATTTATTTCCCCGGAGAATTCAATGCAATGTTTACGGTGTCAAGGCCTCATGACCGCCAACCAAATGAGCGACGTGGGACAGCTCTCGGTCTCTGGGTGGCGTTGCCTGCTCTGTGGCGCGACGACCGACCCTGGGATTGAGGCAAACAAAGCCAGTCATAACCCGCCCGTTCAGAGTCGTGCACGTCTCCCGGGGTCCGTTCCGGCGAGGTTGAAGAGGCCTGTGTGCGGGAAATCGTAAAGAGCGGCACGTAGGTGAGGTCAGCACAACGGGAGCAAGGGTGGAGGGAGTATTCGCCGTTGGCTTGGAGATTGCCGACGATTAAGCTTCTGTCAAAGGTGATGGGTGTCAGAATGGCCACACGTACGGCCGCGACAGTTCGTACGGCAGAGAAGCTGTGCCGGTGACCAGCGGGAGGTTGTCCTGAATAGGTGGCATGACAGAAAGTTTGAACATGTGATGCTCGTGTATATGTTGGCGTGGGCGGCTGCTCTGCTGGTGACCTATATGCTGACCGAATAGCAAAGAGTCAACGTGAAGTTACCGTGAGGAAGATTTCCTGGGAGCGGGTTGAAAGTGCAGTGGGTCTCTCAGGCTTTGAAGCTCTCGATAGTAGTAGAGTGCGGTGGGTCGTCTGTTCTCAAACGTCAACGCCCGCAGAAACACGAGTTCGTCCTCCGTGGCATCCCCGCTCAGTAAGGAGTCTTGAAGGAAGTCCTTCAGCCCAGGCTCTTCTCCTGAAGTCTTATCCGGTCCTCGTTCCATGAACTCGAACGTCTTGTGGTGTCCCGGTGCCACTCTGCGGTTCAGCACAATCTCAATACAAAAGGTGGGAAGGTCAATATTCCAGGACTCGATCAAGGGATCGAGGAACGCAATGCAGTTGGCGTTCGAGAGATCGAAGATCGTCGTATCCAAGAACTCCAGCACGGTGGCACGCATCTGCGGGTAGCTCTTCTTGCTCAGTCTGGCTACCTTGCGCATCCATGTCGGATTGTCGAGTTCCTGCCGCGCGACACTTTGGACGACACCCAGCAGTTTCTGGGTGACGAATCGCTCGAGTTCGCCGAAGTGTTGTTTTTCGAATATCTCGCGGATCTGCTTGGTCTTTCGGGGATGGCACTTGCGAAGGATCAATTCACGCACGTCGTGTAGCAAAGGGGTTGGCTGGTCTCCAAGTCGTTTCCTGAGCTGGTCACGGCGCTGCTGCTCGGCGAGCTTGGCGAGCTGCCCCTGC
Source organism: uncultured Nitrosospira sp. (assembly GCA_900696515.1). Lineage (GTDB taxonomy): Bacteria > Nitrospirota > Nitrospiria > Nitrospirales > Nitrospiraceae > Nitrospira_D. The sequence goes on along the minus strand of CAADGK010000021.1, from coordinate 12,331 downwards.
GGAAATTTCAATGCGCGACCGATCTTTTCGTACATATCCGTCCGGTTCGGTGCCGGCGGGAGCTTCTTTTGTGTGAGCAACTGCGAGATATATGATTCAGTCACATCGGCCGCCCTGGCGAGATCCCGCTGCCCCAGCCGCAACTCTTTCAAGCGATTCTTGATGATGAGCGCAATGTCCATGAATAACCTCCGAATGCAGGATTAACAAAATTGGTAAAGTATATAGATGTAGTAGTAGCATGGAAAGATAATACTTGACTAGTTGCAGTAAATATCTATAGCCTGTACTTGTGTGAGAGGACCCAGCGTGGCGATGCCTCGATGTGTGGGGGATCTTCCTCACAGCGCCGCATATGCGGCAAGGAGCTCGAGATGTTGTGCTACGCCGCGATATTCCTTGCGATCGGACTGATTTCCGGCGGGTTGAATGCGGCTGGGATAGCTTCACGTGTGACTCAGGGAGCTTGGACCTTGCTGGTGAGCGGGATTGTCTTGTTGATGATCCACGAGCTAGCGGAACGTACAAACCGGGTGTCCTCACTGATCAGGTCGACCGTGAGGGTTCACCCGTGAAAGGGAGTTATGACAGCAGATGAGCAAATCTCAATAATGAAGAAAGCGATCGCTCAGGCGATCAAAGTCATGGGAGACCGGTTTGGAGCGACGGAGCAGGATGTCGTACGAGCCATCCAGGAGCTGAAGACGTCAATGCAGGATACGTCGGAGCCAAGTCGTTCCGCAAAAACCGTGCTGGGGCCAGGCAGCTGATTCTCTCATGATGTGTAAGCCGTAGGGAGATGCACCGGCTTCTGCAACCGGAAGGAGTAGGAATCATGATTGTTCACTCTTACGTCCATAGCCATTTGGACATCACGGAGACGCTGGCTCGTCTGTATCTCTTGTTGACTCAAAGCATGGATCGCTGCGTGAGCGAGAGGAGATGGAAGAACGATCCGGAGGACAAGTTTGAGGCGCATCTTGCTTCGACCAGGGCCGCCGCGCTGGACATGCTGGCCGGCAATCGGGTGGTCAAGGAAAAGGTCGAGCAAGAGTGTAATCAGATCGGCTCGCTTGTAAAGGCCTGCCTGATGGGCGGGGCCTCTAGACAGGTTGCGTTGGAAGAGCTTCAAGCGGAGCGGGCTGCGGTGAAACACAAGACCATGGCATTGACGGATCTTCTTGCGGTCTTTCGGAAGGCATAGCGGGACACCGAACAGGGCCGGTTATTGCAAGCTCGGTTCAAGCGCGAAGCGGTGGGTCTAATGATCATGGAGGATTGTATGAAGACAACAACACGCACCTATGTGTTGACACTGAACTCCTCGTCGAGAACAGGCCTTCGGTTGTGGATGGGAGAGAGTATCCATGCCCTGCGCCATTGCTCGGCCAAGCAGATCGGTCTGGCATTACGGGAAATGCAGCAGAGCGTGGACAGTCTGCAGACCCCCCTCTCGTCGTCCGGCGGATCCTATTCACTCAACCGCGGACGATGATGTGATGTCCTTGTCGACTGAGTAGAGTGGTATTCGGGAGAGACTGTGTCGGAAGTGGGCATGGACCCTGCTGCATGCGCTGAGTACTTTCGCACCATGACGTGACCGACAGCGGGTTGCAAGGCGAATAGGAGGGTGCGAGATGGTACGCATACGACCACCGTTCAATCTGGACATCTTTCTCAATAAGGGTGATAAGGGCACAACGGTTCTTTCGTTACCCAAGAAACAGATTCTCTTTTCTCAAGGAGATACGACCGACGCGGTGTTGTATATCCAGACAGGCAAGGTGAAAGTGACCGTGCTCTCGGAACACGGCAAGGAAGCCGTCATCGCGATTCTTGAGCGGGGTGCTTTTGTGGGCGAATCCTGCCTCGTCGGCCAGACGATCCGTACGTCGACCGCCATCACCTTGGAAGGTTCCCGTATCCTCCGTATCGAGAAAGCTCTTATGCTTGGTCTGCTTCAGGAACACCCCAGGTTCGCCGAAGCCTTTATGTCCTATTTGTTGCTGCATTCAATCCGTGTTCAAGAGGATTTGGTGGATCAACTGTTTAATTCCAGCGAGAAGCGGCTGGCGCGGGCGTTGCTGTTGTTGGCGCACTTTGGCAAGGAGAGCAAACCGGAAACGGTCATTGCCAAGATCAGTCAGGAAACTTTGGCCGAAATGGTCGGGACGACACGCTCGCGCGTCAGCTTCTTTATGAACAAGTTCCGTAAGCTGGGGTTTATCGATTACAAAGGCGGGTCACGCGGGAACGGTGCATTACATGTGCATAGTTCCCTCCTCAATGTCGTGCTCCACGATTAGGGTCTCCGTCTGGTCCTGCGTAGTTGGTTCCGTAGAACCACACCAAGCTCAATTCGCCGTCCTTACCATTGTGCAATCGTTTTCAACTGAGCAATTGTGAACAGACTGTAGCCGTCCGCTCATTTATGCTCGCCCATATGAATGATGTCGTGGATGCGCTTCCCGCGGATGAGAGGTCCGGTCGCAATTCGACAGGGCTATGCCGGGTGGGTCTATGGCACCAACAAGCATGACACAACACAGGAGAGCCGGTTATGGGTGAGCGCCATGCAGTCGTTGCCGTTTGTAACACGCACACCGAAGCTGAGGCCGCCGTCAAAGAGCTGAAACAAGCAGCCTTCAATGTGAAGAAGCTCTCGATCGTCGGGAAGGACTACCACACAGACAAACACGTGGTGGGCTATTACAACACCGGCGATGATTATATGAAATATTGGGGCACCGCCATACGGGGGATAGGCCCGGTGTTGATTGCGGGGCCTCTCCTCGGGTGGGTCATCGGTGCACTTGAAGAGACCGTGCTGACCGGGGGAGTGACGGTGATCGGAGCGGCGCTCAATAATCTGGGGATTCCCAAAGACCGTGTCCTCAATTACGAAATGGCCCTCAAATCACATAAGTTTATCCTGATGGTCCACGGCACGGCAGAAGAGGTTGTTCGAGCCCAAAGCATTATTCGAACGAAACGGTCGCGCTCGATCGACACGCACGCGATCGTTGTTCGAGAAGCGCGGGTAGTCGATTAGGAGTGCAGGAAAATTGAGCCTGTAACTATTGTAGCCAGCACGATGTTGCCGAAGCAATGTGGTCCGGACCGGAGAATGGGAATGCTGGAGGGGACAGCTGATGGGGATAAGCCAAACGGGGCCGCTGCCGTCGAGGATTGAATCATAAAGGGTACTGCCGTAATGGAAGACACCGAAACGACCGATGGGAACAAGGCCGACAGGAAGGCTGTAATCGGATTGCTGAACGAGGCGCTGGCCACGGAAGTGATCTGCATTCTCCGGTACAAGCGCCATTACTTTATGACCGCGGGATCAGTGCTCGTCACGCGAAGGCGAAGTTCCTCCAGCATGTGACCGAGGAGCGGGAACATGCTGATCAACTGGTTGAGCGCATTCTTCAGCTTGGTGGCAAGCCGGAGTTGTCTCCTGAACGGTTGCTGACCCGGAGCCATGCCGAACATATCGAAGGAGAGTTGTTGGCGGAGATGATCACCGCCGACTTGCTCGACGAACGGATCGCGATCGCGAGTTATCGCGATATGATCGCCGCCATCGGTTCCGATGATCCGACGACCCAGCAGGTCCTGGCGCGGATACTGGCGCAGGAAGAAGCACACGCGGAGAGTCTCGCTGATCTCCTGAGGGAGTGAGCCTCAACGCGAAAGGCTTCAATTTACGGTCGTGCTCGATGCTTCATATGCGAGGCATTGAGCGCAGAAGGAGGGGCCATGGTTTGCCATCGTTGTCATGGGCTACTGGTGTCTGAAACATTCGAAGATCTGAACATCGACACAGATGTCCTCTACGCCGGCACACGCTGCATTAACTGTGGGTGTATCGAGGATGCCGTGATACGAGCCAATCGCTCCCGCCGCGTAGCGACAATGCGGAGAAGCCGGAGCGGGAGGGGCAGGACAAGGGACATCGAACGAATCAACATCCACGTGGATGCCTATGTATCGATTCGGCGAGTAGGGGCTGCGATCGCGAACGCTCGTGCAGAATATCAGACAGGAACGAGTATCTGAAATGGGATACGCATCAGCCCTTTTCTGATCATCAGGAGGCATTGACATGAGGGGAGATACCATGAGGCGGCGGGGCCATATGTTACGGATGCGGCGGGGACAGGGGTCGGTTGCTGGGCGGAGCCCGGAGAGTGACATCGGGTACCATCAATCGGAAGTCCTGATGTTTGCTCGCGGAAAGAAATTGCTGCACCTGAATCACCGAGCCGTGGGAGTGACAGGCCGGCTCGACCATTCGGTGTCGTTGCGCGAACTGAAGAATTCCGTCCAAACCGCACTGGATCTTCGCAGAGCGGCCAATATCTGGGAGCCGTTCGAATTGAAACGTGTCCTCTTTGAGGGAAAACGCAGGATCCTCGTGCGCGGGCTTGGGCTGTCAGATCGGAGTCCTCACGACGATTCACGCATCGTCATCGTCATAGAGGAACTTGGCATTCAGCAGAATGGCGGCGTGCTTGAGCGGCAGATGACAGTGCGGTCTCAAGAGAAAAGGCATATAGGTGATTCCGGGATCAGCCAAAGAGGGGTCCGATCGACGAGTGTTTGATGTGTGTATGTGCGGTGGAGCGTTCCGGCAAAGACAGCTGGAAAGTACACCTGACTCTTGCGTTGAGGAGGGAGCCAAGATGGAACACCGTAAAGCAGGTGCGGCAGACTCATCTCGGACATTGGCAAGCATCATGACCGGTGAAAACAGTCGACAGCCTATTCTCCGGCGGTCGCCTGGTCTGACGACCAGAGTGCGGGAGATCGATTGCATGTTGGCTGATATTCAGGCACACATGCAGATGCTTCGGCGTGAGAGGACCCATCTGGGACTGGTGCGGGAGGAATTGGCCGGCGACATGGAAACCAAATGGAACGGGTTCTCACGGGACAAGATTTCGCCGAAGCAGCCGGCTCTCAGCCGGCGCTCTTTATGTCCATAGAGTGGTGAGAATGTCTGAGGCGAGTGGCATCGGTCCGATCGGGACAATGTGCTTGTCCAACACTGCGTCGGGACGGCGATTTGTTCAGGCCGAGGTTTGGGGCGCCCGTGCGGACTTCAGCGCCTGTATTGGCAGATGGTTCGTTTGTGTAATTCGGCATATTATTCATTAGCTGGTTGCTGCTGTCTTCGCCAAGGAGGTGGCGATCATGCCTTGTCGAGTTACTTGCTCGTAATAACATTGCATGCAGGTGGAGCCGGTCTCTTGCTCTGAATGTGTATCGCTCTATTGGGACGTGCGTGTGGCTCCAGGGACCCTGGGGCCGCATCTGTGTTCGATCTGCACCCAGTCCTTGAGCCCGTACGTCGTATAGGTCATCCACGCGTCGCCTGTGCCGATGCGACATCTGCAGGTCGCCTGAACCGGAGTTGACCGAATTGTAGATTGATCAGAAAGAGGGGTGGGCACTGCGGGATACTGCGCTCCTCTAAGATTCCAAGTCGTTGAAGTAGGGGATGCCTAAAAGTGCGAGGATGATGTGAGGGACCGTGCGCATGTGCAGGGAATGCCCCTTTCTCTACGTACATCTCGATCGTCGATCTGTTGCATGGTTGGATTACGGAGCACGCTGCTGTGCCTGGCGACGGGTGCTGCTTTGACGACACAGGTCCTGGCCGTGCCCTTGGACCAACTTTCTGACTTGACCGACAAAGCGGCTCGCGCCGTCGTCACCCTCAAGGTTCGCGACAATTTCAACAGCGAGTATCTGTACGATGTGAGCGTGAAGAACGTATCGTCCGATTCGTTGGTGGAAGAGTCCCTCATCATCGTCCTTGACAAAATTACCAACATCGGCGGCAACGAATGGATGACAGGGACGAGCGAATCAAACCTGACACACATGGAGATCTTTGGGCAAGATGGTGACACCGACGACGGCAAACCGTACTTTCGAATCCCTCGCGGATCCGGTCCGGATTTGCCGCCCTATACCGAAAGTAGTCCTGCGAGCGTTGGAATTCGCAATAAGGACTATCTCATCGTGTTCACTCCTGTTTTTCGGGTGTACGGAATGAAACGGCCGCCTGTTTCGCCGAAGCCGGAGGAGCGGGAGGCGCCGACGCCTTCAGCGAGGACTCTCACTGATAAGCTTATTCAGCTACTCTTCCAGAAAGGCATGCTTTCTGAAGAAGAAGTACGTGCACTATATCCGCAATGATCTCTCTCTCCTATTGAGAGTCCGCAGGACAACGCCGCCTGCCTCATGCAGACAAAATCGAGAAGGCGCATCCCTCACTTACCTCCTGGGCGATCGACATTGAGCGGTCAGGCACCTTCTTTTGAACGATCATCTGTGCTGTATTCTCGGTATCTTTCGTATAGGCCGGAACGGGACTCTTTGCCTGCTCCATTCTCACGGCACTGCTTACCGAGTCGCCAGGACGAAAGACGTAAATTGTTACCGCCCTCCTTATTTCTTCGCCTGAGCTGTTTTGACCAGATTGTCGGTTGTCTTCCCGCTATGCTGGACCTTAGGTGCTCGGTCGTATCCCATTCCGTGATCGCAAAGCATTCAGGGCTGAGCAGCCGTAACCACCTCTCTCTGTGCGATCATTTGCTGATGGCGTGCGTTCCGGTGATATCAGCAGTCATTGAGTTGAGTCTGTGAGAATGTGTTCTGCTGATGGTTGCGATCACGGGGATGCGAGGGCTGGTTCGGACAGTAAGAGCGCACTGCCGGCCACAACGGTGATCAGGTGATAGGGGCGAAGACGCGCAAGCGTTCTCGATCACGGGAGAGGGGGGCACTTTCGTTAAGGAAGAAATGGAATGGCTAATGAAAAGGGAGGATTGCCCAATGGCAGGTACCAGATGGTGTTCAGTCGGGGCTGCGGGATTCGCATTTGTGACCGGAGGGGTACTGGGAGCGGCGGCGGCGTTGTTGCTGGCACCGCAGTCCGGTCGTGAGTCGCAGAACCAGTTGCGCGGGTATGCGCGACGAGCAGAAGAGGGCGCATATGAGCTGGCCGACTAAGCGAACGAGGGGGTGGATCAGGCGCTCGAAAAGGGGCGGGACTTTATCAACGACACGCGGGTGGTCCTAACCGAGGCGGTCGAGGCCGGGCGTACGGCCATGCAGAGGGAGCATGAACGACTGTCCCGCAACAAGAATGCGTGTCAGTGAAGTGCTGTGGTGCAGGAGGATCGAAGGTATGGCAAACATGCGAACACAAGGAGAATCAAGATGAGTACCATTCTTATCGTCCTATTGGGTGTGTTGTGTCTTGGCGTACTGCCGATCTGGCCGTACAGCGGAAGATGGGGATATCTCCCGAGCGGTGCTCTCGGCTTCCTCTTCCTGGTTTTCGCTATTCTGACTCTGATGGGACGGACGGAACGGTCGGCAACGGTCGAGCCGTAATGAAAACGAGAACTCGTCGGTGAGTGCGCCGGATCTCGGGGAGTCGGGAGGCCTTGCTCTCGGATTCAAGAGCGTGCATGTGGTCTGTTCACAAGAGGGAACACAGGACCATGATCGATATTAATTCGGGGACCCTCGACCAGCTAAAGACCCTGGTTGGAATCGGAGACACCTATGCCATGAGAATTATGGCCGCACGACCCTATCAATGCGCGGGCGAGTTGGTGACGAAGCACGTTGTTCCGTACAGGATCTACGATAAGATCAGGGATCACATTGCAATCATTTCGAAATAGCGAATCGGATGGACCGGAGAGTCGTCCGAACACAAGTCGCCGGCATGAAACTGCAACGGAGGGGAATGATGAAGGACAGATCTCGGACGTCGATCATGATCATAACGGCATTTATTATCGGATTTGGGACGGGAGGTTTGTCACTGCACTATGCTGCCGCCCAAGAGCTATTTGGACTTTCGACGTCGGTCGCCCAGCTCGGGAGTGCCCTGGCGGACATGCAGAAGAATGTCGACGACCTTCAAAAGAATATGGGGACGATCAAAGAGGTCAAAGAACAACTGAGCAGTCTGTCCCCACCAGGCGGGGGTGCTCCAGGAGGGGACCTTCTGAAAAAAGGCGGCGATTCATTGAAAGACATGAAGCTGAAATTCTGAGTTGCATGACGCAAACACTTTGGAGAACTAACCTATGAGCCGGATATCCGCCAGCGCCGCTGGAAAGGAATTGGATTGTTCCAAACTGAGTCTCGGCATGATCTGGGCCGTGACGGTAGGCACGGGTATGCTGCTGATCGGGACTCCCGTGGCCTCAGCCGAGCAGACTGCCACCGAAGCAGTAAGAGGCACCATCGATGAAGTAATCCATATTCTCAACAGTGAGGAACTGAACCAGCCGGACCGATCGGAGGAACGACGTCAGAAGATTGAGCAGGTCATCAGGGAGCACGTCAACTATAGGGATATGGCCAAATGGGCCCTGGGCTTGTCCTGGAGAGAACTGTCTGACATCGAGCGGCAGGAATTTGTTGCGCTCTTTGTCCAGTTACTCAGAGACACGGTCGCCGGTCGAATCGACAACTACGTCGACGAACAAGTGCTCTATCTGGCTGAACAGCACGAAGAGAACTGTACCGAAGTCAGAACGAAGTTGTCGGGCCGGAAAACGGACACCTTGCTAGATTTTCGCTTAGCCGACAGGGCTGGCCACTGGTATGTGTACGATGTGGTCATCGACGGCGTGGGTCTCGTGAGCAATTACCGCGCGCAGTTCACCAGCATTATCCGCGAGCATTCCTATGCAGGTTTGGTGAACAAGATGAAAGAGATAACACTCGTGGTGAAAGCGTTTGAAACGACGACGGATCCATAGTTCTGCCCTCAAAGGCGGTGAGGGGACATGCAGATGACCATCCGGAATTGCATGATTGAATCTCAGTTTGCCTCTCCTGGGTACAGTCGATGATCTCACGTTCGGTATGGTTGGTGTGGTTCAACTACTCCGGAGTTGGTCGGTACGTCCATGGGTGTCATGTGTTCACCTTTTCTCACGCGTGTTGAACCGGAAGAACCGATTCGTGCCGAGCTCTTTGGTGTTGAGCGGCTTGAGCAGCATGCGGCAAGTCTCGCGGTGGCACAAGTCGTCACCGACGATGCACGGGTGGGCCGATTACTCACGCCACGAGTCCTTGAAAATAGGCGAGTCTTGGTGGAGTCGTATCAGGCGATCGCTCGTACGATCCGCGATGAGACCGCGATTACTCCCGCAGCGGAATGGTTCATTGACAATTTCCATATCGTCGACGAGCAACTGCGCGAGATCATCGACGATTTGCCTCCCGGGTATTATCGGCAATTACCCAAACTTGCATCGGGCCACTTGAAGAATCACCCCCGGGTCTTTGGAATGGCCTGGGCATTTGTGGCCCACACCGACAGTCGTTTCGATCCCGACATGCTCCGTCGCTTCGTCATGGCCTATCAGCGCGTGCAACCGCTGACGATCGGTGAGCTGTGGGCGGTGGCGATCTCGCTGCGTGTCGTCCTGGTGGAAAACCTTCGCAGGCTGATTGAGCGGGTCGTTCAGAGCCGCGCGGACAGACTGGAAGCCGATGAACTGGCCGACAGCCTGTTAGGGACCGGAGTCCTAACCTCCGAACATCCAGCCACCGTTCTCCGTCAGTTTGAGCGCCGACCGTTAGCCGCTGCATTCGCCGTACAGCTGGTTCAACGGCTCCGTGACCTGGACCCCAAAGTACGTCCCGTCCTGCGATGGCTCGACGAGCGTTTGGCCGGGCAGGGCACCACCGCCGACGACATGGTGCATGCCGAGCATCAGCAACAGGCGGCCACGAGCGTCACGGTTCGCAACATCATGATGAGTATGCGGTTGACATCGGCGTTTGATTGGGCGGACTTTTTTGAGAGCGTCAGTTCAGTCGACAAGATGCTGCGGGGCGATTCCCGCTACGCCGAGATGGATTTCGCCACGAGGGATACCTATCGCCATGCGATCGAGGATCTCTCGCGCGGTACGGGCTTGTCGGAACTCGACGTGACCGCACGGGTCGTGGACCGTGCCAGGCGGGCTGGGGTTGAGCTATACGCATGTGAGCAGTCGGAGCGAGATCGGCATACCGATCCCGGTTATTACCTGATCTCTCGCGGCCGGCAGGCCTTTGAACGCGAGCTCGGCTACCGAGTGCCCTGGAAATGCCGGATTCTGCGCTGGTGTGTCCTGGCGCCGGCTGTGGGCTATCTGGGATCGCTCGCCGTGATGACTGCCATCGTTCTCGCCGTTCCACTCTGGCATGCGGTCGCTACCGGGGTGACTGTTGCGGGTCTGGCCTGTCTCGGTCTTTTTGCGCTCGTGCCGGCCTCGGACTTGGCCATGGCGCTTCTCAATCGTACGGTCATGGCGATTCTCGGACCTCGGTCATTGCCTCGGATGGCATTGAGGAATGGCATTCCCAAAGAGTTTCGAACGATCGTGGTGGTTCCCACGCTGCTGAACAGCCGGCAGGATATCGATGAACTGGTTGAGCGATTAGAAGTGCACTATCTGGCGAATGCGGATGATGATCTGCGCTTCGCGCTGCTCTCAGATTGGAGAGATGCCTCAAGCGAAAGTATTCCGAGTGACGCGGAACTGCTGGCCGCTGCAGGAGAGGGGATTGCGCATCTAAACAAGCGGTATGGCCCAGCGGCTGGCAGTGGGTTGCGCTTTGTCCTGTTGCATCGGAGGCGAGTCTGGAACGAGTCTGAGCAGGTGTGGATGGGATGGGAGCGGAAGCGAGGCAAGCTGCATGAGTTGAATCAATGGTTACGTGGCTCGACGAGCACCACGTTCATGTCGGTCGGTGGGCGGCTTCCTGAGGTGATTCCGTCGGTCCGGTTCGTCATTACGCTGGATACGGATACCCGGTTACCTCGTGGAGCAGCCCACCGGTTGATCGGCACTATGGCCCACCCTCTGAACCGGCCTCGATTCGATCCGAGCGCCGGGCGGGTGATTGAAGGGTATGGGGTCGTGCAGCCGAGGATTACGCCGTCGTTCCCGGGCAGCGGAGAGGGCTCGTATTTTCAACAGACGTTTTCCGGGCCCGGCGGGATCGATCCCTATGCATCGGCTGTGTCGGATGTGTACCAGGATTTGTTCCGGGAAGGGTCCTACACGGGCAAAGGTATTTACGAGATCGATGCGTTCGAAGCGGCGCTGGCGGGCAAGGTGCCGGACAATGCCATGCTCAGCCACGATCTGTTTGAAGGATTGTTCACGCGCGCAGCTTTGGCGACCGATATCGAGCTGTTCGAAGCGTTTCCTGCTCACTACGAGGCGGCGGCAGCTAGGCAGCATCGATGGGCGCGAGGCGATTGGCAGCTGCTGCCATGGCTGTTTGGGCGAGGACATACCGGATCTGAGCCGCATCGTGCGGTGGTCATTCCCGCCATCGGCCGTTGGAAGATTCTCGACAATCTTCGCCGCAGCCTGTCGGCTCCCGCAGCGTTACTGACATTGAGCGTCGGATGGATCCTGCCGGAACAATCTGCCTGGGTCTGGTCTGGGTTCATTCTCACCACCATCGCGATTCCCTCGCTGTTGTCCTTTGTACTCGGACTCTATCCGCGCCGATCCGGGATTGCCTTGCGTACCCATTTCCGTGGAGCAGGCACAGACCTTACATTGGCCATGAGGCAGATCGCGTTGACCGTCACCTTCCTCGTGCATCAGGCATGGCTCATGACGGATGCAATTCTTCGTACCCTCGGTCGGCTCGTCTTCACGCACAAACGGATGTTGGAGTGGGTGACCGCAGCTCAAGCCGAGGGTACCTATACGTGCAATCTGAGGGGGATGTATCGTCGCATGGCGGGCAGCGTGGCGCTTGCCGTCGCGGCGGCTGGTGGGGTGACAGTGTTTGGGGGCCATGAGTCCTGGGCTGCTGCGGCTCCGTTCGTACTGCTTTGGATATCGGCCCCTGCCGTAGCCCGGTGGGTCAGTCTTCCGCCTCGATTCATGGGAGCCGAACCGATTTCTCCGGCCGATGCGCGAACGCTCCGATTAATCGCACGCCGGACCTGGCGGTTTTTCGAAACGTTCGTCTCGCTCGAGGACCATGCGCTGCCGCCTGATAATTTTCAAGAAGATCCGAAACCCGTCGTCGCCCATCGCACATCACCGACCAACATCGGACTCTATCTGCTCTCAACCCTGGTCGCCCGTGACGTCGGATGGGTCGGGACTTTGGATGCCACCGAACGACTGGAAGCGACGCTGGCGACCATGAACCGTCTCGAGCTGTTTCGTGGGCATTTCTACAATTGGTACGACACACGTACCCTTCATCCGCTGGATCCGAAGTATGTGTCCTCCGTCGATAGTGGAAATCTCGCGGGACATTT
>CAADGK010000020.1 GCA_900696515.1 uncultured Nitrosospira sp. | reverse complement strand
GTGGAAATGTCCACCGTGACCGTTTCCTTCTCCGCTCTCGTAAATGGGTTCGAGTCCTCGGTCCCGTTCATCCATTGGTTCATCTTGCCTGTCGCCGGATCCTGTTCGCTCAGCATTGCATAGACCTGATACACCGCTTTGCGCTGCAAGGCGGCATCGACCGTTACCAGCCGGGCGTTGGCGATGAAGTCCCCGATGGCGGCAGCCAGTACGCGGGGATCGGCTGGGCTCGCCTGCTCGACCGGCCCGATGGCCAAGGCATGGCCTTGGGGATCGACGTGGTATAAGAACGGGATGAACTTCGATTGGCTCCCGACGTAGGCGATGCCGCCGACCGAGGCCAGGGCAATGAGCAAACAGAGGAGCGCGATCATCTCCCACGAGCGCCGGGAGGCCACCTGCGCTTGCATCAGCTCGTTCCAGGTCCGCCGCGCGGAGAGATAGGGATTTTCGTTCTCCCCGGTTCGCCGTCCGCCCTCCACCTGAACTTGGGACTGCCGTTCGTCCTGAAGTGATTTCTCCCCTCCCGTGAGGTACTTCACATCCTTCCACGCTTCGACCAGACTTTGGACCAGACTCATGCCAGCACCTCTTCACACGTTCCATAGTCACGCAGCGTGAGTCCCCGGCTCGCGAGCCATTCGTCCGTCCAGGCCGCGCCATACTTCGCTTCCAGCGCACGGATCTCCGCGATCGACTCCTTATCCGAGGCCCCGACAAAGGCGAGGGCCAAGGGGCCTAAGGCGAGGTCGTAGAGCCGATGTCCACATTCGGAACTGTAGTAGTACTGGCGCTTCGGCACCGCCGTGGCCAGAATTTCTATCTGCCGTGAGTTCAATCCCATCCGGCGATAGAGGGCCGAGGTGTCCTCATCGCGGGCGAAGACGTTGGGTAAAAAGATCTTGGTCGCGGTGGATTCCACGATCACATCCAAGATGCCGCTGTTGGCCGCGTCGGTAAGACTCTGGGTCGCCAGCAGCACTAGGCAGTTGGCCTTGCGCAGGACTTTCAACCATTCCCGGATCTTGTCGCGGATCACCGGATGGCCGAGCAGCAACCAGGCTTCATCCACGATGATCGCGCTGGGCTGGCCCTGCAAACTCCGCTCGATCCGCCGGAAGAGATACAACAGGGTGGGGAGCGCATACTTGTCCCCGAGTCCCATCAACTCCTCAAGTTCAAACACGGTGAAATCCGCGAGGGCGAGGCCGTCCTGTTCGGCGTCGAGCAGATGGCCCAAGGATCCGCTCACGGTATATTGCTTCAGGGCTTCACGGATCACTTCATCCTGCACCATGTTCACGAAATCGGAGAGGGAGGCTGGTGGGTGATGGTGTCCCTGGCTGGGATCATGACTCAGCGCATTGGCATGCAGCGCCATGACCGTTTCCGCGATCGCGTTCCGCTGAAGCGGCGTGGTCTGCACGCCGTTCAGGGCCAACATGGTCTCGATCCAGTCCAAGGCCCAGGCCCGATCCCCTTTCGTCTCCAGAAATTGGAGCGGACAAAAGGCTAAGTCGTGGGTCTCCCCCGCGATCGTGAAGTGCAATCCGCTCTGGCCGTGCGTGTGGGCGCGAATCGCCGCCGCCAAGGGATACATCGACTGGCCCTTATCGAAGACATAGACCGACATGCCTTCGTACCGGCGCAGTTGTGCGGCGAGGATCCCCAGATGCGTCGATTTGCCCGAGCCGGTCGGGCCCAGCATCAAGGTATGGCCGACATCGCGCACGTGGAGATTCAGCCGGAATGGCGTCGCGCCATGGGTGACGCACTGCATCAGCGGCGGGGCGTCCGGCGGATACAGGGGACAGGGTGCGGTGGTACTGCCGGTCCAGATGGTACTGGTTGGGAGGAGATCCGCCAGGTTCATCGTGTTCAATGGCGGACGCCGGACGTTTTCCACGCCATGGCCCGGCAAACTGCCCAAGAAGGCGTCCATCGTATTGAGGGTTTCGATTCGGGCGGCAAAGCCCAACTGATGGATCGCCTTTTCGATCAATCGCGCCGACCGTTCCACTTCCGCGCGGTCTTCATCCATGAGGACCACGACACTGGTGTAGTAGCCCATTCCAATTAGGCCACTGTTCACTTCTCCGATGGCGGCCTCCGCATCAGCCACCATCGCCAGCGCATCCTGATCGACTGGACCGGTCTGCGAGTTCGTGATTTGATCAAGGAACCCGCGGACTTTCTGCTTCCATTTCCGCCGATAGGTCGTCAAGGCGCGCACGGCTTCGTGTGGATCCATAAAAATGAAGCGGGAGGACCAGCGGTATTCGATGGGCAACTCCCCGAGCGATGTCAGAATCCCCGGAGTACTGTCGAGGGGAAAGCCTTCGATCGCCACCACCTGGATGTACTGCCGGCCGATTTTCGGAATGACACCCGTCCACAATTCCTGTCCCCCGATCACCGCATCGAGATACATGGGATTCGACGGAAGGCACACCGGTTGATTGAGGCCGGTCACGCAGCGTTGGACCCACCGGAGGAATTCGTCATGGATGACGGTCGACCCATCTTCACGCACGAGGGATTGTCCGCGCAGACGCTGTAACCGAAAGACGGACGACAGGCGCGATTCAAAGGCGGCGCAGTCCCGTTGAAATCGCTCCACCAGTCCCATGGTCCGGTCCTGGGCCGTGACGGCCGCCTGGTCATCGTCGAACATCAACTCCACAAACTTTCTCTGCGCCACCAACGGCGGGAGATACGTCAGGGTCACGACAAAGTAGCCGTCGTACAGAGTCCCCAGTCCTTCGAAGAGCCGCCGCCGTTCTTCGTCCAAGGCGGCCGTCAAGGCATCGGGAAAATGCGAGCGTCCTGGCTCGGCGTAGCTGGCCGCCCGCCGCCGGACCGCATCCACATGCACCATCCAGCCATTGCCGAAGGAACTCAAGGCTTGATTGATCCGAAACGACAGGGCTTCGCGTTGGGGCTCCGGACTGCTCGCCTGATCGTCACCACGATAGACCCAGGCCGCCATGAGCGCGCCGTTTTTTCCGACCAGCACGCCATCCTCGACCATCGCCGCGTAGATCAAGAGATCGGACAGGCCCGGGTCGGGTGACCGATGTTTGGTGAGGATCACCTTGGCATCGGCTGCTCGGATCCGTTGGAGCAGCAACACAAGGAAGACGAGACCCAGCCCGGCAATCAGGACCGTCAGCGTCACCATCATGAATACTGGGTCCCTTGTCTGGCGCTGTTGACCCGCCAAGGAGTACTGCGGGCGGGATAGTAGGGGTGGTAGCGCAACTGCCGGAGATAGACCTGCCGCAACTTCGGGTCGGCTTTGGCCATGAGTCGCAGGAGCGCGAGCAGACCAACCCACAGGGTCACGCCGATGATCCCGGCTCGCAGCTCTTGCGCCATGAAGACCAGGGCAAAGGCGACCGCGCCACAGAACAAGACCAATTCGCGATCCCCGCCTAAGAAGAGATTGTCCCGATGCATGACGCGGCGAATCGGAATCGTGCGGAGGGCCATCGTTAACTCAGCCTTATGGGTGCAGGATGAAACGATGCCACGATGGCCTCGCTCCCCTCCCCGATCCAAGAGATCTCAGCGCCCGCGGCAAAGAGCGTGGTCAGCACGTTTTGGGCGCCCACGAGGATGGCGATCAACAGCACGAGAAAGACCATCATGCGGAGAAAACCGGTCAACTCGCCGCCGAAGATCAACGCCCCAGCGGCGCCCACAATTCCGATCAACGAGAGGGTAAAGGCCACGGGGCCGGTGATCGAGGCGCGCAACCGGGTCAAGGCGGATTCGTAGGGCAAGCCTCCCCCGGCGGTTCCCGCCGCGTAGGCGTCATGCGGCAGGGCGATGATGCACAGCATAAAGAGGAAACCCACGCCCCACAGCGAGTCTGTCCACTGCGATCCGTCCTCGGCTTGTTCCATTACTCGTGCTCCTTCAGTGAATCAGCGATCGTGTGATGTACTGTCCGTTCTCATAGCCCTGGACTTCGAGGATGTCGTCGACGCGACGCCCTGCTGCACAGCGCGTGATGTGCACGACCACCTGGACCGCTTCGGCAATCAGCGGTTCGATCGGTTTGGGGTAGTCTTGGTTCATGCTGATATAGAGGGCCAGCTTCGAGAGTCCGGCTCTGGCATGGTTGGCATGCAGGGTCGCAATGCCCCCTTCATGGCCGCTGTTCCAGGCCATGAGCAAATCTAAGGCTTCCGGTCCTCGGACTTCGCCAACTAAGATCGTATCGGGCCGCATCCGCATGGAGATCTTCAAGAGCTTCGCCATCGTGACATCCACCGTGGTGTGGTACTGCACGCAGTTCTCGGCACGGCATTGGATTTCTGCGGTGTCCTCGAAGATAAACATGCGGAGCTGGGGAAACAGGCCTATCATGCTGTCGATGAGCGCATTGACCAGCGTGGTCTTGCCAGACCCGGTCCCGCCCACGACGAGAATATTGCGACGAGTTCGTATCGCGCTGAGCAGCACGTCCCGTTGCCGTGCTGTCATGATCCCCTGCTCCACATACTGGTCCAGCTGATAGACCGCGAGCGCCCGTTTGCGGATGGCGAACGTCGGCGCAGGCACGATCGGCGGAATCTGGGCTGCAAAACGGGAGCCGTCGAGGGGGAATTCCCCGTCAAGATACGGCGAGTGCCGCGTAATTTCTTTGCGATGAACCCCCGCCACGGTCTTGATGATCGCCTCCGCCCGGGCTGGTTGCACGGTCCCAATACAGGCCATACCTTGCCCCAATCGCTCACACCAAAGCCGCCCATCGGCGTTCAGCATGACTTCCACCGTGCTGGGATCACGCAAGGTCTGGAGTAGTTGAGTGCCCATGTCTCGTTCAATCATCCGGCGGGCCCGTGCTCTCGTCGACAATCCATCATCCATGCAAGTCCTTGTGCGAACGAGTGACGCGAGACGCCTGCACGATATGCATACGTATTATACCTATGATATATTGCCTACTCATTTTTCGGTTGCACTACTACGTGACTGCATCTCGCCTGTCAAGATGCTCTGCTGCATATCGCGATAATTAATTTTGCAGTGTAGAGGCGTGTAGGGACGGGCCTTCTCTAGAAAGGCTGGACTTGCGGAAACAGTGTAGGCGGGGGAGGACAGGGACCCGGACGGGTTACTTCGGCTGCGCTTTGGACATGTTCACGATCATGATCGGTGCATGGGCGAGGCCATAGGCGATATGGGCCGCCGCCCCCAGATTCACGAAGGCCCGTGGCGTGGATTTATTCCGCAGGGTGGCGAGATACCATTCCTGCGGTTGGTTCTTGATCCGGAAACTCACCTGATAGCGCTTCTTCGGGAGGGCCCATAAGGTGATTTGTTCCACGCCCGACGCCTCCGCGACGGCCCGTAAGACATCGTAGCGGGCACAGACGAGCATCGGTGGGTCGGCACGCGTGGCGCTGTTCCGAACCGAAGTACCGTTCACACCGCTCCCGTTCCGACGAGGGGCGTGGGATCGTGTGTTCCGTCTCGGTGTTACAGGTTGGTGACGAGCGCGTCCTGGCACATCTCTTTCTCCTTGGTCGGGTGCCACGTGCGTCGACCATTCTCCGCCTGCGTTGCGTCACAGCGATTCCACTAGGTCCCAACAGTCTCTTGCTTAGATGCGACGCCATTTGGGAACGAGAACGCCTCACGACGTATATATACTTATGTTCGATGTATTTCTAGAGCAATATCCAGCTCGCTACGCCATTTTTCATGTGTTTTGGTGACACGGCGACTCTTTCTGCCTTTCTGAAGGGCTGTCCTGTGTAAGCTCTCACCAGAGAAGAGGTTTTCTCAGATCCGATGGAAAAACATTCTGGGGAACACTTGACTTGAATAGGGTGACCGATCGCTGGTGGCTACAGTCTCCTCCTGGCTTCGTGGAGTGAAGGGAAACGGCCCCGGCAGATGGCGTCTCGGCAGGACAGGGGTGGTGAACAAACCGCGGCAAAGTGGTCATCTGATCAAATGTTCCTTTATCCCGGATTTTCCCCACGTTGAGCACGAACTCACTCGTCGCCAGGTGTCGAAGTCATTTCTGGTGCTCGTGACATAAGGACCAGAACACCCACCCGGAACATCTTGCCCTCAGTCAGGTATTTACACCATTTCCCGAAAAAAGCAGGTGGGGATTTCCTCCCCACCCTCTTTCGGTCTGTGACGATCTCCGCCGAAGGGTGACTCCACCCTTGGCTGAACCGATACTCCTATGGGCTAGTCACCTCTATGTGAAGACTGCCGGTGTCAGGCATCGGCGGATTGATCGTAATGGTGTACGTTTCCGAGGTCGCCAGCGTCACAGGGTTGAGATTAAAGCTCGACGCGTTGCTCGTCTCACTGGCCTGCAAGATGCCGTTCGGCGAATACAGACTCACATTCACGTTGCCGATCGTATTTTTGGTCACCTTGATGGTCACTTGTTGATTGGCCGTCCCCAGAAAGGTGTAGCGCCCGTTCTGGCCAGCCCGGCTGATCATGACAGCCCGCGGAGCCGCATTGATCTTCAGCGAATCGGAAACCTCCGTCGAGAGCGTCACGGTCATTTTTCCGGTGTAGCTGCCGACAGGATCAATAAGAACCGTGTAGGTGCCAGTGGTCGGCAAGGGGTTTTGATCTTCGAGCGCCCCACCAGCCGTCCCCACGGCTGTGGAGGCCAGGATGGTTCCCTCGGCAGTCATAAGCGTAACCGCGCTTGAGGTAATATCCACTGACGTCATCCCAAGGGTGACCCACTGCCCTGCCTTGCCCTCGAACGTATACCGAGCCGTCTGACCAGGCTTGGTCAGACTAACCGGCGCCGATGGCCCATCAAGGGCCAACGTACCGGTGACTGGCGATGACAGCGCGAGCGTCATACTGCCAGTATAGTTGCTTACCGGCTCCACCAGGACAGAGTACGTCCCCGTTTCCGGCAAAGCTGCCAACGGGTCGAGGCTGCCGCCGCTCGGGCCGATCGTCGTCGCTTCCCACTTGGTGCCATCCGGCCTCAGTATGGACACCGTGCTCGAGAGAATTGAGACCCCAGTCATACCAAGATTAATCCGTTGGCCTGCGGTTCCGTCAAAGGTATAGCGCGCCCGTTGGCCCGGCACCGTCAGGGTCGGTGTTGCCGTGACTTGGTCGATCATGATGGATCCGGTCACTTCCGGAGCGTTATACAGCGCGAGCTTGGCTCTGCCGGTATAACTGAGATCCGGATCGATCTGGATAGCATAGGTCCCGGAGGTCGGAAGGACCTGCGCCGGGATCATGGCACCGCCAGACACGAACGAGGTCGGCTTACCTAAGGGCATGCCGTCTGGTTTGAGGATCGAGACATACCCACTGCGAATCGTCACATCGCTTAACTGCACACTCACCGTTTGGCCGCTTTGGCCTGAGAAGGTATAGCGCGCGTTCTGCCCGACGCGCTTGATATCAACCGCCACCGCCGAACCCTGGGGGACAATTTCGCCACCCAGCTCGCTTGAAAGGGCGACGGTGACGCTCCCTGTGTATTCGCTAAGGGGATCAAGGAGGATCGTATATGGGCCTGTCACGGGCAACTCGGCGAGGTCCAGACTCGCTCCGTTCATCAGGCTGGAGGAGATCAAACTACCAGCCTCGTCATCCGTAAACTTATAGGCCGTGGTTGACGTTTGGACCTTCGTTTGGGAGGAGAGTTCCCGCTGCATGGTCGCATAATAGTTCTTCACGGCTGACGCCTGCGTGGGGACCACCGTGCCATCCGGTCCATACACCGCCACCCTGAACTGGGTGAGTGACACACCGTGAAAGCCAATGTTGATTCTTTGGCCTGCCGTCCCCTCAAAGGTCAGCACGCCTTTAGTATTTGGCGTCGCAATAGTCGCTGTGAGAGGTTCTCCGTTAACAACGATGGAACTCTGGTATCCGATATCCGCCGCCACGACACCTGGCGGGAGGGCCGGATCTCCGGCGTAACTCTTGTTCATGCCAGTACTGAAAATGATTCCCGCTGCCCCAAACACCAGCATGATGGTTGTCAGTTGGACTCGACACTTCATCCACGGCCATCGGTTGTAGATAGTTGCCTTCTTCTTTGGGGTCCCCGTACAGCGGACGAGATGTGTCGCGGTTTCAACGGAACGTTTCATGCGATCAGCCTGAATGACTTCAGGTGCTTCAACTGATTGGCGTTTCCACAGAATCCTCTCTTTGAGCTTTGTCATGAGCGCCATAACCTAGTCCTCCTTTCGAGTCAAATCGACACGGTGATCATACATTCCGATGCGCCTCTTAAGAGCTCTCACGAGTATGTCGGTCCATCGGACCGACCGTTTCCGTGATGCAAGGTCCTGCAGGCTCCAGTGATTGAAGCCGGAATCATGTATGATTACCTGGCTCGTGCGTTCGCTGTGCCGCTCACCCTTCCGACCGTACTTCCCTTTTCTTCTTTCTGCGCCTCCACTCCTTCCACCATGACAACCAGGCGCTTCCCGTGACGGCCTGGGAGATCAGGCTGAATACTCCCAGCACTATAACCTCAGTACGCGACACCACTGTGAATGATTCACACCTGGCTGAGGGTCCTGCCCTCCGTCCGCTCTTCTGCACCGTGCCCGCAGAATATCGTTCACCGTCGATCGCGAAGGCGCATCATGGTTCGTGACCGATCGGAAAAGATCGCCCTGCAGGCTCCTCCTCCGTCCACGCCTGAGGACTCCGCGTACTCAATACGGGCAATAATTCTTCCTGAAGAAAAGTCAATCCCGAGACAGGGCCCTCTGGGAGCGCCAATAGGGTGACGCTGGGATACAGTAACCTTCGAACATACGAAGCGACTGGCATTACTTTTCCATCGCATGCTTCAACAACCCACTTCTCATCAGGAAACGCATACCTCGTTGATCCAAGCGATGTGAGTTCGCCACGTGAGAGAATAGTAGCCTCTCCCGGCCTGCCCCCTCCCATGAGCGCTCGCTCCCTTTACCCTCCGCGTTTCACCTCCTCACCTGAGGGAAAGTTTTATCGGTTCTCGGGTGCGCATGGGTCACGAGGGTCCATACTCGCACTGAAAACCACTAGGGTATCCATGTTCCCATGACCGCACCTCCTAATGTTGGTCGATTGGACTTAACGTGACTCGATCACGTTGCCACCGTCTCGACGTTCAAGATTCACAGGCAGCACGAGATCTTCTCCAGACCTTTCCCTTTCAACCGAACCACACCGTCGTGACTCAACCCGTCCAATGCGAGGAAGAGGTAGTTCCGAGCCAAACCGAGGCATTCTTTCGGCAGAGCGTTGAGTTCACAGCCCCGTCTGGGCCGAATCACGTTAAGAATCTGGTCTCCGGTCGAGAAGGAGCGGGACATGATGGCCACTCCTACGGCAGACATCTAGCTCAGCAATTCGAGTGCCTGGTTCAGTCTGGGATAGTTGTCCACAGGATAAAGAATTATTCGAAGGTCATGTGAGCATTCGTGCGTGTCAACTGGCTAGAGAATAGAATGAAATTTATGGAGAGGAGACGTGCGACAGAACGAATGGAGGAGTTGTAGCATTACGCGCCATTGAATGGAGCTCATAACTCGCCAAAATCGCTACATGCCTAGCGCGGTTCGACTCACCTATACGTATATGTGCCGACCCAACGCACGATGTCCTGCGTACCGAGGGCTCGGATTGTCGCGCCACGTCATGTCCCCCACTGAGTATGATCATGGTCAGGAGACTCTGAATGCCAATGCGGGCCCCCAGCGCCTGCTCCTTCTCTGTCTTTACCTTGACCAGACGAACGTCTGGCTCAAGAATCTTGGCTGCTTGCGCAAGGGCCGGTGCCATCACCCGGCAGGGCCTACACCACGGCGCCCAGAAGCCCACACCCCCGGGATGTCGTTCCGTGTCGCGTGCACATCGTAATCCGCCACGGTCAGAGCGATCGGCTGTCCGATGAACAGCGGACTATGGCACTGCGCACTGGAACCATTGCTCACGCGGGTTCCCGGCACGCGATTGACGCTCTGGTAATGGGGACAGACGATGCGCACTGGCTCACTCCTCCGAATCCAATCCCGCCCGCTTCAGACGATCACGCAGGCGCTCGATCTCGGACAGCAGATCAAGCATGACCGCCAGCGCGTCCGTGTTCACTGCAAACGCCTGTTGCAGGCGGGCGGCTCGGCGAGCACAGGTGAGGTCCCCCGCGCAGAATCGCCACCGTGACGGGTCTTCTCCTTCTTGCGCTAAGATCCCGACGTCGATCAATTCGGCAATCCATGACACCTCGGCCCGGCAGGCTCGCGCCAACTCCTCCGTCGTGAGCACGCCCTCATCGCCGATGATGTTCCCTGTCAGAATTTCATACTCCATGACGGAACCTCCTCACACGCCAAGAGCCCGTCGGGGATTGAAGGACAGTTCCTGCGCCATCGTCCGATAAAGCTCCTGGGCCCGCGCGGTGTCCGCTTTCGGAAGGACCACGTCCAGGACGAGATAGAGATCGCCCGGCGGCTCGCCGGGAATTCCCCGGCCCTTGAGCCGAAGTTTCCGCCCGCTCTGCGAACCGGCTGGCACCTTGACTTCGACCACACCGGTCGGGGTCGGCGCTTTGACCGTCGCGCCGAGCGCCGCTTCCCATGGAGCAAGTGGCAGGGTCAGCGAGAGATCATGCCCCTCCACCCGGTACAACGCATGGCGATCGAAATGAATTTCTAGGTAGAGATCACCTCCGGGCGCCCCACCTGTTCCCGGCGTGCCTTGGCCGGCTAGTCGGATGAGCTGGCCGTCACGAATGCCTTTGGGAATCCGTATGTTGAGCGTGTGTTCGCGCAGCACCACGCGACCCTGCGCATCCAGTTGGGGTGCACGCAGGGTAATGGTGCGGGTCGCCCCATGAAATGCGTCTTCGAGCGGGATGAGGATCTTCGCATGATGGTCCTCGCCGCGCGCCCGACTCGCATCGGCCTGACGAGCAAAATTGCCGAAGAGACTGGAAAAGAAGTCGCTGAAGTCGGGGGTGGCCTCTCTCGATGCCCTGCCCTGGGTGAACTCGAAACCTGTCCCCCAGTCCGGCGGAGGTGTAAAGTCCTGTCCCGCCTGCCAGCGGGTCCCGAGTTGGTCATAGGCCGCTCGCTTCTGTGGATCTTGAAGGACTTCGTAGGCCTCACCGATTTCTTTAAAGCGCGCTTCCGCCCCGGCCTCCTTGCTGACATCCGGATGATAGGTGCGCGCCAGCTTGCGGTAGGCTTTTTTGATGTCATCGGCCGTCGCGGTGCGCTCCACGCCGAGGATCTTGTAGTAGTCTTTGTATTCCATAGCCCTTCGGTTCCGGCTGTTCAGTCGATGATATCAGCGAGTGTTGACACTCGTACGATAGCGAAGATACCGGTGAACCTCCTTCGGTTATCTCCGCGCAGATTGTTCTACTAAATTAACATCCATTATCGCCTTCAGCTCAGCCCCGGTAATCACCTCGCGTTCAATCAGGAGTTTCGCACCCTGGTGGAGTGCGGCTTTTCGTTCCTCCAACATCTGTTTGACTCTTCCGTACTGCTCGTCGACGATTCGCCGCACTTCGCAATCGATCTCGCGAGCGGTCTCTTCCGAGTAGTCTCCTCTTTCCGACGCGACAGGAAGCTGGAGAAATTGTGGCTGTCTCTCTTGCTCCAAGGTGATGGTGCCGAGCTTGTCGCTCATCCCGTACGCCTTGACCATGCTTTTTGCGATATCCGTGGCTTTTACGAGATCGTTTTGCGCTCCCGTGGACGCTTCGCCGAAGATGGTTTCTTCAGCAATTCGCCCCCCCAATAATACGGCCACTTTATTCTCCAATTCGGATTTCGTCATCAGAAACCGGTCTTCCGTCGGAAGCTGCAACGTATAGCCGAGCGCCGCGACACCGCGAGGAATAATCGAAATCTTCTGTACCTGGTCGGTGCCCGGGATGGATAGCGCGATCAGGGCATGACCGGTTTCATGATAGGCCACCCGTTCTTTCTCCATTTTGTTCAGCACGCGATTCTTTTTTTCTAAGCCCGCAATGACTCGCTCCACCGCCTCCTGCAACTCGGCGATGCCCACCTGGTCTTTCCCGCGACGAACTGCGAGCAGGGTCGATTCGTTGATGACGTTGGCCAGGTCCGCCCCCGAGAATCCTGGGGTCATCGCCGCAATTTGCTCCAGATCTGCATCAGGATTTAACGCCACCTTCTTCGCATGAACCCGGAGTACATCCAGACGACCCTTCTTGTCCGGACGATCGACGGTCACATGGCGGTCGAATCGTCCGGCACGGAGCAAGGCTGGGTCAAGGATTTCCGGCCGGTTGGTCGCAGCCATGAGGATGACCCCGACGCGTGGATCGAATCCATCCATCTCGACCAGCAATTGATTGAGTGTTTGTTCCCGTTCCTCATGCGCCATCGGGCCCATACCCCTGGCTTTGCCGAGCGCATCCAACTCGTCGATGAAAATGATGCAGGGGGCCTTACCTTTCGCCTGTTCGAAGAGGTCACGAACCCGCGCCGCGCCGACTCCTACGAACATCTCGACAAATTCGGATCCACTGATGCTGAAGAACGGCACCGACGCCTCTCCTGCCACGGCACGCGCCAGTAGTGTCTTCCCCGTTCCAGGCGGCCCAACGAGCAAGATGCCCTTGGGGATCTTGCCTCCCAGCTTGGTGAATTTCTCAGGCGTCTTGAGGAATTCAATCACCTCTCGCAGTTCATCTTTGGCTTCATCCACTCCGGCGACATCCGCGAAGGTGACCTTGACGTCCTTCTCCATGTAGATTTTGGCCTTCGACTGGCCGACCTGCATGAAGCCCCCCTGGGCTTGTCCTAATCGCCGAAAGATGAAAAACCAGATGCCGACAAAGAGCGCGACGGGGATGATCCATGACAAGAGATCTCGTAAAAACGTGGATTCAATCACCCCGGCGAAGGTGACTCCGTGTTGGTTCAGCTCACGGACAAGATCTGGGTCCTCCACCCGCACGGTCCGAAAGGCTTTCTGTTCTTTTGAGTCCCCCTCAGATTTCAATGTTCCGACCAGCATATGGCTGGTCACCGCAACCTCAGCGACCTTCCCCTCCGCAACCAGCCGTTTGAATTCGCTGTACGGAAGTTCTTCGACTTGATTCAGAGCCAGAATGAAGTCGTGTACGATCACGACCGCCATGATGGCGAGCAACACATACCAAATTGAAAAGGAGACCTGCCTATTCATCGTTCCTGTTCCTCCTTGGTGCATCGCGAGGCCGTGCCCGAGATCGCCCGATTGAACATGGATTGATTCTCTTGTTCGCGCTACACGCTTGGATAAAGTTCCGACGCAACTAACTCAGCTCTTGACTCCATGCTCGCCCGTTGCCGCCAAACGACCTGGTTGGAGGACTGGCGTACCTCTCACCCCCTTCAACCGAAGACATGTGCCTTGATGCGCAGTTCAGTGGCGGGGTGGCCTCCTCTCACCCCGCGTGTCCAATATGATGACCGCTTCAGGCTTCGACTCCGCAGTAAAATATCCGCCTCGACGTCATGACATCCTCCTGGCTCATTCTGAACCATACCGAGGTGTTCCGCCAAAGCGGGGATAAAACCCGAACCACGGTAGTGTTAAAACAGCTCCGACAGCTGTTTTTTGATCCTGTCGAACCACCCCTTGCCACTTTTGCCGCCGGAGGATTTCTTCTCCAACTCATCAAGCTGCTCATAGAGAGGTTGATAGGCCTCCTTATTGCCATACCCCAGCACCTCGCCTCGTTCCAGCTGCTTGCGTGCGGCGTGAAGAATATCGGCCAATTCCGTATTTTCAGTGCTGTTCCGATCCTGCTTTTCCGCAAGTTCCTGCGCATGCTTGAGCAATTGTTCTGTTCGCAGCTTGGGCAGCTGGACTACTTCGGTTGTAATCACCAAGGTATTGAGTGCCGCCTGCAACGCGGTCTTCGCCTCCTTGATCTTCCCGTCGTCAATTAAGGGGGTAATGGCTTTGATCGCATCCGGATAGGTGGCCAGCGGAATATTGATGATCCGATACTGAATCTCACTGGACAGCGACGCCACCAACGGACGAGCCTTTTGAATGTCGCCATCGTCCAGATACTCCTTAGCCTTTTCGATGGTCGTCTTGATGGTTTCCGGACTAGCCAGTACATCCTCTGTCACGACCTGGACATCCACAGGGGCCAACGCCAGGGCAGGTTCTCGCGCCACGATGACTTCGAGTTTCCCCGTCACCGCGGCCAGGGCCGCCAACGCGCGGTCCGGTTTGTTCTCGTCCAACGCCTTGAGCGCCTTCTTGGATTCATCGAGGGCCGTGGTTGCCTCAGCCAGCAGTTTTTTGCGTTTCTCTGTGGCGGCATCCGCCGTTTGTTTGTCAACCTCTGGCTGCACCGACTGGGAGGCTTTGGATTGAGTCTCGCCTTTCTGAGATGCCTGGGCCTTGGTTTGAGGCTCGCCTTTTTTTGTAGGTTGTTGGGCATCGGCGGTACAGACAACCGTGGGTAAGGCTACTCCCACGCTCAAGAAAGACACGGCAAGAGCCCATGTTAAGAGGGTCAGACGTTTCATGTGAGTCCTCCTTTCACGCAGTACATACAGATTGAGCACATCGAGAAACTGAGCCGGATCCGTCAGAGGATGCCAGTCGCTTCGTCACATTTGGAATGAGCACGACCATCGATCTAGTATCGCGATCCTCCCAGCAGATCAGGATTGGCAAAACCCCCTGGTCTTTATACGCCGGGTAGCAATGTAACGGACAAACCTTGCGAGCGTCATCAACTGTCCGCTGAGTGGTCGTGGATTGTGATTCCCTGTGACGACACAAATTAGTGAGGGGCTTGGCTACCATCATGCCAAGCTCCTTCTAGCTCGTATGTTGGGTACATACATCAATGCCAGACCCATTTCGAGAATCCCCACACGAGTGCGCTTGCCACCATCACCAGGCCCACCCCGACACCATTCTGTGCTGCCATGTCAGTCCCGGCCTCGTTGAGCAGAAACGGCACGGCGATGAGCCAGCCCCCGACTGCTGCTACGAACCATGTTAGATGTTTCATTGCTTCTTCTCCCTCCCTTCCTATGCGTCATCGGCTTGTGTTCACGCATTCTTCGATAGGATTCAACGATCTCCTATGTGATAACCCAATCACAGGATTCGGATCGCGACCATGATCGGCGCCACGATGAGCCAGGTCGCCACCAGCGCCCGAATCCAAGACAGCACTTTCATGGCCGGCCACCTCCTTTCGCACTCACCCTACGAGTAGTCTCCACTGAGTTCACCAAATCGTGCTCCTTCTCTCCCCACACTCCCTTACCCACGTGCCTGCTTGGTCGGGGCCCCAACTTGATCCGGCACCGCCGTCTGTTCGTTCGAAATCCGGTCCTCCGGCACTGGAATCGGGATACTCCGTTCGTGTGCGTGACGTGCTTGACCTTCCCCCGAAGCCGGTTGACCCGTGAGATCGGTGATCGTCAAGACCAGTTCGCGCGTGTCACCATTCATTTTCCGAATTTCTGTTAAGCTGGCCATCGTGGCACGATCCTTCCAAATCGTTTTCTTTTCTGAGTAGGCTTCAGGTTTCGTATAATATTCGTACAGATTCTGTTTTATGGGCTTCCCATACGACTCTCGTAATTGTGTGAGCAGTCCAGCATACCCACCAGGGACATCGGCATAAACATAATAAAGGATGAATTCCCGGAGCCGATCGGAGAAACGATATTCAATGCGGTGGAGGGGCCGTTCTTGTGATGGCACCACCACCGTCCGGTCAGCGTGATCACGCCCTCCGAGGGACACTGGCTTCGCCTCAGGGACGACCGCTGTGAATTCAGCCAGTGTCATCCCGAATTGAGCGCTCTGAAAGGCACGCGGAAGCGTGGCGTCCGTTGACACACCTTCTGTGGCGATGCCCGGCGTGGCCACAAATCCCAGGACCAGGCAGAGCATCACGAGTATGGTTACCATTCTGAATGTGATTGGCATCGTCGGTCCCTCCTTTCCTCTTTCTTCAACTCGCACCAGGGACATCCAGTGAAGATGTCCCTGTTCCTTTATCGCGACCACCACTGATGTGGCCACGACGAAAAGTCACACCGCTCCAGCACTTTTGTTGTCCACTGTTTCCATTGAAACCTCATCATCGCTTCCTTCCTCTTTTCTTACCTACCCACAACAAATTAGGCCGCAGCCTGAAGAGGCGGATACTGGGTGTCGTCGGATTGACGTCTGTTCTCGTCGGAGGACATGGACACGGTGGTGGAGTCTGAAGACACCATCGCCATTCCCATCAGCACCACCGCCATCGCCCCACCGAGCGCCAGGCCCGCATCAATTATTGCGCTCATGTCCATCATCGTGTTCACCTCCCTTCCATGACCGAGTGTGGGCTCGCCAAAGTCATGGCGAGACCCTTCCACACGGGTAAGCAGTTCGTTAGAAATCGTTACGCTGGAGCGGGAGGACTGCGTGAAGGGCCGAGGTGCACACCGCTATGACAGGTGGCTAGACAGTGGGCCCTTCACCAACGTCCATCCAGTCCAGTCTGTCAATTCTGATAATACGAGTAATTCCAAAATAAGATGAGTCAAGAGGGGGAGATGAGGAAAGGTACAAGGCACTGAATGCTTGAGACATTCTTGACAATCCGTGCCAGTCCTTACGCTGTGTGCATCGACTGGTGCACCACAAGATGGATTTGACTCTCTCTACAATTCTATAAGCCTCTCAGCCGACGATTGAGGAGGATCGTGCTGTTCACCGGCCCTGATACCTCCTCGTCTCCTGTCCAACTTGATTTTCTTTTTCCTGATATTACCTCCCTTACGGCACTGCATGATCAAGCGAATTGTCACGGATACTGTGTGAGATCGCCTGTGATCATGCCTCTTCGCGATCGCTTGTCGGAGGCGATTCTCCAAATGCGACGCACGCTCACTCAGGGGGTTGACCCTAAACTAAGGAGGCGAGATCATCTCCGCGGATCTGTGTCAACCATCAAGGAGCAACAAGGTATGGCTGAACTGATCGCCACGCTCACGATGGGAGGGATTGTCGTAGCCATGGCGACTGCCATGGCGTACCTGGTTATGTATAGCCTAACCACTTAAAAATGATTCAATGTGTGATCGGGTGAAGATTTCCTCGACAGAAGCCCCTGATTTTCTGCGGATGGATTTGGCTTGCGCCCATTTATGCTCGATCGGATTGAGGTCTGGGCTATAGGGCGGCAGGTACTCAAGCGTATGCCCTGCGTGGACAATAGCCTCTTGTGTATCCAGCCGTTTGTGGAATGTGGCGTTATCCATAACGATGATCGATGCGGGTGGCAGTTTGGGCAGCAGGTCTTGCCGTGCCCAGCCGGTAAAGACATCGGCATCCACGTTGGCATCGAACAACCCTACCGTCAGCAGGTTCTTCCCGATCAGCGCGCCGATCACGTTGGTACGCCCGCGTGCGTGCCAGTTGTGCACGCCGTAACACCGCTGCCCTGCACACGCATAGCCGTACCGCC
The DNA here is from genome assembly GCA_900696515.1 of uncultured Nitrosospira sp. Lineage (GTDB taxonomy): Bacteria > Nitrospirota > Nitrospiria > Nitrospirales > Nitrospiraceae > Nitrospira_D. The sequence continues at coordinate 4,423 of CAADGK010000020.1, read as the reverse complement.
GCGGCATGTCGTGCGCGAAGCCGCTCTCGTCAATGTACACAATCGTCCGGTGCTGTGAACCATACGCCGCAATTTTATCTCGGAAGATGCACCGTTCGTCTTCGTCCGCCTTGGGGTGACGAAGCGTTTTTTTTATAGGTTAGCTGCAGCTTCTTCAGCGCAAAAAAGATGGCGTTCTGCGCAACACCGAAACGCTGCGCCCGCTCGTGCTGGTACGCATCCGGATAATCAATGACATCCTTGCGCAACGCCTCCAGATCGATCTTGCGGCGCCGATACCCTTGCGGCTTGCGCTCCACGTTCTTGCTCCACCGCACCACACTGGCACTCCCCACATCAAACCGGGCTGCGGCCTCTGCAATCGTCAGCCCCTCCTTGTTCCGAACAGCCAAGACTTTACGGCGAAAATCTCGTGAATAGGCCATCCCGCCACTATAATCATAATTAATTGGTTTAGCTATATCTATTCGGAAACCACGACACGCACTAACGGTCGAGCAACCCGTTCGCCGGAGCCGATGCACGACAGCTTGGGCGAGACGGTTCTTGATGACTTTCGTCATGAGCAACTGGCTTGGCTGCTGCTCCACTTAGAATCCAACCGTCATCGTGGCGAGTAGACTGAGTCGCTAGAGTCGATGAGAGGGGGGAACAGCCCGTTCGTTCTCGAACAACGGGCTGCTCCTCGATGACAGCGTTGGCAGAGGGCAGTTACGCCACCTTCACCTCAATGGCCTTGGGAACAGCCGCTGGTGATTTGTGCAGGCGCAAAGTCAAAATCCCATCTTTGAATTCCGCATTGACCTTAGTTGCGTCGACCACATCGGGAAGCGTAAAACTTCTGACGAACCGTCCATAGGACCGTTCCACGCGATGAATTCGACGACCCTTTTCCTCTTGCTCCTCCGGTCGCTCACCTTGCAACGTGAGGATGCCGCCCTCCAACGTGACCTTGATGTCCTGCTTCTTGATCCCTGGAAGCTCCGCCTTGATCTGAAATTCCTGATCGGTCTCGCTGATGTCGACGGGAGGAACCCAATCGGCCCGTACCATGGTGTCCGTTCCATCCTGGCTCTTTACGTCTTTTCCGGCTAATAGCCGGTTGAGCCGATGGCTCATGTCTTCCAACTCCCGAAATGGATCCCAACGTGCCAGATTCATGATGAACCTCCTTTCGTGGTGTGACCACATGCGCAGGGCCACCCCGTATGGATGTAAGGTATGCCTTCATACGCGGTGTTCTTGCGTTCACGAGTATCATAATTCTCGTTTTGTCTTGGTCAAGAGATTGGCCCAGCCCATCTCCTGAATCGGCGTCCTGTCGGTCTTGACTTGTGTTCGAACGGAATTACCTGTGGTGTCAGTCACGCGGAGTCGTCAGGCTTGGACGGATGATGACACTGCATGACGACTTCCCTAATCAGTCACGAACCATCACCCATCGCAAGAACGAGAGACGCGTGAATGGTCTCTTGTGCGTGGTGAAGTGTCACGACTGAGTAGCGGGATAGCGTTGTGCTTCCACAATTGGAGCGAGGAAGTGCCAAGAGGATGGAGATTCGCCATGGAACCGAGAAGTGCAAGTACAGTTCTAGCAGGGACGTTCGATGCCGTAATCGTTCAGCCCGCAAATGCGGTTGGCAGACAGCAGGCTGAAGGCTATGACTTTCAGCACCCAGCCGTCTTACGAAATATCCCGCCGCCGACTGTTCGCTTTAGTCGCCCTCTGCGCTGGTGGTCGCTCGATCGGCCCAGGCGGCGGGCGATGATCATGCGTCATCGGGATCGCCTCCTCAACGACATCATGCGCGCGGGTGGCAGAAAAGGTCGGTGAAGAGCGGGAGACCTCGCGGTGAGAGAATTACTTGCCGCGTTACCGCGCACCGAAGTCATGGGGTTGTTGGTATTCAGCCTCATCATCCTGGCGTTCATGGTGAGCGCGTGGATGACGTGGCGGACGGACCGGAAATGGACAAAATGGTGAATATCCGGTGTCGAGAGGTTCATGTGGGGACGGCCAAAACTCAATCGCTCATGCTGTATTCCCAAGGGTGACAAGAAATCACCCACGATTTCCACGACAGATCTGGTGACCTGAGGTCTACCCTAAGAGTTTCGAGTTGAACGTCATATACAAAAACTTGACATGCGCGAGAGGAGCCTTATCGAAATCGATGAACGGAATGTTCACTGTGAGAAAGGAGGAGGCGAGATGGAGCTCATGACGAAACTTAAAGACATGATTCCGTGGAAACGGAAACCGGTCGACACGCATGAGGTGATGTCGTTACGCGATGACATCAATCAGCTGTTTGATCGGTTTCTCATGTCGCCCTTGGAGACGGGATGGTCTCGGTTTGCCGGGGGCGGCTCTGGGATCGAGATGGACGAGACGGACGAGCACGTGCTTCTCCGTGCCGACATCCCCGGACTGGACCCGAAACACCTCAATGTCACCGTCCGGCCTGGTATGCTCCATGTCAGTTATGAGGACGAGCGTGAATGGCGTGATGGCAACGGGGAAGGCCGTGGCCGTCGCTATACCGCGTTTCATCGAAGTGTAGCCTTGCCGGACGGCGTCGATGTCTCGAAGACCGAGGCTGCCTGCAAGCATGGAGTGCTGGCTGTTCGAATACCCTGGACGCCCGAAGCCAAGGACCGATCGCGTCGGATCGTGGTATCCGTCGAGTAGACAAGGGACATGAGCAATGTTCTGGGGCGGTTGCGTATCAACCGCCCCTTGTTCTTCGCCCCTCTCCAGAATTCGCTTCAGTCAATGTCCCTCCCTCGGCCCGAGCCCACGGCCTCTCTTCTGGGATCTCCTCCCCTCTGACAAGACCTCACGATTGCCGGAGCGCTTCTCATGATGATGTCGTCCTCGCGCAAGCGCCGGGGCCTCCAGCTGGGCGCCTACCTGCCAATGGAGACCTCATCGACGCCTGGCCGTTCGCTGCCACTTTTGCTCCTTCCGCTCAGCAAGACTTGACTTCCCGTACGACAGAATTATCACATATCACAGTTGGCGGAATCGTCAGGCTCCCATTGGATGATGGCACCGCACGACGATCTCACCGCCAGTAATAGTTTGCTCAATCCACCAACCTCAAGGAGGGACGTATGAAAGCCACAGCTATTCTCTGCGTGCTGTCCCTGCTGATTGGCGGGGTGGCGCTCATGCCTACTTCTGTCTCAGGAGCGCCCTGGATCTCGGGAGCGGAGACCTATGCCGCACCCTGGGTGAAGGACATGGAGCACGAACTGTTGAAGAAAGACTATTGGCCGATCTACGCCAATGATCCGCGGACTCCTCAGGTGGTCGCCCTTCACCTGTTGAATCAGGCCGCCAAAGCGCAGAAGGCGAATGATCCCGCGCTGGCGCAGCAACTCGTGCAGGACGCGCTCGAGGTGTTCGAAGAAGGCGTGCGGCGACACTATTACTCAGCCTCGGAGATTCAACCAATCACAAGCTTTATTCGTGAACATGCTCCAGGTACGAGCAGTTAACATCTCTGGCCGCGATGGCTGTCCATCGCGGCCTCTATCCTATGAGGGGAACCAGGGCAATTGATCTATTTCTTCATAGCAAGTGAGAAGATGATCATCGCGAGGTGACATATGACATGCGAACGCTGCAAGGGGCTCTTCATTCCCGTGTCGTTCGTGGGGAGCGATGACGCGGGTCGTGCTTGGGAATACGATGGGCTGAAGTGTGTGAACTGTGGCCATATCACCGATCCGCTGCTCGAGAAAAACCGGGAGCGTCGACCGCAGAACCTTGTGCGGCAGTACTCGAGAGCTAGCCGGGTGATGAAGGCCGATGTGGGGACCGTGCACGCGGCTTAATCGGATAGCACGGAGTTGTGATCCAAACATTGTTTCTCCTACAGATGATGTGGAGGGCGACGACCATGAAGCGAGTCAATAGGCTGAGCCAGCGGCTCTGGAATGTGTTCTTCGTGCCAATCGTGATGGTCTTCTTGTTTGGGACGGTGAAGTGTTCGCAGCTGGCGGACCAGAGTATGCAGGCACCGGTGGCCATGGCTGCCCAGACGACCGCTCAGGGTCCAGCTGCCCCGGCGGTTGTCTCTGGTCAACCCTTCATCGCCGTCGCCAAACAGGCCAAGGCCGCGGTCGTGAATATCTCGTCGGTCAAGAAACGGGGCACTCAACGGTTCGAGACGCCGTTCTTTAACGATCCCTTTTTCCGCCGCTTCTTCGGAGAAGAATTCGAACGACGGAATCCCCCACCTCGCGAGCACCAGGAACAGGGGCTCGGGTCTGGTGTGCTGGTCACTCCGGATGGCTACATCATCACGAACAATCACGTCGTCGAAGGAGCCGATGAACTAAATGTCTCCTTACCGGATAAACGAACGTTCAAAGCCACGGTGATCGGGACAGACCCCAAAACCGATGTGGCGGT
>CAADGK010000019.1 GCA_900696515.1 uncultured Nitrosospira sp. | reverse complement strand
CCCGAAGGTCCGCTGATACACCACCCAAAACACCCCGATCGCCAACATCGCAAACCAGCCGATCTTCACCGGCTTCGAATCGTACCACTGCGAGACGTCATAGCCTCGCTCGCTTGATGCTGCCATAATATGTCCCTCCTTCCACAAAAATAAATTCTCACCCGAACATCATGAACCGGTACCACTTCACAGAGGCAGTAGCACCCACCCTTAGACTTCCCTTTCTGAGGCAGATTCTACACTTATAAAAGATATCATTTCAATACTATCACCGACATCGCATCTCTCACAATTATGACATACTATCAATCAGTTACAAGACTTTCTCCCTTTCGCCTGAAGGCGCAGAGTATCTCGCACCCTATCAACAGTACTTTCTTCATACCAGTTCGTACTTCCTTGGTTACCATCCCAATCTGATTTCTTTATCCCACAATCACAACGAACTTCGGCCACACCTATGGATAGGTGATCAGCACGCAACCGGTCATCATTGATCCTGCATAACGGCATGCCGTAACATGTGCCCCATGACCGTAGGACATCCTCCCTCCCGTCAGACAAATATGACGCTACTAAAGTCTTCGGTAAGACTCTTACTGGTCATCCTCGTCGTCGGACTTGGCATTGCTGGATTGCAGTTCCTTACCGGATCAACCAGCCCAAAAGACGCGCTCATTGCGGATATCATCAAGAACTGGCAGGAAGCTCATCCTTCTGCAGAACGCTTCCTGATCTTGTCGGAATTCCGTGACGAAGCAGTGCTGGACAAGGATACCAGTCTCATATGGGAGATCGCACCACAAACCACGAACGTCACCTGGAACGAGGCGCGTGTCACTTGTGCCAAAAGAGTCACCGGTGGCCAAAGAGGGTGGCGGCTGCCGGCACCAGCAGAAATGCGCAGCTTAGTGGGACCCGCTGTGGACTCTCCGATCCCCAATATCCCACCAGGGCATCCGTTCCTGAACATCCAGCCAACATCCTATTGGACGGTCGTTTCCGAAGCGAACCAGCCATCCTACGCCAAATACGTTGATGCCTTCCTCGGGAATGTGCTCAGCTTTCTTCAGATCTATACCTACCCCGTCTGGTGTGTTCGCGGCCCACTTGCATCCCCTGCCTCTTGATCATGATGGACAGGAAACGTGTGGCGCTCCTCAAGAAAACCTTGACCAACCAGCCACAACGATTCTCCCCAGTTCCATGGACTGTATAAAAATTCTATATGCGGTTGTCCAGTCAGTGTACAATGCCGCCGTCGATTACATCTTTTAAGGTGAGACCCCCTCATGACTCTTCGAGAACAACTGGCCATCGCATTCCATGATACCGGATCCTTTAAATGGGATCGCACCAACGGGTTCAAGTTGGCCTCAGGTGAAATCAGCCCGTTCTACGTCGATTGTCGCGCGCTCATGTCGCATCCTGAGGCCCGTCGGCTGGTTGCCCGGTTGGCCTATGATGCACTCATTAACGTCGAATTCGACTGTTTAGGTGGTCTTGAGCTCGGAGCCATCCCCATCGCCCTGACCATTTCCGATTTCGCCTGTGCAGCCTCCCCGCCAAGAATTTGGCGGACCTTCGTGGTCCGCAAACAAGCCAAAGAGCACGGATTAGGAAAGTTGATTGAAGGCAGCATTCACCCTGGCGACCGAGCAGTAATCGTGGACGATGTCCTCACCAGCGGCGGATCGCTATTGAAAGCGGTAGGGGCTGCACGGGATGCGGGACTTCAGGTGAATCATGCATTGGTGATTGTCGATCGCCAAGAACAGGACGGGAAAGCCCGGATAGAAAAGGAAACGATTCACCTGAGAAGTCTCTTGACCATTCAGGATTTGATGGATGCGATAAAAAAACCCTCTTAGGTCCTGCCTGTACGTGCGACAAACATCCGTTCATTGGCACTCAAACTGAATCCCCCAGCGACGCTCTTCGACCACTTCTTGGGCTCCATCAAGCGGACTTACCACCCGGGTTCGTCCTTTTGCCTCCCCTTCGCGCACGATCGAGTAGGATCTGCCTTTACACTTCTCGTTCATGAGGTCCAGCCCCTCTTTTCGGAACGCCGAGAGCATGGGTCCCTGCCCTTCCTTGAACGGATAGATGACGACCCCGCCCATGTCATGTTCCTGCACTATCTTTGCTCCATCAGCACAGCCGCCCAGTAGGAAAGCGACCATCGTGGCAACGGTGAACAACCAGAAATTGATCATCGAGGACTCACCCCAATGACGGTAGGCAGCGGGATATGAAAATTCGTGCTGCCGCTGAACAAACTCTTCCATGAATCTCCTTCCTGACTATACAGATCCTTCTCCCACAGGGACTCCACAATGCGCAGATCAGAGGAGGATCCTCCGTCCATCGCCATGGCCCGACGCACAGTGGGGAGCGTCTCTTTGAAACAGCGGCCGATGTCGTAGAGCGGCACTACGCCCAAACTCTTAAAGATCTGGATATGTCCCTTCTCGGTCTCAGCCACGATCGTTTGGTAGGCATGCCTTCCTGAGTCACGAACACGGATTTTACCGGATTGGTCGAGCAGCATCAGAGCCTGTGCCGCTTCCGCATAGACGGGCTGAGCTTCATCAAAACGGTCTGAAGCCAAATCAAACACCCGCGCTTTCTTCACACCAGGAACAGCCGGTTCTGCCACAAACAACCCTTGCCAGACACTATGGCGTCGACCTCCGACCGAACGACCACCTTGATAGAGAAGACCAAGGTACGTAAAGTTGTCACGAAATAACCCCGCATTGAACACGAGGTGATGGCGGGTCCGCTGTTGCCACTCCGCGATCTTAGGCGGTTGCGCAAATCCTTCCTGAGCATAATGGTGAACGGAGAACCTGGTGCGCTCCGGGTCCAGGTCCACAACCAGCATGGTCGGCAATGTGGGGCAGGACCGGATAGGTTTCCAGACGGAAACCATGAGACCCTCGGAAAGACGTTCCCAGGAAATATGCTGACCAAGACACAGCCCGGGCAGCAGTATCACAGCCGAAACAGCAAATCCGGCACACTGCACAAGCCTATCTCGCCACTGACTGCTGCTGCTCATGGACCCACCCCATCAGCAACCGTGACCAGAAACGGGTGTACCACCTATATATCATGATGGGCTGAACGTCGGGGTTGCTCCAGGTCCCCGGACGTCGCGCTCTGGTGTATCTGCCCCCTCGCTGTCTGGTCGAGAAGGTGCCGAACCGTCCCAGCCAACGCTTCGGTCGTGAACGGTTTCTGTAGATAGGCCATCGCCGTATCACCGGCCCCGATTCCGACATCGTCCTCATATCCGGAAATAAACAGAATGTTCAACGCCGGTTTGACGACACGAAGATGCCGAGCCAGTTCCGTCCCGCTCATACCCGGCATCACAATATCGGTCAGCAGCAGTTGGAGCCTCCCCATATACGGGGTGGCGACGAGGCACGCTTCAATGCCATTTCTCGCCTCAACGACTCGATATCCCAGTTTGCGCAGCTCATCTCGAATCAGTGATCGCACGGCTTCATCATCCTCAACCAAGAGAATGGTTTCATCCCCCCTCAGCGGTCTCATACCCGAAGGCGCGTCGGATGAGACGTCGATCGCTGTCATGATACGTGGAAAGTATACGTCGAAGCGCGTCCCTTCACCAACCGCCGTGGCCACGTCCAATCCACCACTATTCTGAGTCACGACGTCTAAAACGGTTGAGAGCCCCAGTCCTGTTCCCTTTTCCTCACCTTTAGTCGTAAAGAACGGCTTGAACATCTGTGCTTGCACCTCAGGAGACATTCCGCAACCCGTATCGGACACGGAGAGCTTCACATACTCGCCTGGCGCCAAGTCCGGCACGTGATACTGTGGGAAGCGATCCAGGTACGTCGACTGCAATTCGACGGTCAGCTTACCGCCCTCCGGCATAGCATCTCTGGCGTTCACCACAAGGTTCATCACGATCTGCTCGACGAAGGTGGGGTCCATCTTGATACGGAGATCATCCTGAGACAATCTCACCGTTAATTGAATATCCTCTCCGATCACTCGGCGAAGCATGGATTCAAAGTCATCCAGGAGGTCGTTGAGGCTGATGACCTTTACCTCAACCGGACGTTTTCGACTGAACATGAGTAATTGGCGAATAAGCACCCTTGCGCGCTCGCCGGCATTTTGCATTTCTTGAATCTGCATTCTCAACGGATGCGCCGCATCGATCTCATTGAGCACCACTTGGCTATGCCCCAAAATCACAGTCAGCAGATTGTTGAAATCGTGGGCCAATCCTCCGGCGAGACGCCCGACAGCTTCCAACTTTTGAATGTGTCGCAAGTATACTTGATGCTCGCGGAGAGCTTCCTCGGCTTCTCTTCGTCCTTCCCGCTCTTGTCGCTCTTTCACGATCCGTTGCACGGCAGGAATCAAACGCCCCAGTGCCTCTTTGGGGATGACATCCGTGACCCCCCGATTCAATAGCTCCGTAATCACCGGTTCGCTGATGGAGGAAGATACGAAGATGAAGGGTACGTGAGAAGCCGCTTTCCGCGCCACGGCGAAAGCCCTGTCCCCATCACATCCAGGCGTGTTGAACTCAGCGAGGATAAGATCCGCCCGCTCGTCAGTAATACCGATCGTAAAGGACCGTTCCGTCTCCACACGGTGGATCGCACAAGCAATCCCACCTGTAGCCAATATCACGCCGATACGTTCACTATCCGCCCCGCTATGTTCAAGATGGACTATTCTTAGCGGATGTTTCATGGAAGGATTATTGATGGGAGCAGGCTCGTTCCGGAGGCGGTTCATTGATCACACCCCAAAATACCCCTAACTCCTTGACGGCCGATACGAACTGCTCAAACTCCACGGGCTTCACGACATAGGCGTTGGCGCCGAGCGTATAACTCTCCGCCAAATCTCTCTCCTCTCGAGATGACGTCAACATCACGACGGGAATCGCTCGCAGGTTGGTGTCTGCCTTGATGGTGCGCAAGACCTCGAGTCCATTGACCTTCGGCATCTTAAGGTCAAGAAACACGACCGCGGGATTCCCCTTCAATCGCGTCTTGAATTGCCCCCGGCAGTACAAGTAGTCCAACACTTCTGCACCGTCCTGACACAGGACAACTTTATCGGAGATCTGCTCTTCCTCCATTGCGGCCAGCGCAAGTTCCGCATCACGAGGATTATCTTCAGCGAGCACAATCGGCTTGGCGAGCGTCATGCTTGGATCCCTCCCTGGGGAGCGCAACATGGAAGGTTGCTCCCTTATCCGGCACACCGTCAGCCCACGTCCGACCTCCATGACGATGAACGATCCGACGGACATTGGCAAGCCCAATCCCTGTTCCTTCAAACTCATCAGCCCGATGCAGCCTCTGAAACACTCCAAATAGTTTCGGAGCGTACTGCATATCGAATCCTACCCCATTATCACGGACATACAGGACAATCTCCTCAGAGCCTGAAGACTCCACTCCAATCTCAATGGACGCCACGGGCTTGGTACTCGTAAATTTCACGGCGTTGGCGAGTAAATTCATGAACACCTGTCGAAGCATGGAAGGGTCGCCTTTCACCTCAGGCAGTGGCGCGATTGTCCATGATATTTGACGCCCGTGCAAGTCAGGGCTCAGATCGGATAGGATGCTCTTGATCAGCTGATCCATATTCACGGTCGTCCGCAGCATGTCTTGGCGGCCCATGCGGGAGAATACCAGTAGATCATCGATCAGCTGTCCCATCTGCTTCGCAGCGTCAGAAATCGTTTGTAAATAGCGCACACCTTTCTCATTCAGCGATCGGTCCACCGTCTTGCGCAACAGCGCCGCATAGCCGTCGATGTGTCGCAACGGCGCGCGAAGATCATGAGACACTGAATAACTGAACGCTTCCAGTTCCTTGTTAGCAGCCTCAAGGAGCTCTCCTCGGCGTCGTAGCTCACCGGCCACACGGCGGCGCTCGGTAATATCGTGACGAATCAGGTAATAGACCGATGCCAACAGCACCAGCTGCAGTCCCGCCCCGACGGATAACAGGAGGATCGTGTGCCGGGTACTTGCGGCGGATGCGAAGACCCGTCGATTGACGGCTTGTCGTTCATACACATCCATCTCATGAATGATCTGATGTATCCCATCGAGTTCGTGTCTTCCTGCGCCCTCCAATGCCATTTTCCTGACTGATTGGACACCGCGTTCCTGGACTTGAGTGATCGCCTTTGACTCGACGCTCAGCTGGCGTTCCATCAACCGATTCAGGTCGTCGACACGCCTCTGCTGTTCGTCAGAATCCCGGGTCAATTCATTGAGATAGGTCGTGAAGGCGGGTTTCTGCGCAATCAGCTGCTTATAGGCATCAAGATAGGCCTGCTCACCGGTCACAAGATACCGCCGGTGTGTCCCTTCGGCCTCAGCCATCACGGCGTCAATGCTGCCAAGCAATTGGATCAATGCGTGACTTCGACCGTCGAGCCCGCTGTTCTTCAGCAGGCCATTGGTATTGCGATACGAGATCGCACTAATGATGAGAATTCCCACGAAGACGAGACTGAACCCTGCCAGAACCCGGTGCTCGATCGTCAGCACCGGAAACCACCCGACCGTAGACCGAGAGGGAGCGGGTATGGTGGGAGTCGAATCGACTGGAAGTGTACTCACTTCACCATGCACAGGGGGAGCTTGGGCCTGATGGTTGGTAGCTGATTCCATAGATCCGGAGGACTTGCACCGGACACATCGATGACGTTATGAGTACCCGAGGAAGAGACGAGAATATTCGTCTCTCAAAGTGAATTGTAGCAGAACCGTGTAGATGGAAAAGCAGAAACCTAACCGCCGATCAAGAGACTCGGCGGAGTGACCGTCGCAGCAGGAGCCACGAAGTTTGCGAACATGAGTGTCGCCGCAACCACCCAATCGGTAAACGGTTGGGGATAGATTCCGATCAACAGGGTCCCGGCAAGACCGACATAAATCACTACCTTCATGGATCCGGAAATCGAAATGGGAGACGGATCAACGGGCTCATTGATGTACATTTTTTTCACCACGATGAGGTAATAGTACATCGAAATAACGATGTTGATCAGCCCGACGGTGATCAACGTATACAGCCCCTCTTTGATCGCCGCAATAAAGATGTAGAGTTTGCCGATAAACCCGGCGAGCGGGGGAACCCCGGCAAGGGAGAGGAGGAACAGCAACATCGAAAAGGCCAGGAATGGTGAGCGGCGTCCTAAGCCACTGTAGTCCTCGATCTCATCCCTTCCAATCGCCTGGCTCACCGCAATCACCACAGCAAACGCCCCGATGTTTGCAAAGAGGTATGCCAGCAGATAGAAGAGAATCGCGTCATTCCCCATCTTCGTTCCGGCGGCAAGACCGATGAGCACATTCCCGATCTGTGCGATACCGGAATAAGCCAGGAGCCGCTTGATGTTCCGTTGTGCTATGGCCACGATATTGCCGTAGGTCATAGATATAATGGACACGGCAACGAGCAAGTAGATCCAGGTCGGTTTAAACGTCCCTAACGCCACGATGAAAATCCTGAGCAAGATGGCCAGCGCCGCGCCCTTCGGAGCAATGGACAAGAACGCCGTGACCGGCGTCGGAGCACCGTGGTACGTATCCGGAATCCAGGAGTGGAAGGGGACGGCGCCGATCTTAAAACCCAGCGCCGCAAAGATGAGCAGAAACCCGATGATCAAACCAGGGGTGGCTGGAGCGGAAGCCATGTCCGAGAACACGAGTTTCCCCGTTTCCCCGTACACCAAACTGATGCCATACGCAAAGAGCCCTGCTGCAAACACGCCAAGGATAAAAAACTTAAGGCCGGCCTCATTCGAAGCCATATCATCCCGCAGATACGACACCAAGATATAAAATCCGAGGGTGGAGAACTCCAAACTGACGAAGACCGACAGCAAATCGTTGGCCGACGCCATGAACATCATCCCAAGCGCCGACATGACGACCAACGCATAATATTCCCCACGGAACAGCGTAAACCGGTCGACATACTCGATCGACGCGAGAATGACGAGGATCGTCGAGCCTAGGATGAATATTTTGAAAAAGATCGCCATCCGGTCGAGCACAAACATGTTGCCAAACAACGTCCCGGTTACCTGATTCATGTCAAACCAGGCCAAACAGCCAAGAGTCGCCAGCAGCCCCCCGACGCTCAGATAGGCCAGCCGTTCCTTGGGCAGCCGGGGAGAAACAAAGTCAACCGTAATGACCACACAGAGCCAGCACGTCAGGAAGATCTCCGGCAGTAAAAGCAACAGATCGGAAAGGGACAAATTCAGCGAGAAAGTCATTCCGATCTCCGTAAGGGGTCAGGGGTGAGGGATGACGGGCCATTCACGATGAGCGGGACTTCTGGTGCGCGTACGGCCGCCGTGGCTTCACCCCTTACTCCGAATCCCTTGCCCGTTTCCGCGACAGGAACCACATGCGTGATCCGTGCAATCAAAGGGTCCACACCGGACCGGACAACGTCGTATAAATGCATGGGGAAAATACCAAATCCGATGCTGATGGTGATCATCATCAAGAGCGGCAATCGATCAACCGTGCCGACGGCATCGTGCGCATGGCTGTACTTTTGATTCATCGGTCCGTAGAACAACCCGCGCATCATTTTAAAGAGGTAGGCGAGCGTCAGCACAATACCGAGCATAGCCACGATCACTTGAAGCGGGTATTTATTCCAACTTCCGACGACGATCATGATCTCCGCCACAAAATTCACGGTGCCGGGCATGCCGATGGACGCCATACACCCCACAATAAAACAGCCCGAAATGAACGGCATCTTATTGGAAAGCCCACCCAAGGACGGAATGTCACGCGTGTGCGTTTGGTCATAGACCCATCCGGCCATCGCGAACAGCATCCCAGTCGCCATGGCATGCGCAAACATATAGATGACGGCTCCGCTCAGGCTGATGTAATTCAAGGCTGCCATCCCGAGAAAGACATACCCCATGTGGCTTGAACTCGAGTACCCGATCACATACTTCGTATCCTTCGCGTAAAACGCGACAAAGCCGCCGTAGATAATGCTGAACATGCACAACACCGCCGCGATCGGCATCAGCTCCCTTGTGGTTTCAGGCAGGATTTCAAAGGCCACCCGAATAATGGAAAAATGCCCCAGCTTCATCAGCACGCCGGCATGCAGCATGCTCGTCGCAGCTGGAGCCGCCGCATGGCCGACCGGTGACCATGAGTGCAACGGCCAGATGGGAGCAATCGATGCAAACCCAAAAAACACCAATATCCAGATAATCTTGTCGAGCGTCGTCCCGAGCACCGGGATATTCATCAGATTGGCTTGCTCTCGAAGTACTAAGATGTCGAACGTGTTCAAACCGGAAAACTTATAGATCAACAAGATTCCCATGAGCGCCGCAACCGCAAAGGCGGACAGGAACAGGACCAGCTTCATCGCGGCGTACTCTTTGCTGTTCGATCCGAAATTAAAAATAAATCCGACCGAATCCCTCTGTTTCAATCCTTCGGGGTCGGTCATCTCCAAATATTTTTTTGTATGACTGCCCCACATGCCCAGCAGCAGGTACATCGGGATGACCGACATTTCGTAGAAGAAGTAGAGGAAAAATAAGTCGAGTGACATGAACACGCCGATGGTGGCCGCCGCCAAAATCAGCAGCCAGATATAGAACTCTTTCGCCCGGTCTTTGATGTGCCAGGACACGAAGATACCCGCGAAGAGGAGAATGGACGAAGCCAGCACCAGCGGGGTCCCGATCCCGTCCACCCCCAGATACAACGCAATGCCCAATTCCTTCGACCACGCAAACTTTTGGACAAACTGAAAGCCTCCTTGGACCGGATCGTACCCATAGAAAATGTAGAGGGAGGCGACCAGCGAGACAAATGCCGCGCTCGCAGCAATCCCGCGCACGAGCGTAGGTTGGCGATTGGATACAAAAATCAACCCGAGCGCTCCTGCGAACGGAGCAAAGAGAATGTAGAGGAGTGCGTACTCTCCCATTTCGAAACCTGTTACCTTCTTTCCGTCATCCTGTTATCGAGTGCGGCGGTATTCTGATGGTGCAGGCGATCAACCAGAGCTTGAACTGATCCGTTCATGATCCTCAAGAAAGGGGATGGATAGAGGCCGATCCAGAGAATCATGATCGACAGCGCCACCGCAATAATCATTTCCCGCAATTGCAAATCACTCATCGTGCTCTTGACGGTGCTGCCCAGGGGGCCCAGCATCGATCGTTCGTAATACCAGAGGAAATAGGCTGCACCAAAAATCACCCCGAGCACGGCAACTGACCCAACCCACCATTTGGCTTCGAACGCACCTAACAGAATAAGAAACTCGCCCACAAACCCATTGGTGCCCGGTAGCCCGATCGACGCCAACCCGATAATTAAAAAGAAAGTCGCCAGGAGGGGCACTTGTTTTGCCATTCCTCCGAAAGCCGATAATTCCGTTGTCTGTTGGCGAGAATACAGAAACCCCGCGATGAAAAAGAGGCCGGCAGTGCTGAATCCCAGATTGATCATGGTCAGCAGACTGCCTTGCAACCCTTGATAATTGAGCGCAAACAAGCCCACCACGACAAATCCGAGATGGCTGACGCTGCTGTAGGCAAGCAAACGCCTAAAATCCGGTTGAATCAGCGCCATCCACGCGCCATACAGAATCGCGCAGAGCCCCAGTACCACCACGACCATCACGATGGTCTCGCTCGAAGACGCATCAGGGACCAGCGGAATACTGAAACGGATGAAGCCGAATGTCCCGAGCTTGAGGCCCGCCAGGACAACCGCCATCCCGATGGGACCCTCCAAGAGCGCATCGGGTAACCAGGTGTGGAATGGAAATACGGGCGCCTTGAAGGCAAATCCGAGGAACAACAACCAAAAGATAAGGATCTGTTGACTGATGGGAATCGGGACCGTGAGTAACTCAAGCAGATCGAACGAGTACGCATGATCACTATGATGAAGAGACGCCCATTGGTGGTAATTGATATCCAGCAGCGCGATTCCCACGAGCATAAACACGCTGCCTAAGAGCGTATAAATGACAAACTTGAGCGCGGCAT
The DNA here is from genome assembly GCA_900696515.1 of uncultured Nitrosospira sp. Taxonomy (GTDB): domain Bacteria; phylum Nitrospirota; class Nitrospiria; order Nitrospirales; family Nitrospiraceae; genus Nitrospira_D. The sequence goes on along the minus strand of CAADGK010000019.1, from coordinate 103,123 downwards.
ACTGGCGGTCGGCTCCCCCGCCCCACAGCTTGATCAGGAAATAGCTTGGAATCAGCATCAGCTCCCAGAACACGAAGAACAGGATCAAATCCAACGACAAGAAGACCCCCATGGTCGTCGTTTCGAGCGCCAGGAGGCACATCATGTACAGTTTGACTTGCTGTCGGATCGTATCCCAGGAGTAGACCACAACCAGGACAGTCAGAAATGCCGTCAGGCCGACGAACAAGACACTGATTCCATCGACGGCCACGTGATAACTGATCCCCAATGCAGGAATCCATTGCACCCGCTCTGCAAACTGCATGGCGGCAGACTCAGGGACAAAGCGGAGCAGCACGAAAACCGCGAGGGCTAGTTCGACGAGGGCAATCGTAAGGGTGGAGCTTCGGACTGTGTCTTCATCGTCCACAAACCAGAGCACGATGGCTCCGACAACGGGCAGAAAGAGGATACAAGATAGAATTGGAAAGCCGGCTGTAAGCTCTTCAAGCATGATGACCGTCGGTATCGGCTATGACCTACATCTGGACCACAAGTTGAACAACCAGGGCCAGAAGAAAGAGCCCCGCCACAATAATCGCGGCATAATGATGCACCATCCCGCTTTGCATTTTTCGCCCCTCCCGAGCGGCGAGGTGATTTCCATATCCAATGACATTCAGTCCTGCGTAGACGATGTACTTTTCAACCCAGGTCGATCCCAAGGCACCCCAATCCGCGAGGTGCCCCACTCCTCTTACAAGGCCATCGATGATCGTCCGATCAAACCAGTCCAGGATCATTCCGAGGCGTTTGAGCGGCTCGACGAAGACCAGGTCGTATAATTCATCGATATAGTATTTATTCAACAGCAATCGATAGAGACCAGAAAACTTGTGAGCCCATCCATCTGCCGTCACAGGGCTCACCGCGTAGAGGAAGTGCGCAAGTCCCCATCCCATCAAGGCAATAGCAATGGCCACACCCATTAAGAGCGCGGTCATTCCACCGCTGGCGTCGTGTTCACTCGATGTGCCTACGACCGGAGCCAAGAAACCGTGCAACCACCCCTGTTCTGGTGGGAACCCTAGTACCAACCCACCAACCCCAGAAAGAAACGCAAGAACCATCAAGGGTGCGATCATCACCATCGGCGATTCATGCACATGCTCCTCGGTATGATGATCCATCCTGGAAGATCCATAGAACGTCAAATACGTGAGGCGAAACATATAGAAAGACGTCATCAGTGCACCGGATGCCGCCAGGCCATAGAGCAGATAATGGTGATTGTTGAACGCATGGGCCATGATCTCGTCTTTACTCCAGAACCCCGCCAGCGGAGGAAGACCCGCAATTGCAATCGTGCCGATCAGAAAGAGACGGTGGGTCCATGGAATCCGTTTACTCAGTCCGCCCATTTTTTGAATATCCTGCTCCCCTGCTAGGGCATGGATGACCGACCCGGCCGACAAGAACAAGAGGGCTTTGAAGAAGGCGTGGGTCATGACATGAAACACGGAAGCCGTGTAGGCACCAATCCCACAGCCCAAAAACATATACCCAAGCTGGCTCACCGTCGAATAGGCCAAGACACGCTTGATGTCGGTCTGTACAAGCCCGATCGTTGCCGCGAACAGGGCGGTCCCTCCTCCCACCAAGGCGACGACAGACATGGCGAACGGAGAGAGATCAAAGATGACATGATTTCGCACAATCATGTAGACGCCGGCGGTGACCATCGTCGCGGCATGAATGAGTGCGCTGACGGGTGTCGGCCCCTCCATGGCATCCGGCAACCAAGTGTGGAGCGGCAGCTGAGCGGATTTGCCGACCGCGCCGACCAGCAGGCACAGTGCGATCGCAGTGGCCATCTCCGGTGACAGCTGTCCGACCTGAGCAAAGACTTTTGTATAATCCAGTGTCTTGAAGTTCACAAATACCAGAAATATCGCCAGGAGAAAGCCGGCATCGCCGATTCGATTCACAACGAAGGCTTTGGACGCAGCTTTAGCCGCAGAGACTTTGTCATAGTAGTACCCGATCAGGAGATAGGAACAAAGCCCCACCCCCTCCCAACCAATGAACAAGACCAGGTAGTTGTTCCCCATGACCAACAACAGCATGGAGACCATGAAAAGGTTCATGTACGTGAAGAAGCGGGTGAACCCCTCTTCGCCATGCATGTACCCAACTGAATAGACATGAATCAGAAAACCTACACCTGTCACGACCAGTAGCCAGGCACAGGTCAGGGGATCGACGAGATACGCAAAGTTGATCGTCAAATCTCCGCCGAAAATCCATCGATACACGACGACTTCATGCGAGGCTCCAGTCCGCAAGACATCGGCAAACACCCCGAGCGTACACAGAAAGGACAGGCCGACCGATCCCCATGCCAAACGATGCGCCAACTCATGCGAATACCGATGGCCAAAGACGCCGTTAGCAATGACCGCCATCAGCGGGAAGAGGGGAATCAATTTGATGAGCAGATCGATTGTGTCAGACACGCGGTCCTACGTTTTTCTCAGGATGCTCAGCTAAGCCAGGAGGCCGTATGAAGCCGGGTCCTACTGCATCCGCTGGGGGTCATTTTGAGGGCATGGGGCACTGAAGACAGAACACGATGCCGCTCTCAACATCCTGCTACCACTTCAAGAGATTCATCTCGTCCACATTCGTAGAAATCTTGCTCCGAAAAACCACGATGATGATGGCCAATCCGATCGCGGCTTCACCAGCGGCGATCGCGATGACAAACAACGCCACAAGCTGCCCGGCCATCGATTCAAGATAGTGTGAGAACGCGACCAGATTGATGTTCGCCGAATTCAACATCACCTCGACGGACATGAGCACAATAATAAAATTCCGACGAATCAGCACACCCAGCAATCCCGTCATAAACAGGACGGCACTGACAGCAACATACGCGGACAGCGGTATCATCGATGGTCCTGCCCAGCCTCTAAGGTCTTCGGAGTTTTCGCCAGCACGATGGCGCCGATAATCGCCCCAAGCAGAAAAATTCCCACGATTTCAAACTGCAACAGATGATCGCTGAACATTTTGATGCCAACCGCGTAGGTATCTCCATCTTGTAACACCGCTCCAGCTGGCGCGCCTCCTTTGGCTCCGTCGAACGGAGACTGGAGGAGAAGAAAGAGGACATACAGGGACCCCAGAGCCGACAGCCCGGCAAAATATGGAGCCGATGCGTGAAAATACCGCTCGTCCGTTTTAAGATTCATCAACATCAGCACAAAGAGGTAGAGCACCAAGATAGCCCCTACATAGACAATGACCTGGACAGCCCATAGAAACTCGGCATTCAACAGGATGAACAGCCCGGAGACATGCATGAGTAAGGCTAGCAACGATAATGCGCAGTGGACAGGGTTGCGCAGCGTGACCGTCAGGACGCCTGCGGCGATGCTGACCAACGAAAAGTACGCAAAAAATACCAAGATCATAATGGTCGACTTACTTCAAATGCTTCGGGACCGACTGCGTTGCTTTCGCGACTGATTGCGGAAAGTAGTATCGATATTCCCGGCTCTCCTCAAGATTCTTCTCTTGATTGTGCGCATATAAGTATTTCTTCCCATCATCCAGATGCCGCTCACCGATATCGTACAGGCGCTTTTTATCGAACAGGAGACTCCGTTTATCATGGGTCGAGTACTCATACATTTTGGTCATGGCCAATGCATTGACGGGACAGGCCTCGACACAGTACCCACAGAAGACACATTTGGTGATATCGATGTAGAATTCACTCGCATACCGTTGAAGCGGTCGCGCGGCATCTTCGGCACTGATCACTTTGATACAGTGCGACGGACAGGCGACTTCGCACAGATCGCAGCCGACGCACCGTTCCCGCCCATCATCGTACCGTAACAACCCAAGTGCCCCTCGATGCGCATCCGGAATCGTTCGATGTTCTCGGGGATATTGAAATGTCATCGGCCGGTGGAGCATATGCCGAAACGTCACTTTCATTGCGTCCCAAATTTCGTAGAACAGGGCTGCATGAAGGATCTTTTTGGTCAAGGCAGCGACGCTCATCGTAGGCTCCTGGTCATGAGCAGGCGGATATCTTCATTGCTTCATACTGGTTCAACGTTGACCCACATCTGCTTGAATGATGGAACACCGGTCGTGGGGTCGACAGTGACTGCCATCAAATCCTTTACCGGAGGCTCGTTAAAATGCTCGGGGAAAAAGCAGGTACCGGGAGCAACCGACTGGTCCGCCTGCACGGCAATCTGGAGGGAACCACGGTCCGACGTCAGGCGCACCTTCGAACCCTCTTGCAATCCCAGGCCTTCAAGATCACGCACATTCATTCGCAGCTTCGCGGTGTTCGGAGCAATCGTGATCAGGCCGGGTGCCTGAACCGATAGTTTCCCCGAATGCATCAACAACTGTCCCATCAACAGCGCAAACGGGCGAATCGGCTCGTTGCTTACCGGAGCCACTCGGTACCGTTCCATGACATCCATCGCATAGCTTGTGGACAAACACGCGTCCGGCATCGGCGTCGCCTTGCGAGGTTGACCAAGATTGTAATACCCGGGGAGCAGCCTCATGATCTCGCTTTGGATATCATTTGCGGATTGATAGTCCCATTGGCACCCCAAGGCATTGGCCAAAGCAGTCATGATATGCCAATCGGGCAAGCTCTCTCCACGAGGATCCATGGCCTGGCGAACCCGAAGAACCCGTCCTTCAAAATTGGTAAAGGTCCCGTCCTTTTCCGCATAAGTGCAAGCCGGCAACACAAAATGCGCCAGCTTTGCCGTGTCAGTCAAGAATGGGTCTTGGACCACCAATAATTCAAGCCGTTCTAGTCCGGCCCTGACCTCCATCGAGGCCGGAAGGGTAGCCAGGGGATTTTCCCCAAGGATATACAAGGCCTTAATCTGTCCGGTTCGACACCGCTTTAAGATTTCAACTAGACCGGCACCAGAATCCGGAGGAGGAAGCACCGCCTCCCAGGCTTTGGCAAACCGGTCTCGCACGCCTGGATCATCGTATCGGCCCTGTCCCGGCAGGAACTCGGAAACCGTACCCATGTCCACAGCCCCTTGCTCATTGGGCTCTTCTGTCACCGTACCCACACCACATCCCTGCTGTCCGAGTTTCCCGGTTATCCAGGCCAGATCCGTCAGCTTGAGCACGTTCTGATAACCGTTCGTCCTCCGGACAATTCCTTCGGCGCACAGAATGATCGACCGTGGTGATTCAGCAAATATTCTGGCAATTTCCCCGAAAATCTCGCTGGGCAATCCTGTCTGAGCCGCCAATTGGTCCATCGACAGATTTGCCACCGCCTTCTTCAGCGCCGCAAAGGCCTGGGGATGTTTCCCCACAACCGCTTCATCAACCAGATCCAGGTCGATCGTCGCTTTCACCAGTCCATCGACCACCGCGCCTTCTGTCCCCGGCTTGATCAAGAACGGATGTGAGGCGAGCTTGCTCATGTTCGTAATGGCACTGTCGAACGTCACCACCTGAGCCCTGTACACACGTATCGCTTCCTTAATGCGCACAGCCGTGAGCGGGTTCGTTTCGGTAATATTGGAACCGATCACAATGATGGCCTTGGCTTTCGTGAGATCCTCCCAGTCAACGGAGGTCCTCCCCAGGCCGATGGCATGTTTGGACGCCAAGACAAAGTTCATGTGACCGTAACGTGCGCTGCTATCAAGCTGGTTCGTTCCAATCGCCGTTCTCATGAGCTTCTGGAACAGATACAGCTCTTCATTGGTGCACCGGGCCGTCACCAGGCCGGCAATGGCATCAGGACCATACTTGCCTTTGATTTCAACGAGTCGATCGACAAGCGCGTGCATGGTCTCCAGCCACGGCTTTTCAACCAAGCGCCCGCTTTCACGAACCAATGGGTGCACGAGCCGATTTTGACTATCCAGCGACTCAAAACCAAACCGTCCCCGCACACACAACCCGCCGTGGCCTTTGGCCGTATCGGATCGATCACCCCACTTATTCTTCCAGGACAGCGGCGATGTGACACGGACGACTTCTTCGTCTTTGGTCTCCAAGTACATCGGGCAACCATCCCCGCAATAATTGCAGGTGGTGGTCGTTTTTTTCATCTGCCACGGCTTATACAGATACTTGGAAAACTTGTTGGTGATCGCACCGACAGGGCAGACCGCTAAACAATCCCCGCAGAATTCGCAATTGAGGGGGAGATCCCCTTTGGGGACGACCTGGTTGAATCCCCCCTTCTTCATGAATTGCAAGGCATCGATCATCAGGACATCCTTGCAGACATTGATGCATTCCGCGCACGCGATGCATCGATTCATATTGAAATCGAGGACCGGGCTCCGCGTATCTTCCGGGATGAACTTTTGCTTGGCATTGGCGAGGTTGGTCACACCGTGCTGAAAAGCCATATCCTGAAGTTCGCAATGGCCGTCCGCGTCGCACACCGGACAATCGAGGGGATGCACCGACAAGTGTTTCTCAACGGCCTTCTTTCGGGCAAGGAAGAGATCTTCTCCTTCGGTACGAATCACCATTCCCGCCGCCGCCTTCGCCGTGCATGATCGAACAGGAGCTTTTTTCCCTTCCTGCATCACGAGGCACATCCCACAGGAGCCGAACGGGTCGAATGTGTAGTGATAACACATCGCCGGAATGATCTTCCCCGTCATGGAGATGACATCGTAGAGCGACACCCCGTCCTTCGCCGTGACGGTTTTGCCGTCAATGCTCAGTTCAATGCTTGTGGCTTCAACGTCGGGATTGGTCGCTGGCTTGAGTCCCATGTGTAGTCCAGTTTTGAGTCTTTAGTTATTAGCGTTGAGCTGAAACTCAGCACTCACAACTCGGGTCGCTCTGCTCACTACCGGTCGCATTCACCCATCACAATATCGTAGGTTCCGAAAATCGTGCAGGCATCGGAGATCATATAGCCTCTGGCCATATGATCGAACGCGCCCATATGGATGAAGGACGGCGCACGAATCTTTAATCGATACGGCTTACCCCCACCCGTACTGACGATATGGAAACCCAGCTCCCCTTTGTGGGCTTCTGTGCCGCAATAGATTTCTCCAGGCGGAGCATCAAACCCCTGTGAGAACAACTTAAATTGCTGGATCATCGCTTCGAGGTTCGTGAACACCCGTTCTTTCGGGGGCAACGTCACGCTTGGAGCATCAGCCATGATGGGCCCCTCCTGCATCTGCTCCAGACATTGCCGGATGATCTTGACGCTCTCATACAGCTCCATCACGCGGATCCAATACCGGTCATAGGTATCGCCGTTTTTTCCAACCGGCACGCTGAACTCACACTTCGGATACGCGCTATAGGGTTCATACTTGCGCAGGTCATAGTCCACGCCGGACCCACGCAAAACAGGCCCGCTCAACCCAAAACTCACGGCGTCTTCCGCAGAAATGACGGCAACGCCCTTGGTGCGTCCCAGCCAAATACGATTTTTTTCGAGGAATACCTGGTACTCATCGATCTTCGGCGGGAAATAGTCGAGAAACTGCTTCAACTTGTCGATCAATGCAGGCGTTAAGTCGCGCTCGACTCCGCCAATCCGATACCAGCTGGTCGTGAGACGGGCTCCGCACAGTTCATCAAACCAGTCCAGTAAGATTTCACGATCCCGAAAACAATAGAAGAAAACCGTCATAGCACCAATGTCGAGCGCCTGGGCGCTCAGCCAAAATTGATGTCCGATGATGCGCTGGACTTCTGCAACGATCGTCCGCAAGTAGTCCGCCCGCTCCGGCACTTGTAGATTCAGAAGCTTTTCAACGGCCCGGCAATAGGCAAAGTTGTTGTACATCGCACAGACATAGTCCAGTCGATCGGTATGGGGAATGAACTGATGGTACGTACCATCTTCCGCAAGTTTCTCAACTCCACGATGGAGATACCCCATCACCGGAGTCGACTTGACCAGCCGTTCCCCCTCCAACTCCAAGATCACCTTAAGCACACCGTGCGTACTGGGGTGCTGGGGCCCCATGTTGAGCAACAGCTCCTCAGTTCGCAGGGTCGGAAGCGTCTCGCTTTCCGGATGTTCCGGATTGACTTTATAAACTGTGGTTCTTTGATCTTCGAATGCCATGCCGATTGAACATCCTATCGAGGAACTTCATCCAAAAAATCGAACGTGTCTCGCCACCCTTTCCCACGCAACGGGAAATCTTTTCGCAGGGGATATCCCTCGGTATAGTCATCCGGCATGAGAATACGTCGCAAATCCGGATGGTTTCGGAAGCGGATCCCCATCATGTCGTAGACTTCGCGCTCCATGAAGTCCGCCCCCTTCCAGAAATCCGTCAAAGAATCCACCACGCAATCTTCCTCGGGCACACGGGTCTTGAGTCGAATTCGCTGACGTTTTCGAATCGAATAGAACTCCCACACCACCTCAAATCGCTCTTCATCATCGGGCCAATCCACGGAACTCACGTGAACGATATAATCAAAATCCATCCCCGGGTCCTCGCGCAGAAACTGAGCAACCTCGCGAAGCTTGTCGCGCGTGACCGTCACAGACACATCGCCACGCCACTCGCTCACACCGGTGACGCCGACCGAGAACGTATGCTGAATCCGTCGCAAGAGGGGATGCATGGCCGTGCGTCAGACCTTCAAATTCGCCTTCACCTGATCCGGTTGAGCCACAAACACACGTTTCTGCATGATGCGCTCTTGCAACTTGAGGATACCGTCCAGGAGGGCCTCTGGGGTTGGAGGGCAACCGGGCACATAAATATCAACCGGAATAAAGCGATCAACACCCTGGACAACAGGATAGCTATCGTAGATATTCCCAGATGTCGCACAAGAACCCATGGCAATGACGTATTTCGGCTCCGGCATTTGATCATAAATTTTTCGGATGACCGGGGCCATCCGGCGACAAACCGTGCCTGCCACAATCATCAGATCCGACTGCCGTGGCGACCCCCGGAATACTCCGGCCCCGAAGCGATCCATATCATATCGTGAAGAAACCGCGGCCATCATTTCGATGGCACAGCAGGCGAGCCCGAAGGTCATCGGCCATAGGGAGCCTTTTCTGGCCCAATTTACGGCCTTTTCTAGAGAGCCCGTAATAACATCCGGAACTCCGTCCTTCTCGTGACGTCCCAACTGGATCAGTCCCATAGAACCCTCAATCCCACTCCAGGGCGCCTTTGCGCCAGGCATACACGTAGGCCACGACAAACAAGCCAATAAAGATCAGCATCTCGACCAACCCGACTATCCCGATTTTGGTGAACACAACCGCCCATGGATAGAGAAAAATGACCTCGATGTCGAAGATAACGAACAACATCGCGAAAATGTAATACCGGACGGGAAACGGCATACGGGCGTCCGAAAACGGTTCGGCCCCACATTCGTAAGTCGATAGTTTTTCAGGCTCAGGGTACCTTGGTTGCACAAAGTAGCTGACCAACAACGTCAGCATTCCCAATATTAACCCTGTAAAAATAAAGAGGAAAATCGGGAAATACTTCGTCAGATATACAAGAAGAGCCTCTGATCCGCTCATACGATTTCCCTTACAAGGCATTGACCTGAAAGACTATTCCAGGCGCAAAGGGTGAAATATTAGTTCGCTATTATTTGGGATAGCAAGAGAACAAAGGACCTAAGCTTCAGTCACCCGAAAGCCCTACAGCTCTTATGATTTGAGAAGAATGCAGGATACTTATTGATTATTAATGGGTTGCATACGAAAGTAAATCGTATAGGGCGACATGACTCACTTGCAACAAGCCTGGTCTGTACACTTATTCGTGTGAGGCGGGCATCGTCTGAACCCATTCCAGCGTCAAAGGAGAAAACACCTTGACCCCGCGTCGCCGATGGATCTGGGTTTGGATCCGGATTTTTTGAGGAGATTCCTCATCAGTAACCAGATGCCCGGCGGACAGGTTATCGGAATCCATACCGTCTTCCAATAGATACCTCCATAAATCGTTCGGAACCTGATGTCGAGCACATTACCATCTGAAAGAAATAGGGGTCAAACTCCCGGCACATTCAGCTCAAGTTCTTGACAAGACAGCGTTGTTTGCTATGGTTTTGAAGCGACCTTCGCCTTAATCAAGGATTCCACCTATGAAAACCACGATCGCCCTCCTCCTGGTTCTGTGTTCGGGAATGAGTCTCTCGCTTCATCAAGTACTCGCACAGAGCCCGAATCTCGATTCCATTCGAACACTAGATAGAGGACTCACCTTCGCCAGTGGAATGATCGAGAAAACCTCCCCGATCGACGGAACCGTGAACTTGATCACCGGTGACAATCAAGCCACGGGGAATCGAATGCTCCTAGGAAAAGGGGACTCCCTGTATCTCAAGCTGGATAACCCCGCCGATGTCGCAATCGGAGATCTTTTCACCGTATACCGACGGGTACGAAAGGTATTTCATCCCGCCACTCGCGAATACCTTGGGTTTGTGGTGAATCGTTCAGCAGTCGTACGGGTGACGTCTGCCGACCACGCCCTCACAACGGCGGAAATTGTCGTGAGTTATGTGCCGGTTGCCCCCGGGGATCCTGTCGCGCGATTTAGGGAGCCCGCGCTGGGTGCTAATAGTACCGACATCGCGACGAACGTGTCCGACCTCGAAGGGATGATTATTGAACTTCAGGCCGACCGCACGATGACATTGGTTTCACAATCCAATGTGGTCTACATCGATCGCGGAAGAGAGGACGGACTGAAAGCGGGCCATCTTCTTGATATCCACCGTCATAGTGCCGGACTTCCGCCCCGTAGGATCGGACAGCTTAAAGTGCTGTCCACGGAAGCACGCACGGCCGTTGCCAAAGTCCTGAAAGCGAATACCCGTATCATCAAGGGAGACCGGTTCAGATTCGTCGACGTTTCCGATCCCTCTGCTCAGCTTGTAGTCGCACTACCGCCTACATCTGCGGAGCAAGCCAATCGAAAATCCGCTGCGCCCACTGCCGATCTCCTCACGAGCAAGCTAAAAGTACAGGATGCTTCCGGACAAAGTCGCCTCAATCTTGGCGAACTGGCCAACTTCTTGCGTTATGAGTCAGGAGATGCTGCGATCAAGCCTGAAAATTATGCCGTGCTCGACCAGCTCATTGAATATCTGCGCACCAGCGGCGATACCAGACTCCTTCGAATTGAAGGCCATACCGATAACGTCGAAATCGGCCCCTCCCTCAAAGCCCGTTATCCAAGCAATTGGGAACTATCCAAGGTCCGTGCAAACGGCGTTCTCCGCTATCTTGTCGAGCGAGGCGGTATCGACCCAGCCAGAATCACCGCCATGGCCCTTGGGGATAGCAGGCCAGCCGCGTCGAATGAAGCGGAAGAGGGTCGCAAGAAGAATCGCCGTGTGGAGATCGTGCTGTATCTCGCCGATGCCGATGTTCCTGAAGAGCCGGCTCACACGCACACCTTGAATACCATTGCTCCGAATTTGAATGCGCACGGAGGTACGAGTCAATCGAGTGCCTCTACTCCCGTTTCGGATACCGGAAGCGCTGTCACCCCCGGAACTCCGTCTCTGGACGATGCTTCGCAGACTTCCCAGACCGGCGCCGTTAATCGTACCGGCCCTGCCGATGCCGGTGGTCCTTCCACGCCGATGGAACCGAGTAGACCAGATACGCCTCAACCGCAACCGGCAAGTGGAACATCAACGGAATAAAGGTCCCTCGCGACCTTCTGGTTCATCCCACCATCCTTCCCACCATATCTCTCCGGATAAAATAGTCCCTCCTCGGACAGCGAGCACACCCGATGTCCTTCGGAGTTCCATGCTGTTAGAATACCGTATGGCTCTCGAGGGTGCTTCGGCCTCGCAGCCGCAAGCAGAGATTCTGTTTGCGGAGGTACTCGTTCCTCGTCACATCTCAAAGACATTCTCCTACCTTATTCCTTTCTCCATCGCTTCACGTATTCGAACTGGCAGTCTTGTCAGGATACCCTTCGGCCGGTCTGTCCTGGAGGGAGTCGTGATTTCCATCAGCTCCCATCTTACTCCCGATGTGACACCGGCATCCCTGAAAGCGATTCTTTCTCTGGTCGAAGATCGGTTCGATTCGACGATCTCTCCCACCCTGCTCGACCTATCCCGCAAGATTGCACAGTACTATGTGGCTCCCTGGGGTCAATGCATCCGATTACTCTGCCCTCCAGCACCCGTTTCCCCCACACGTTATCTAGCTACTCAACTAGGCCGCGCGGCACTCGAAACAGGCACCTGCCCGGACTCACTCCGACCGACGCTGGAACGAATCGCGCGCCGAACCTCCGGGATCTTGTCCTCCACGCTCCAGCCAACCCAACGTGGCCATGCCTTGGGAGCGATCGGCACCCTGATTGAGCGCTCGTGGGTTAGTCGTGTCCTGTCGAACACAGGACGCATCCCAACTCGCAAGCGGCAGCGCGTGCTCTCAAGTGAGTCAGGGGAACAGCACTTACTGCCTCACATGATGGTCGATACAAGTCAACTCCTCGAAATAGACCCCGCCTGGCGCGATCATCTCTGCCGGTACTTTCAGGCCAACCACATGAAGAAGGTCGTTCTTCACGCGCCTTGGCAAGAGCGCATAACAAGACTTGCCGAGGCCATTCGCCAGGTGTATGCACGAAACAAATCAGCCATTGTGATATGCGGAGGGGCAGCAAAGGCGCAGTGGTTGACACAAGTACTCTCATCACTCACGGGACTTCAGATTGTCTTGGCCCGGCCACCCAGCTCACTGGTACGAGGGGATCATCAGCGAAGCTCGGCTCCGACCGTGATCGTGGGAACCCGTTCGGCTGTTTTTGTACAGCTCGATTCAGTCGGGCTCATCTGGGTTGACGGAGAGGAAGATTCAGCCCTCAAGGAGCCCAAGGAACCTCGGTATCATGCCAGAGAGGTGGCCTGCCTACGAGCAAAAGAGGATTGCGCAGTGGTGATACTTGCATCGGAACATCCTTCACTAGAATCGTATTTCGCTATTGAAACGGAGATTCATCACGTGCAACGGAACGTGACCCTCCAGCCCAATATTGAGCTGGTTGATCTCCGCACCGAACCGAGAAGAACCCTCCTGAGCCAGCGCCTCCGTTCTGCCATGCGGGAAGCACTCGAGTGCAAGAGAAAGATTCTGCTGTTCCTCAATAGAAAAGGGTATGCCAGAACGTTGATTTGTCGAGACTGTGGCTGGGTACCTCGTTGTCCTTCCTGTACGGTCGCACTCCCTTACTATCGAGCAGCCACCAGCCTTACCTGTCGGTATTGCGGCGTTGCGGAACAGTTGCCTGATGTCTGTCCCCAATGTCGCTCGGCAGTAGTGTATCCCATTGGTGAAGGGACCGAACAGGTTGAGACTGAGGCTCAGCGCTTGTTTCCTGATGCCACGATTGTACGCCTTGACAGTGACACGCTACGCCATCCAGCAACCGCCCGCTCGCTCTGGAACCGTGCCAGATCGGGATCCTGCGATATTCTGATAGGGACGCAAACGCTCTTTGCCCGTGAACCGCTTCCACAGCACCATGTGGTCGGGATCCTTCACGCCGATTCCGGATTGCATGTATCGGATTTTCGTGCCGCGGAGCGGACGTACCATCTCCTTGTTGATGCGGCAAACTCGGCATACCCGTCCTCTGCTGGAGGACGAGTCATCTTGCAAACCAGGCTCCCTTCCCACCACGCCGTACAAGCTCTCCTATCCGGGAAACCCCATCAATTCTATGACGAGGAACTCCTCGCGCGTCGGCTTCTCAATTATCCGCCGGTATGCCATCTCGCCGATCTAACCGTCACTGGGCACAACACCGCCCTCGTCGAAGAGGCCTCCTCCCGCTGGGGTGCCGACCTTCGGCAACAGACATCCATGGAGGAGCAAGTGGTCATTCTTGGACCGGTACCGGTCCTGGCAAGACAACCACGAAGCCGACATCATCGTCGGCTCCTGGTGAAGGGAAGCGATCAGGATGTCCTCGCGCGTCGGCTCCGGAGTGCGGTTGAGAAGATGGAGCGACAATACCGGCAGAAGCAGATCACCTTTGTCGTCGATATGGACCCGGTCGATAGCGGCTAGGGTCACACGGCTTTCTTTTTCTTCGAGAGAGATATCGACGCTCCGGACGGCTCATCCTTGGACAACGGTTGATCCGTTCGCCATGCGCGTTTGAACAGGCCATAGGAAAACGAAATCCAAAAGACGGAAGCGAACAGACCGAGCACGACCGCTGAAAGAATTGTTCCCATCTCCGCCTCAGGAAGCGACTCCGACGGGCCTTTGAGTTGAATCATCAACACCACCGGCCAGGCAAAGCTTTCCATCCCAAGCAACAACGTCGCCCAGGCCCAGATTTCCGTGATCGACTCCGCCTTCAGCCAGAGAAACGCGCCCACCAGGAGCGCCCATCCGAGGACAATGACCGGAGCAAGGGTTCCCCAGATCAGCCAGAACCCGACAACAGCTACGAGAATACCCAGAAAGCAATTCAGCAGTCTCATATGATATGGCCTACATGCAGAAAGGGTTCAAGTCTGACGGGATTGCCGGGCGATGTCAATCTGAGGAAGACGCACGCACGGAACAGTCGGTCAGGTTGTCATTTCGGCAGCGACGGCAGCGAGGAGAGCTTGGAGTTCAAATGGCTTCTGTAGTGTCCGCCTCACTCCCAGCATAGCGGCAACCTCAAGGATATCAAGACCACCGACTCCATCAGTCCCGCCGGTCATGGCAATAACACGAGCATCGGGAAACTCACGCCGTAGCGCCATGATGGCCTCAAATCCGTCCTGGTCCGGCATCAGGATATCCATGAGGACGAGGTCAACCGGTTTCGCCCGATAGCGATCAAGCCCCGCCTTTCCATCCTGAGCCTCTTCGACATGGTAGCCCACCCCCTCTAAAGCGTCACGGATCAGCTGACGAATTTGGGCTTGATCGTCAACGATGAGGACCGACAACATTCGGCACCTCGGTTTGTGACGCCGATGGATCCGAGCCGAACTGTGTCGGCGGAATCGATCCTGGATAGGAGACGGCCTGATCCGAACCCCGGCGAATGGTTTGAGCCAGCTCGCGAGCGTTTCTACCGGCTCCAATCACTTGCTGCAGATGGCGATGAGCCTTGCTGTCCCTGGGTATCAACGAAAGTGCCAGCTCGCTGAAACCAAGCACCGCGGTAAGACTGTTGTTGAACTCATGGAACACACTGCGTGGGATGACCTGAGGAACCTCCAGCGAGGGCGGAGATAGTACCTGCGTCCTGAGGGGCTTGCGATCCGTAATATCAACGAGCATTCCGACGGTCCGGCGCGGTTGAGGAGATGTCTGTTCTCGATCAAACCAGGTCACGTAGCAGAGATGGATCATGCGGGTAACTCCATCGGGCCGAACAATGCGATAGGTCACTTCAAAGATCCGATCCTCATGAGGATTCTTGGCTGATCGGATCATCACACCCATCATCTCTCGATCGGAGGGATGGACCAGTTGCAGGTACCGATCCAATGAAGCCGGCTCCTCCATCCCAATGCCATGGATGGTTCGTAAGATTGGAGACCACCAGACGGTATCCACGCTGTAGTCATACTCAAAGATTCCGACCTGCCCAGCCTGTACGGCAAGATCCAAGCGCATCTGATCATCCCGGAACGTTCGATCAGTTTGACGGGAAGTCGTAATGTCCACGATGGTGACCAGGAGTGACGGCCCCGAAGAAAGGGCAATCGGGTACAAGCCGATCTTGGAGGGGAATCCCGAACCATCCTTCCGCAAGCTACACAGTTCCACACCGGTTCTCGAAGGACATTCCCTCGAAGCCGACAAGGCATCGACGGATTCACCTGCATACCGTGCACGATCAGAAGCCTGAAACAGAGAGTCTACTGGTCGGCCGACCAGTTCGCCGCATCCATACCCAAACATCTCTTCAATCTTCCCGTTGGCAAGAGAGATCGTTCCCTCCCGACTCACCAGGACCATCCCAATGGTAGCGGCATCCAAAACAACCTTGAGTTGAAGAACGCGTTCCTCGGCCAGTGTCGCCATAAGCTTGTAATCGCTAATGTCTTCGATGGTTCCCGACATGCGAACGGGCTGATCCGGATGTCCGTGCATGAGCACGCCCCGGCAACGGACAAACCTCACGACGCCGGAGGGTTGAATGATTCGGCAATCGATATCGTATGGACGGTCAGAGGTTAACGTCTCTTCGAACAGGGCAAGAACGCGATCTCGATCCTCTGGATGAAGGGCTTTTTTAAAAGTCTCATAGGTCGGTGGCACCAACCCAGGCTCGTATCCCAAGATCCGGTATTGTTCGGCCGACCATAGCTCTGTACCCTGAACCATGTCCCAAGCCCAACTGTCCATATCCGTAACGGACTCCGGACGGTGATAACCATGAGAGCCAAGAGTGAGCTCGTCCCCCGTATGATTCACGTCCAATCGGTCGGAAAAACAGACAAGAATCGACTCCCGCCCTTCCCACACAATTGGCGTGCCGGACATCTCGACTGCAACCGTCCCTCCATCCCCGCGCAGGATGTTGGTTTCCCACTGGCGCTCCGATCCAGGTGGAGATGTTCGGATGATTTGCTGTCGAACGCTCTCACGGTAGTCCCGATGAATCAAATCCAAGAATGGGTGGCCGATGACGTGGTCTTCGGAGCTCGATCCAAGGATCCTCAACCCAGCCATGTTCACATACACTATGTCTCCGTCTGTCGCCACCAACATGCCTTCTGAAACGGACTCACACAGCAGGGTGGGCGAGGGCTTTCCGTTCCGATCGTCTTCCAACGCCCGAACGTGTGAGACATCGCGCATGACCCAGATGACCGCGGTCAGTCGTCCGGCCCGGTCCTTGACCGGAGAGAGCACCACGTCATTCCAAAACGAGGTGCCGTCTTTTCGATGATGGCGAACGCAGACGTGAGAAGCCCACCCATCCTGGAGGGCCAGTCCGAGCTTTTCCATCGACGCACGATCGGTATCCGGGCCACTCAAAATCGTACTGGTTTGACCGAGGACTTCATGGTCGGCATAGCCGGTCAACGCGAGGAAACTCTCATTTACTTGGCTGATAGGATGGTGCGGGAGCGTGGCATCGGTCACGAGCACACTACACCTCGTCGCCTCAATGACCTGAGCCTTCAGGAGGTTCTCCCGTTGGAGTCGAAGAATACGCCAGAGGGAGAGACTCAGGAGGAGCAGCATTCCAACAAAAAGACCGGCTGCCATGGGGACTACCTCCCGGTAAGCCAGGACACCCTAACGGTGTCGAGCCCCTCGCTTTTGTCATCCGACGTCTGTGAAAACACCGAGAGGCCACAAGCAAGACGGCGAGGAGCCTCCTCATCAGGATGAACCGGCATCTCGCCGCCACATTTTAGTTATGAATCCGAATACAGCAGGGTAAGAGTACAGAAATCGGAGGAAGAAGACCAAAGGAGGATGGGGTTACTGGTGACAAATTTTGCCTCTACCTGGCTAGAGCCGAATGTGATCACCCTATCCTTGCCGTTTCACAAAAAAAGCCGCGGCCTGTGCGCGCCGCGTGATGCGAAGTTTCTGAAACACGTTGGCCAAGTAGTTCTTGACCGTTTTGTCGCTGAGTCCGAGCGCAACGGCGATTTCCTTGTTGGTCTTGCCTTCGGCGACCAGCGCCACCACTCGCTCTTCTTGCGAGGACAGGTGATCCGTACCAGGCGTGGCCGGCATATCATGCAACCCTCTCAGCCACCGCAAGGCCCGTTCGGTGACCGTAGAGTCCAGAATTGACTGGCCCTTTGCAACCGAACGAATCGCCTCCAGCAAGGCTCCTGAATCGATTTCCTTGAGCACATAGCCCTGGGCACCTGCCAGGACGGCGGCCAGCACGGAATCATCGTCCGCATACGAGGTCAGGAAAATGATTCTGGTATTCGGAAGCATCCCGAGAATCTCGCGACACGCCTCGACACCAGAACCATCAGGGAGACGGACGTCCATCAAAATGATGTCCGGTTTCAATTTCTGGGACTGCTGAATCGCATCTCCCATGGTACCGGCTTCCCCGATGACGCTGACGCCTTGGTTCTGGCCCAGCACCGTCCGGAGTCCCACACGAATCACTTCATGATCGTCGACGAGCAACACTCTGATGGTTTGTGTTTTAGTCGTGAGCATAGGTCGTGTCCTTTGGTAAATCGAGTACGATCCTTGTACCTTCGTTTGGCTTTGAGTGAAGGGTGAACTGACCGCGGACCTTCTTAGCCCGTGCGGCCATATTGCCTAATCCATGACCGACTCCCTGGGTTAAACTGGCGTTAAACCCGGCCCCATCATCCCGAATCGCAAGACGCACACAACGGCGAAGCGAACAGAGTGATACTGTGATTCGCTTGGCGTCACTGTGACGCAGTGCGTTACTCAGTCCTTCTCGGACAATATTAATCAGATGCAGTGCCTGTTCCGTCGAGAGCTGCCGGGCGGCACCCTTATGGATTCTGATCGTGCATTTCGCCGATGAAGAACCGGCCATAGCTGTGACCATAGTTCGAAGGACAGTCGGAAAATCACCCCCCTGCATCACCTGAGACTCCAGACCTGCGATAAAGTTCCTCACCTCGCCCATGACATGGTTGAGCTGGTCGATCGCTTGATCGAGCGTCGCCATACACTGGACCGAAACATGCCGGGGCTGTTGCTTGATCATGGGTTTGCAGGTTTCCAATCCAAGCCCTACCGCATATAACGACTGGAGAATGCCGTCGTGAAGATCCTCGCTGATTCGTTCCCGCTCTTGAAGCGCTGCATGCAAATCCCGTTCGTGTTGGAGCAGAATCTCCTCCATCCGCTTGCGTTCGGTGATATCGGTTGCCGCTCCCAGGACCATGTGCGCTCGACCCTGATCATCAAGAATCGGCCTCTTCACGGTCTGTAACCAGCGTGTCTTTCCCGTCGAATCCGTAATCTTTTCTTCAGGAACAAAACACTCCTCCAGAGACTCCATCACTTCACAATCTTTTTGCCGAAAGAACTCCACCTCGTCCTGATCTCCGTTGAAATCAGCATCCGACTTGCCGATGAGATCCTCCACCGTGGTGCCATAATAATCAGCGACAGCCCTGTTGGCCATCGTAAACCGTCCGTCACGATCCTTGGCGAAGATGAAGTTCGGGTCGGTATCAATCACCTGCCGCAAGAACGCATGAGACCGGTGAAGCTCGGCTTCCGCCCGCTTGCGCTCCCCGATATCCCTCAAGATTGCACAGCCATACTCTTTCCCATCGTATTGTAAATAGTTAAAGGTCACCTCTGCCTCATAAACCATCCCGGTACGCGACCAATACTTCGCTTCAAACGCCAATGCGCCCTGCTCCTTCAGGTGAATCCAATGTTCCGACCATCGCTCCACCGGAAAATTGGGGTCGATGTCGTGTACGGTCATGGTGGTCATTTCCTGAGGTGAATATCCAAACATCCGGCATGCGGTCTCATTGACGTCGAATATTCGCCCCGTGGGATCGACCCAGAGGACCGCTTCCACGGCCTTATCCACCGAGAACTGGGTCCGTCGCAGCGCACGCTCCATTCGCTTGCGTTCAGTGACGTCATCCCCAACCGTGACAACACACTGCTTGCCGTTCAGCTCAATGAGCTCTGCGGACAACAGGCACTGCCGGACATCACCGTTCCTGCTCCGCAGCTGCACTTCCGCGTTGCGGATCGATCCCTCGCCCTTCAACCGCTCAAGGTACTGAGTCCGCTCATCCGCAGACTGCCAGAGCCCGATCTGCAAGGTCGTTTGTCCCACAACTTCCTCTTTCCGATATCCGAACAGCTGCCATGCAGCCTCGTTGGCATCGACGACCAGACCGGAATCCAGCTCGCTGATGACGACCGGATGGGGACTTGCCTGAAACGCCTTGGCGAACCGTTCTTCGCTGATACGCAGTGCCTGCTCGGCTTGCTTGCGCTCCGTGATATCGAAGATCGCGCCGTCGAGGAAACGCACCTGGCCATCCGGGGTGAACACCCCCTGCCCCTTTTCATAGACCCACCGGACGGCACCACTCGCGTGGATGAGACGGTATTCGATGACATACGGGCTGTGCTTCTTCAGACTTGTCCAGGTCACCTCCTCAACCAATCGGCGATCATCCGGGTGAATCACGCTGGCGTAGGAACGGGTGCGGTTGGCGACAAAGTGCTTGGCCGGATACCCGACAATAGCTTCGATCGCATCGCTGAGATAGGACATCGTCCAGTCCCTGTCCACGGCGCAGCGATAGATCGCTCCTGGAATATTGGCAACCAGGGTACGGAACCGGGCCTCGCTCTCGGACAAGGTGTGTTCAGACTCCTTCCGCTCCGTGATGTCCGTATGGGAACCGAGTAAGCGCACCAGCCGACCGTCCGGTTCCGCCACGAACGAGGCGTGCGAGTCGATCCACCGATACTGCCCGTCCTTATGCAGCAAGCGAAAGTCTTGTCGAAATGCACCCACCGGGTGATCCCGGTACCGCATGGCATACGCAATGGCACGGGCACGATCGTCAGGATGCAGCCGCGACTCCCAGCTCTCAAACGTATCCGGCAGCTCCGTTTCTTCGTACCCGAGCTGCGCCTTCCACTCTCTTGAGAGCCACACTTCGTTGGTTTCCGTATTCCACTCCCACAAGCCCGTATTGGAAGCCAACAGCGATTGCCGCAGTTTCTCCTCGGAAGCCTTGAGTGCCTGCTCTGCAAGTTTGCGTTCTATCGCAATCTGCGCAAGGCGAACTGCCTGCTCAATCAGCCGACGCTCCTCATTCGTTGGATCTCGTGGAATGCGGTAGTAAATGGCAAACGTGCCGAGCACTCCCCCGATAGACGAGGCAATCGGCATCGACCAGCAGGCCCGCAGATTATGGCGCAACGCGAGTTCTTTGTAGCCGGCCCAGAGGGGATCGGTGGCAATATCCTTGGCCACAATCGGCATGTTGCGGTAGGCCGCTGTTCCGCAGGATCCGGCAGAGGGGCCAATGGGGATACCGTCGATGGCCGCCGTGTATGAGTCAGGCAGGCTGGGCGCTGCGCCATGCCTCAAATGCTGGCCGTCTTCGTCCAAGAGCAAGATGGAACAGCAGCAGCCTTGCGCGATGGCTTCGATACCGCCGGCAAGTTGGTTCAGAAGATCGTCGAGCGGCACCCCTGCAGCAACCCCCTCAAGAATCCCGTTTTCCAATGCCAGGATCGTCTCTGCGCGCTTGCGCCCCGTAATGTCCACGGTGGCCCCGATCAAGTGTGTCAATTGTCCCTTCGGATCTCGGACGGCACGCGCTCGGACATCACCCCAGACGATCGAGCCGTCTCGCTTGACATGGCGCAACTCATAATGAGCGGTCTCTGCGGCTCCGCTTTGGACTAATTCCCAGTTCCGCATCGCGATCGGCTGGTCGTCGGGATGGACCAGCCTCAACCACACAAATGGATCGGTCGAGAGCTCGTCGGTTCCATACCCAAACAGCGCCTTCAGATTGGTGTCCCCATGGTACTGGCCGTTCAGGACATCCAATTCCCAGACCCCCACCTTGCCGATGGCTGTGGCACGGGCATACCGGTCTTCGCTCTCCTGCAATTCTGCCGTACGTTCCATGACCTTGCGTTCTAATTCGTCATGTGCCAGCCGGAGCGCTTCTGCCGCCCGCTTGCGTTCCGTGACGTCCTGGAACGTGCCGTAAGCCCGTACGGCTCGTCCGTTCACCACATCAACCTTGCCGACGGCCCGCACCGCAACCCGGCGGCCCATTGCCGTGATGAGGTCCAACTCGAGATCCCACGGCGTCCCCTGGCTCTCCCCGTTTCTGAGCGCTTCGGCAATAAGCGGTCGGCTTTCCGGCGTATAGAAATTCAAGGCCGTTTCAACCGTGAGACTGTATAACTCCGAGCTCGTCTCGTGCAGTCGGTAGGTCTCGTCGCTCCACCAAAGGCGGTTCGTCAGGAAATCCAGCTGCCATCCCCCGATTTTCCCGATCGTTTCCGTTTGGGCCATCAGCGACAACTGCTGCTTATGATGGGTGATATCTTCGGCAATGCCCGCGATGCGATGCTCCCATCCGGGCATCCTCACTCGGCGATCTGAAATCCATCGGATATGGCCGTCTCGGCCTACGATCCGATACTCACAATGGAACACCGCGGCCGCCCCGCCGCCAATAAATCGATCATGGCTGGCCTTCACTCGCAAATGGTCATCCGGATGGATTGACTCAAGCCACAGAGACCAATTCCTGTAGATCTCGTCGCGTTCAATACCCCAGATGAAGGTGAACGCCGTGTTGACGTACAGAACCTTCCGTTCGTCCGGTGCCACATCTGCAATCCAGAATGCCGAGCCGACCGATTCAGCGAACTGCTGCCACCGGGCCTCACTCTCCCTCAGAGCTTCTTGTGTACGATTCCGCTCGGTGACATCGGTAGCGATGACGCCAATAGCCGAGAGCGAACCGGCAGCATCAGCCACAGGGAATTTGACGACGATACTGACACGGAGCCCATCCCGCTGTTGTGTGACCTCCTCGAATTCGCGTCCACAGCCGCTGGCCAATACCTCTCTATCGTGTGACCGAAACTGCGCGGCCTGCTCCTGGGGAAACAGTTCATCATCCGTCCTCCCCAAGGCCATACCGGGAGCAATCCCAAATACCTCATCGAACCGCCGGTTCGTATAGAGATACCGTCCGTCATTATTTTTTAGACAGGTCACGTTCGGGGCATGGTCAAAAAATTGCCTGAACCGTTCTTCACTCCGGCGCAACGCCTCCGTCCGATCGATCACTTGGCGTTCCAAGGTTGCATTGAGATCGGCCAGCGCGTCCTCTGTTCGCTTTCGCTCGGTAATATCCTCGCACACGATCAATGCGACGGGTTCACCGTCACGGCTTTGCAGCACCCGCACGTGCTCCCTCACCCACAGCACCGCGCCATCGCTTCGCACCTTCCGCAATTCCCATTGCGCAACTCCTTCGGGCTGATGAAAGCACGCGTCTATCTCAGCGGATGCGCGTGCTCGGTCTGCCTCAAGGAAGATCGCTGACACGGACTTCCCGACAAGGTCCTCGACGCAATACCCTAAGTACTGCGCGCCGAACTGGTTGACGGACCTGACGATTCCCGTTCGATCAATGGTGAAATACATAGAAGGGGTTTCATCATAGAGGGTCCGGTATCGTGCCTCGCTCTGACGCAAGGAGTCCAGGGCCGCCTGGCGATCCAGCTCACCACCAAGCCATCGCGCCATGAGTTGAATGAAATCTCTTTCAGAATCGGTAAACGGTTTCGAACGAGGTTTGTCGCTCGCAAAACACAGGGTTCCGTAGGTATGCTCCACTCCGCAAATCACCGTCCCGAGGTATGCCTCCAACTTCAGTGCCGCGTAGGCTGGATGCTGCTGCCATTCGGGTGAAGCACCTGCATGCTCGAAACAGACCGGCCCGCGCTGCTGGAGAGTCTCACTGCAGTATGTCTTGCTCAACGGCACACACATGCCCTGATGGAAGGCCGTACCGGGCGCATTCACGTGCCCAACCTCCAACTCGTCGCCCCTGATGAATGTCCTCATCCCGATCGGCATGTTGAAGAAACGGCATCCGAGTTGAAGCAGCGCCTCGACCCGCTCGTTCAACGACCGTCCCTGCACCGACGAAATATCGTGAAGCGCGCGAATTGCATGTCGATGTTCCAAGCTGGCCCGTTCAGATTGTTTACGTTCGGTGATGTCGGAGAACATGCCGAGGATCGCCGGTTTTCCGTTCCACATGATCCGTCCGGCTTCGACCTGAACCGGGATCGTCGTGCCGTCCAACCGTACATACACTCGCTCTGCACTGTGGACGGAGACGCCTCCCTTGAGCAGTCGTGTGACACTGTCACGAACCTCTTGATGATAGTCCGGGTGGATGAACTCAAACGTCGGTCGGTCGAGAATCTCCTGTGGGTCCCGCGCACCCATCAGAAGGGCTCCGGTTCGATTGACATAGACCGTTCGCCCTTCACAGAACACAAAGACACCGGATGGGGATAACTCAACCAATGTCCGGTATCGTTCCTCACTTTCCCGTATCGTCTCCTCCATGTGGCTGCGATCGGTGATATCGGCATGAGATCCGAGGAGATGGGTCATCCGGCCATCCGCTTCCCTCACGAAAGAGGCCCGTGCCTCGATCCATCGATAAGTCCCATCTTTATGCCGCAAACGAAATACTTGCCGATAATCTCCCTCCGGGGCAGTCACATACCCTTGTGCATACGCAACCGCTCCAACGCGATCGTCCGGATGCAACAGTTTCACCCACGTTTCAAATGAATCCGAGATCTCCGTTTGCTCATACCCCAGCTGCCGTTTCCACTCCTCGGAAAACACCACCTCGTTCGTACCGGTATTCCAGCTCCACAACCCGGTACTTGAGGCTCGGAGTGCCCGTTGGAGTTGATCCTGGGAAATCCGCAGCTCTTCTTCCACCAGCTTACGATCCGTGATGTCCAGCACACTGCTGGACAGGGAAACAGGGCGACCAGTGGTATCTCGAGTGACTTCTCCGCGGGCGTGGATGGCTCGAATTTCCCCGGATGGACGGACAATGCGGCAATCCACGTCGTAGATTGTCCCTCCTGTTAGTGCGCTGTCGATCGCGTTCAGTACGCGATCACGATCTTGCTGATGCAGTGACATCATGAACGTCTCGTACGTGGCAGCTATGCTCCCGGGCTCGTAGCCGAAGATTCGAAACTGTTCATCGGACCACTGCACCGATCCGCTCTCGATGTCCCAATCCCAGCTTCCTAGGTGTGCGCGTGCTTGGGCCTCTACCAGACGGTGTTGCTGTTGATGCAGTTTCGTTTCGGTCTGCCGCCGTTGGAGTTCGGCCCCGGCGCGGGATGCAAAGACGGTCATCAGTGACTTGAGGCGCTCCGTATTGCGCAAGGGCTTCGTATCCATGACGACGAGCAATCCAATGATCGCACCGCCTTTCGCCCTGAGCGGGATTCCACAATATCCCTCGACGCCTAACTGGGCCAGCCGTTCAAACAGAGGGAACACCGTCCTGACGTCCCGCTCATAACAAGCGTAGGACTGTCCAAGCGCGGTTTCACAGGGAGTGTTCATCAGGGGATACTCGAAGTTGTCGACAAGACCACCCCCGGCTGAAACCGCAATGGTACGGATTTTCCTGATCGGGCCCTGCAGGACCTCCCCGATAACCGCGTACTGTACGCCCAACACGGAGCTTAAATGGCACACCAAGCCTGGGAAAAAGTCTTCGCCGGTGTCCGCTGCGATCCCGGTGACAATGGCACGAAGCATGTCGGATCGTTCATACAAATCCGTCAGCTCGTCGTCGAACTGTCGTTTGCGCTCGTAGACAGTCTGATCCCGCTCCGTCAGTTCACGCCTGAGGTCGGCGACTTGCTTTCTTAATAAATCCAATTCACGAAGGTGACTGGTAGGACTCATGGTGAAGCTCCGTGGCAGGTGACGTTGATAGTCCCCTAACCCGCACTACTCATGAGCAATTCTGCTGCAACCGCTCATACGCCGCTTCGACAATTCTGGCCATGAGTTTTCACAACCAGGCAGTCTCGTCCCTCGACTAGGTTGGGGACCCTGAGCAAGTCGAAGGGTCACACAGCGTCATGAATAATTCGGCTCAGGCCCTGTTTGGTTCACTTGGATGACTACTTCACGTCCAGATACAGGGAATGATGGCAGCACTCCCCGGGATAAGCGAGTTACTTTCCGCACAGGCTATTGGTTCAAATGAAAAGGCCAAGCGGGTGCTAGTGTCCTATGACAATAGGTGAAAGTCTAGATCCAAATGGCCCGATACGGAGTGCTGACAGTCTGGATCAATGAAACCGACGACACGACATGGCGCCGCATGTTTCCCGCAAGATTCCCTTGCAACCGTTTGTATTTACTTGAAATAGTTCGGGAAATCTTTCGGAAGGTCGAGGAGGATTCTTGTCCCGCGGTGAGACTCTGATCGTATGGCAAACATCCCGCCGGCTTTGTGCGCTCGTGCCGCCATATTTTCCAAGCCATGCCCGACACCCTGGACTAGTTTGGGGTTGAATCCGATACCGTTGTCCATGACAGTCAGCCGGATCGACCCGATTAGCTGACGCAATGACACGGTTATGCGGGTAGCACGGCTATGACGGATGGCATTACTCAATGCTTCCCGCACGATATTGATGAGATGAAGCGCCGGTTCAGGTGAAAGATACCGTCCGACCCGGTCATCGATCCGAACTCGGCATTGAATGGACGATGTACCGCACATCGTCTCGACCATGGTCCGCAAGTCCGCGATCACATCGCCACCTTGCATGACACGAGACTCAAGGCCTGAGATGAAATTTCGGATCTTCCCGATGACGTGGTTCAGTTGCCCGATAGCCTGTTCTAACGTCGCCATGAGATGATCAGCCGCTACCTCAGGCTGCCGCGTCATCATCGACTTGCATGCCGCCAACCCGAGCCCCGCCGCGTAGACTGATTGCAACACATCATCATGGAGATCCTGGCTGATCCGTGCGCGGTCCTGCAACGCTGCATTCAGATCTTGTTCATGTTGGAGCAGCGTTTCTTCCATCCGTTTCCGCTCCGTGATATCCGTAGCCGCTCCCAGCACCATGTGGAACCGCCCCTGGTCATCAACAATCGGCCTCTTGATGGTCTGCAACCACCGCGTCTTCCCGGACCAGTCCGTGAACTTTTCTTCAGCAACAAAGCATTCCTCCAGGGACGTCATGACCTGGAGATCCTGTTCACGGGAAAACTCCACCTCATCCCAATGCGGATTAAAATCCGCGTCTGTCTGTCCGATCAGATCGTCCACGGTTGTGCCATAACAATCGGCGACCGCTTTGTTGGCCATCGTAAAACGCCCTTCGCGATCCTTGGCAAAGATAAAATTCGGCGAGCCGTCGATGACTTGCCGCAACAAGGCATGTGATCGGCGCAACTCATCTTCTGCCCGTTTCCGATCCGTGACATCATCCCCTACTGTCACCCTGCACGGTCTCCCGTTCAACTCAATCAATTCTGACGACAGAAGGAAGTGGTGTAGATCACCGCTTCTTGTGCGGATATTCACTTCCAAGTTACGAACCGGACCAACCTGTTGCAAGCTATTGCGAAATCTGGTCTGCTCTTCAACCGATCCCCAGACCTCGATCTCCCATATGATCCGGCCTTGGATTTCCGCCTTGTCATAGCCCAACAGCTGACTGGCCGCATCATTCATCTCCACCAGCAGACCGGATTCTAGCTCGCTGATGAGAATCGGATGGGGACTGACCTTGAACGCCTTGGCAAACCGTTCCTCGCTCTCCCGCAAGGCTTCTTCCGCCTGCTTGCGCTCAGTGACATCAGAGATCAGTACGATCATAGCCGGAGTGCCACTCCAAACAATCCTGGCGGCCTCCATTTGAACGGGAACCGGCGTTCCATCCTTCTTGAGATAGAGCCGTTCCGCGCTATGAACCGACACGTTCCCCATCAGCACCTGATGAACATTATCGCGGACCTCCTGGTGATAATCCGGGTGAAGAAAATCGAACATCGGTCGCCCAAGAAGCTCCGAAGGATCCGCCGCGCCCATGAGCAAAGCGCCTCTGTGGTTGGCATACACGGTCCGTCCCTGACAGAAGACAAAGACGCCGGACGGTGACAAGTCGACCAACGTTCGGTATCGGTCTTCGCTCTCTCGCATGGCTTGCTCCATGCGTTTGCGATCCGTGATGTCCATATGCGAACCGAGCAAACGGACCCGGCGGCCGTCAGATTCAGTCACCAGTGCGGCCCGAGACTCAATCCATCGATAGGTCCCATCCTTATGCCTCAACCGATATTCCTGCCGATACTCTTCATGATGTTCATGTACTGCGTCCCGCAAGTAATCGAGGACGCGAGCATGATCATCCGGGTGTAACAGACCTTCCCATGTCTCGAATGAGTCCGACAGCTCCGCTTTCTCGTAGCCAAGCTGACGCTTCCATTCCTCCGACAGAACCAGTTCGTTGGTATGGGTGTTCCAGTCCCATAGTCCGATCCCCGAGGCTTGGAGAGCCTGTCTGAGTTTTTCTTGGGAGGAACGCAACATCGCCTCCGAACAGGCTCGCTCCGTGATGTCCAGGACAGACCCAGACATGCGACAGGGTTTTCCGTTGTCGTTACGCAAGACCTCGGCACAGGAATGGATGGTCCGTACTTCACGGTTCGGACGAACAATCCGATACTCCACATCATATGACGCGCGCCCACCCAGGGCATTATTGAGCGCGGCAATGACCCGATCACGATCTTCCTGGAAAACCGCCGAGACAAACCCATCAAAGGTCAGAAGATCTGCCCCGGGTTCACGGCCGAAGATGCGACACAACTCCGACGAACACCGAACAGCTCCGCTCTCGATTTCCCACTCCCAGCTGCCCAGATGCGCCAATGCCTGTGCAACACGGAGATGGCGGGTACGTTCATGCAGGACACTGTCTCGTTCAGCCAATTCCTGCATGAGATGCGAAACCTGTGTACGCAGAACATCGACAACAGAAAGCGTCATATTCATCTGTACCCCAACGTCCTAATGAACGGGAGCAGCCGCTCCACTCTGAGACGGCCAAAAGGGAGGTTTATTCTCTATTCCCCTTACTTCACATCCCGCACATTCATCCCAAGACGATACCTAAATGGCCCGTAGTGTCCTACTATCCGGCGATGAATGTCTAGGCCCGAATGGCCCATGGCTGCAGAAGCCGGCCGCTGATGGTGTACGCTCAAGTGACGCTGGTACCTAGAATAAGGTCGGAATGAGCCACTGTTAGCCGCCATTTTCCAGCCAATCTTGCTATTGGAGGATAGCCGGCACCCCGGGCGATGGAATCCTCCTTCCACGAGGTTGGCTGTTTGTTGTGTGGAAATTCAAGGTCTTCCGACGCTACCGAGGCAAGCCCAAACACAACAAAATGCGGAGAGACACAGGCCCTGTTTATGATGGGTGGAACCGACGCAAACCTGCGTCGGTGGCAGGCCATCACCTGGTTCAAGAACTTGGGAAAAATGATTATGGTGCCGAAGGCGGGACTTGAACCCGCACGGCTTGCGCCACACGCCCCTCAAACGTGCGTGTCTGCCATTCCACCACTTCGGCACTCAGCAGGATATGCAACAAAGCCTGCCATCGTGTTCTTGGGAGGCTCAACACCGTGACGGTCTGAAACGCCCGTCATCGGATTTCGCTCATCCCGGCCTTCTTGCAGGTTTGTATTACGAACCCTGCGTTGAAAGCCCCCCAAGCCAGCATATGAGGGGAAAGGGAGCCGCATTATAGAAGTAGCCCAAAATTCTTGTCAATGAACGAATCGTCCGGTAGAATTGGCTCCTCAATTCGCATCGCTGTTGTGCTCGCATGGTACCAACTGATCAACGAGACCTTGCTTCTACGGTTGCTGCATTTTTCGATGTCGACAATACGATCTTGCCCGGTGAAGCAAGTGAGTTGAGGTTTTTCCGCTGGCTCTGGCGTCGCGGGATCATCGGTTGGCCCGAAGCGCAAGCCAGCATTGCATGGCTTTTGCGGCATGTTCCTCCCTTGTCGCTTCATCCTCTCCGCCAACGAAAGCTGTACTTGGCAGGAAAACCTTCGCAAGTGATTGAACCGTTGGGTGAAGAATTTTGTCGGGAAGAACTTTGCCCTCGTGTCTCAGCCATCGCCATGCGCAAACTCGTTGAGCATCGTCGCGCAGGCCATTCCATCATTTTCGTGACCGGATCGCTCGACTTTCTGATCGCACCGGTCGCCGACGCGCTCCGGGCAGATCGGTGTTTTGCCAGTCGGTTGGAACAACAGCAAGGGCTCTATACCGGCTTGCTCATGCCTCCGCTCCCGTACGGAGAGGGAAAGCGCCAACTGATCGATCAGCTGACCCAGGAATTCACCCTGGATCTGTCCCAATGTTATGCGTATGGCGATAGCCCGGGAGATATTGACCTCCTCCAAGCCGTAGGGCATCCAACCGTAGTGAATCCGATTCGGGGAATGGATGCGATTGCCCGTCGTCATAATTGGCCGGTTGTCACATGGCCCTGAACAAATGCCGATGACCGGAGGGCCACCCTTTTCGGCAAATCTCCACGTCCAGTCATAAGTTAACCCACACGTTACTCATGCGCGTCACCGAAATCTTTCACAGCATCCAAGGGGAATCAACCTTTGCTGGGTTACCCTGCGTGTTCGTGCGTCTCACCGGCTGCCCCCTGCGCTGCACCTGGTGCGACACAGCGTATGCATTCTTCGGAGGAACGGAACAGTCCGTCGAGGACATTCTCGGAAAGGTCCGGTCCTACGGGTGTCCCCTGGTCGAGGTGACGGGAGGCGAACCCTTGGCACAAGCAGAGACGACCACCCTGCTGCATCGGTTGAGCCAGGAGTTCACAGTCCTACTTGAAACAAGTGGCACAATTGACGCACGTTCGGTCGATCCAGCTGTTCATATCATTTTGGATGTGAAATG
This sequence comes from uncultured Nitrosospira sp., assembly GCA_900696515.1. GTDB lineage: Bacteria > Nitrospirota > Nitrospiria > Nitrospirales > Nitrospiraceae > Nitrospira_D. The sequence goes on along the minus strand of CAADGK010000019.1, from coordinate 72,570 downwards.
CCCGGGGAGTGGCATGACCGACCGCATGCACTGGCCCAACGTGGAGCGGCTGAGACCGCGAGACGAGGTAAAATTCGTCATCCAAGATCGTATCGATTATGACTGGGCAAAAGGCATCCTCCAACAATTTCATTTGACCGATCGCTGCCCAGTCCTCTTCAGTCCGGTATTCGGGACACTTGACCCTCGCCAGTTGGCTGAATGGCTGCTGGAAGACCGCCTCGCTGCTCGTCTTCAACTCCAACTGCACAAACATATTTGGGCACCCGATATGCGGGGCGTGTGAGGAGTCCACTGGACCATCGGAACGCCAGATGTGTTGGAACAACGATCGCTCAAGGGCTGATCGCAACTGTGATTGTTCATATTCACACGTAAGGAGAAGCCAATGAATATCATGCGGGTTCACGCAAAACTAGGACGGGTCGACACCGACCGGACGGACGCGCTCGTCATCCTGCTGAGCGAAGGCGAAACCCTTTCGGGGCCCGACGGATCTTTGTTGGATGAAGCCCTCGGTGGAGCCCTTCGGGAGCTCCAACGCTCAAGGGAGTTTGAGGGGAAAGCGCATGAGGTCATCCTACTTCACACCCATGGGAAGCTTCCCGCGAAGCGCCTGATTTTGGCAGGTCTCGGGAAACACCACCAGCTAGGCTTGGATCAGATTCGCCAAGCCATGGGGTACGCTGTGAAACGGGTTCGGCAAGCAAAAGCCGGTTCCTTCACCGTCGTGCTGCCGAGCGCAGTCCCACGCGGCGCCTCAATGGGCGACCTGTCACAGACCCTGACCGAAGGAGCGATCTTGGGCAACTACCAGTTCACGGCCTATCGCAGTGAGCCTCCGACCGGCAAGGGCGTGAGCACCATGACCATTCTGGTTTCGCAGAAAAGCCACCTTGGCCCCATTTCCGAAGGCGTCCGCCGCGGTGTTGCAACCGCTGAGGCCACTGTCTTTGTACGTGACCTCTGTAACCATCCCTCGAATGTGATGACCCCGACAAAGATCGCCGGAGAAGCAAAGGGCGTGGCGAAGGACACCGGGGCAACCCTCAAGATCCTGGAACAAAAGGAGATGGAGCGACTCGGGATGGGCGCGTTGCTCGGCGTCGCGAAAGGCAGCCATGAGCCACCTAAGTTCATTATCCTCCAGTACCACGGAGCCAAGAAGAAGGACGATCCTCCGGTCGTTCTCGTTGGTAAAACGATTACCTTCGACACCGGAGGGATCTCGCTCAAGCCAGCCGAGAACATGGAGCAAATGAAAGCCGATATGACCGGAGGGGCCGAGGTTCTAGCCACAGTACGAGCTGCGGCCAGGCTGAAATTACCCCTCAACCTCGTCGGCATTCTTCCGGTGGCAGAAAACATGCCGGGTGGTCGTGCCATGCGCCCCGGTGATGTGGTCACCACGCTCTCGGGGAAAACCGTGGAAGTTCAAAACACCGATGCCGAAGGGCGGTTGATTCTATCGGACGGCCTGGCCTATGCCACCCGGTTCAAGCCGGCTGCCCTCATCGACATCGCCACCCTGACGGGGGCCTGTGTTGTCGCTCTGGGACAATTCGCGATCGGCATGTTCGGCACCGATACGAAGTTGAAGGACGCGATCGTGAGCGCCGGGCTCCGATCCGGAGAGCGGGTGTGGGAAATGCCTTTATGGGAGGAATACTTCGAGCAACTACGGAGCGATGTGGCCGATATGCGAAATATCGGCGGGCGTGGCGGCGGCATGATCACGGCCGCTCTGTTTCTGAGCAAATTCGTGGGCGACTGTCCTTGGGTGCACCTCGATATCGCCAGTACTGATTGGAGCGAGCGAGAGCGGGCCTACATTCCCAAAGGCCCCACTGGTATCGGGACAAGGCTCTTGATCCAGTTCCTTATCAATCGTTCACTGCCGCACGAGAGCGCACGAGCATGACAATCGCTCAGGATCAGATCGGACAGCTCTTCATGATGGGGTTTGACGGGACAACTGTCTCGGCAGACCTAGCCGCTTTCATCAAAGAATATCGGCCGGGCGGTGTGATCCTGTTCGCGAGAAACCTGGAGTCACCCGAACAAATCGTCGACCTGACGAATGCTCTTCAACGCTGCAGTCCTCAATCTCCTCTCCTGATTTCCATCGATCAAGAAGGCGGACGTGTCTCACGGTTGCCGAAAGGATTCACGATTTTTCCCCCGTGCGAAGTACTGGGGCAATGCCACTCTTCAGAGCTGGCCTATGCCGCAGCCGCGACCACCGCGAAAGAATTGGCGGCCGTCGGGATCAACATGAATATGTCCCCCGTGCTGGACGTCAATAGTAATCCATCAAACCCCGTTATTGGCGACCGAGCTTTTGGTATGACTCCGGACATTGTGTCTGAAATGGGACTGGCCACGGCTGGAGGCCTCCAAGACAATCGAGTGGTTGCCTGCGGGAAGCACTTTCCAGGACATGGCGATACCACGTCGGACTCACATAAAGAATTGCCCGTCGTGACCGCCGCTCGCCATCGCCTCGAGCGCATCGAGTTTCTCCCGTTCCGTCGAGCAATCGCCAGCGGTGTTGCGACGCTGATGACAGCCCATGTCCAGTTTCAGGCATTGGATGATCAGCGTCCGGCGACCTTGTCCCCGACCATCGTCTCAAAATTGCTTCGCCAAGAATTCTACTACGACGGAGTCGTTCTGACGGATGACCTCGAAATGCATGCGATCATCGATCACTATGGTATCGGAGACGCGGCTGTTTTGGCCATCCAAGCAGGATGCGATATGCCGCTGATCTGCAAGGATCGGAACAGGGTGATCACTGCCATGCAGGCCGTCACCAAGGCTGTCGTCGGCTCGGATATCTCCTCGCAGCGGCTGGCTCAATCCCTTGCCCGCATCCGCCGCCTGAAAGACCGATACCTACTTCCCTATCGACCCGTCACAATCTCTGATGCCAAGCTGGCGGTTGGATGCCGTAGCCATCAAGCCCTCTTACGATCCATTCATCATATCCGAGAGCGGACCGTGAAAGCGGACGCATGAAATCTGGGTGATCTGTTTTCTTTGAAGGATGGCCCACGGACCACTCCTTCATTGGTGGTCTCTACTGCCGGAAGATACCCTCTAGAGGAACTCTTGCTCCGTTCTCACTTCTTGTGGCATCATGAGCATTTCTGGGAGGGCCTTATGGCCTCATTGCTCGAGTACGTCGGATCTGTTCATATTTTTCTTGGACCCTACCGCGGTAATCCGATCGCGTTGTATTTGCGACGAACAGAATCCGGCTGCCAGATCGGACCGAAAGTGTATCCCTGGAATGATGTCACGGGTATTGGGGAAACCCCGAACAAAGCGGCGGCTGATTTTGAAGAAAAATGGAAGACCAAGGGCCTAACGGCAGACATGTATTCAGGTCCGTCCTGGGAGGGAGGAATTAAGCCTGAAAAACCCGCACCCCCGAAGCCTGCTGCGGCTCAAAAATCGGTGACTCCGCCTCCCCCTGCCGCTCCAGCAGGAACCGCTTCCTCTCCAACACTTGCACAACCCGTTACAAGTCCGGCTACGTCTGGACCAATTCCACCCCAGACCGATGTCGCTCCTGCCGCAACGCCTGCATCGACAAGCACATCCTCCACATAGCGCCAATCAGGATTTGCCGTCTGCCTTACCGGGACCCTCAACCGTTCTGGGCATCTCGCCTGGAGAGTCGGCTGTGTTTCATACCGTAGCCAATGTAGACGACAATACCCACCGCAGTCCACACGACAAAGCGAATCCACGTGGCCCACGGCAGCCCGGCCATGAGATAGAGGCAGGCCGCAATACTGAAGAGGGGCACAAAAGGCATGAGCGGAAGCCGGAATGGACGAGGCTGGTGTGGCTTTGTATATCGCAACAGCATGACGCCGAAACTGACCAAAATAAACGCAAAAAAAGTTCCGATGTTGGTCATATCAGCCGCGTCCCCGATCTGGAAGAACGCCGAAAGAATTGCCACCACGATACCAGTCAGAATGGTCGCGCGATGTGGTGTCCCAAATCGTGTATGAACCCTGGATAAGCCAGGACTCAGCAGTTGATCTCGTGACATGGCAAAGAAAACTCGGATTTGCCCCAACATCATGACCACCAGCACGCTGGTGATCCCGGCAACAGCCCCAATCGCGACAATCGCAGCGCCCCATTTGAATCCGACCAGCGTGAGCGCTTCGGCGACTGGCGCATGAATATCGATTTGGCCAACTGGAACCAGCCCCGTCAGTACGGCCGCAACCGAAATATACAGGACCGTACAGACGCCCAACGATCCGAGGATCCCAAATGGAACATCTCGCTGAGGATTTTTTGCTTCTTCCGCAGCCGTTGAGACAGCATCAAACCCAATGTACGCGAAAAAGATAATAGCGGCGGCGGCTCGAACGCCCTCGAACCCGTTGGGCATGAACGGCGTCCAATTATCGCTGTTCACAGCAGGAGCCCCCACGGCAATAAAAAAGAGAATCACTGCCAGTTTCAGGAGGACAATCATACCGGCCGCCCTGGCACTTTCTTTAATCCCGATTACGAGGATCGTCGTGACCAACAAGACGATGATGGCGGCAGGGAAATTTGCGATACTCCCTTCCGGGCCACCAGCCCACTGCGGAGGATTGGTGGCCCAGTAGGGCAACTCGAGCCCTGCGAGTTTGAGCAATTTATTGAAGTACCCCGACCAACCGATTGCAACGGCAACACAGGCAACGCCGTACTCGAGGATCAGATTCCAGCCGGTGAGCCAGGCGAGAAACTCTCCTAACGTAGCGTAGGAAAAGGTATAGGCAGACCCCGCTACTGGGATCATCGCTGAGAACTCGGCATAACAGAGGGCCGCCAGTGCACACGTCACACCGGAGAGAATGAAGGAAAGGACAATTCCAGGCCCTGCTCCCGGTCGATGAGCATCACCCACAATGGCAGTCCCGACCAAGACAAAGATCCCGGTCCCGATGATCGCACCAATCCCCAGCGCTGTCAGGTCCCAAGCCGTCAGTGTTTTCTTGAGGCGATGCTCTGGGTGCTCAGCATCGGCCAAAATTTGATCGATGGGCTTGGTCCGGAAGAAGGGACTGCTCACGGCTGGGCTCCAGGCTGTCGTTTGTGGCTTTGACCTGAAGACATCACTGGAAGGAAACTCGTCTCATCATCATGCTTGTCGCTAGAACTGAGCAATAGAGAAGGAGTTGGTCTCTCTGAGCTGTGCAGAAGACTCATGTCCGAGTCCGCCGCGCGGCGCGCAACAGAGCCTCGAAGAGGCGACGGTGAACCAGATGGCGGTCAAAGAGAAACTCAGGATGCCATTGAACGGCAAGTAGAAATCGATGGGTCGGGGACTCAATTGCCTCAACAATGCCATCAGGGGCCACGGCACTGGCTATGAGTGATGGGGCAACGGCCTTCACGGACTGATGATGCGAACTATTCACCATCAGCTTTTCTTTTCCGACAATCTGCTTCAGGAGGCTCTTGGGTGCCACAGTCACTGCATGTGAGACAGAGACTGCCTTTGTCTTTTGGCGATGGTCCCTCGCGCGTGGAACTTGGGCAGGGATATCCTGAAAGAGACTGCCCCCACAGGCAACGTTCACTGTCTGCATCCCTCCGCAAATCCCCAAGAGCGGGAGACTCCGCCGTCTGGCTTGATGCACCATCTCCAGTTCAAAGTCAGCACGCCGTGAACTGACCAGTGAGAATTTGTAGCGCTGCTTCTCTCCGTACAAGTGTGGCGGAAGATCTGGGCCGCTGCCGGTCAGAAGAAGCCCATCAACGCTGTCAAGAAGCCGCCGTCGATCCGTTGCTGCGGCCACTAAAGGCAGAATTAAAGGGACACCACCGAGCTCTTCGATGGCCCGTATGTACCGGGCCCTCAGGAAGTAGGTGGGCTCGGGCCCACCCATATCCTTCCTGTCACCGGCATTGAAGTCAGGGGTGACGCCGATAACAGGCTTCATAGATTATTGCGCGGGTTCGTGTATCGGGGCAGGGGCGGAGGAGAACCCTTCATTTTCAGCTGCCACGCCTAGGAAACGAACCGGGCGATCGCCGCTGAGATGCTCGGGAGTAATGACATAGGTTCCATACACACTGGGAACCCAGATACTCTTCGCCGTTGACTCACTAAATCCGGAAAAGACATAGGCCAGACCACCGACAATTCCTCCACCTATGGCAAAGGCGGCCTTAAAGGGAAAATACAAGATAGTGGCGGCAGCAGAAGCGGCACCCATGCCGGCACCGGAGGCCGTCCCTTGTAATGAATCAGTCGACGTGGATTGGCTCCAAGCCGGCGCGACAAGCATCGTGCCGTATGCGATGACAACCAAAACAATCACAATAGGGAGTCTCACGTGTGGCTCCTCCTTCTTCAACAGTTCAAACGAAAACCCCAACAGCCTCATCTTACATGAATACTCACATGCGTTATAACAAATTCGCTGCTGATTGCAACCCCCTTTGTCCCTCTAGGCATGGGATGGGGAGAAACGCATGATCAGGGAACGAGCCCAAGTTCGTCGAGAATGTAGGAGATGAGTTGCTCGGGATGGTTACTAACCTCTCGATCCAATTCGACCGTCAACTCTTCAGCGAGGATCCTCTGACTATTCTGCGCCAGTCCGGGCAACAGCTGGAGATCCAGTTTACGCCGGCACACGGCCTGGACAAACACATCTCGGCTTCGCCCTTGATAATCGGACCACTCTTGAGGCTCCACTGTTACTAAACACTTCGCAAGTCGATCGGCCAGCCGGATTGTTTGCCCGAGGGCCGAGAGCTGTCGGTTGTTGATCTCCACGGTGACCTGAATGCCAGCCTTCCAACTCCGTTTCTTGACATTAAACACACAGGCCTCCACATCCCCTTTCCCTTCAACCGGTTCTGGCCCAAAAAAGAAGCTCACTCGATAGGCGGCGATATCGTGGGGAGGCGCTGTGATCATGGATCGCCATTGTACCATGAAGCAGGGCTGGACTTACGGTCTGATTGACGCCCTTTCACCCCAACGATATGATGCACGCTTATGAGCCAGACCGTCCATTATGCAAGAGTTCGGGCGATTCAAGATGCGCTTCGAGATCAAGAGACGGTCAATGGATGGCTTTTCTATGATTTTCGCGGTTCAGACCCATTGGCCTATCGGGTGTTGCTCCTTGATTCATCCCGACATGTTACTCGACGTTGGTACTACTGGATTCCCAGGACCGGCGAACCGGTGAAACTCCTTCATCGAATCGAACCGCATGTGCTGGATGAGTTGCCAGGCCACTCCCATCTCTATGTATCGTGGGAACAGCAGCGGGCGGCATTGGACTCTCTCCTACGAGGTCAACAACGTATTGCCATGCAGTATTCGCCTCTCAATGCCGTTCCCTATCTATCCAGAGTTGATGCCGGCACGATCGAACTCGTTCGAAGCTGTGGAATTGATGTTGTCACATCTGCCGATCTCGTCCAACGATTCGAGGCAGTCTGGACGGACGAACAACTGGAGTCACACAGGTATGCCGTTACCACTCTCAGGCATATTGTCGATGAGGCCTTCACTCATGTAGCCTCATGTCTCACGCACCAACGGCCATTAACCGAGTACGGTCTGCAACAATTCATTCTCTCTCGTATTCATGAGACGGGGATGACGACCTCCAGCGCGCCTATCGCGGCCGTCGATGCCCATAGCGCCGATCCTCACTACTCACCAAGAGAATCCTCCTCGTCTCCAATTACCCGCGACAGTCTCGTGTTGATCGACCTTTGGGCGAAGCAAACTGCACCTGGCTCTGTCTACGGGGACATTACCTGGACCGGTTATACAGGACAGCAAGTACCACCAAAACATCGCTTAGTTTTTGAGCATGTCCGACAAGGGCGCGATGGGGCCTTATCGTTTGTCCAAGCACAACTGGCTTCAGGACGATTCCCATATGGGTGGGAAGTCGATGATGCCTGCCGGAACAAGATCCGCCAGGCAGGATATGGCGATTTTTTCATTCATCGTACCGGTCATTCGATCGGCGAGGAGGTTCATGGCAACGGAGCCAACATTGACAACCTTGAAACACATGACGGGCGTCAGATTCTCCCTCGCACCTGCTTTTCGATTGAGCCGGGCATCTATCTCCCTGGCGAGTTCGGCATTCGGAGCGAGCTTGATGTCTATGTCACTGATCAAGAAGCCATCGTGCATGGATTACCCCTTCAAACCGAGGTTGTCCCACTTCTCTGAATACGACACGGCAAGCTCAAGGCTTGCCGCTTTCTTGACACCCAATCAAAGAGGCGGCTAGAGTCTTCCGGTAACACGGTTCTTTCTGGGCGCAATGCGAGGTCATCCTTGTTCGGTACGATGGGGTTTTCCGAGCTCATCATTATTCTTGTGATCGTGTTCATTATTTTTGGGGCCGGACGTTTACCACAAATCGGCGAGGGAGTCGGCAAAGCGCTAAAAGGATTTCGAAAGGAAGTAAATGACGTTCCCCAACCCAGTGCTGATCAGTCTCCCCAGGGAGTACCACCCCAACAACCAGCTCAGATTTCCCCCGCTGTTTCTACAGCTCCACTCACTACACCGATAGTAACTTCGCCGACGCCAACCAAAGCAAATACGCCCTATATTCCAGGCCCAGAACTGACCCCCGGAACCACAGCCTCGTTTCTATACAATGCAAGTTCTCAAGCCCCTCATACGTCAGTGTCTCCTTCACCGCTACCCAGACCGTCACAGCCCAGTCAGGTCGTTTCGATGGAAGAGCGGGCAGCGAATCCTGTTCCAATAGCTCAAACAGCGTACCCACCTCTGCCCGCAGGAGTTCAGACAAAATCAGCGACGAAACGTCCTTCCGCTATCGTCAATCAGGAGGCAGTTGCCCGGGTGCAAGCGCAACAAGCTGCCCTCAAGACGAAGGCTTCGCCCTCAACCGTGGGTGTATCGCCCCATGATCTACAAAGTCTTGGTGAGGGCCTGGGCGAGGTTGTACGAACATTCAGGCAGGCCGTAACCGACATCCGAAGCAACGTCGACCCCGAAATGCGCACGATCCAAGCCGAGGTAGACGTCGCCCAAAAAGAAATTCAGCACTCCATTGAAGCAGCGAAAGAGCTTCCATCCGTCCAAGACGAATCCCCAAAATCAAGCTGAGTCTACTCGCATGTTACTCGCCAAGTTTGATACTTCGCTGCAGGCGGGGCAAACACACATCAGAGCTGTTCAATTCGCTTAGATCTCCCAGTGGCTCCTTAATTTCTCATCGCTCAACCATGGAAAATCTTGTAGAAGGGATAGGTGCCAAGCGAAGGCAGTCAAGACCTCTTACAATCGGACACAGACCTTCGAGAAGCCTCAGGATGGGGTTCGACTTCGATTCAATGCCTCGACAAGACTAACGAGATCTTCTTGTATCTTCTCTTCCAAATCCAGGAACTGAATGCCCATGCCAGGAAAGAGGAGGTATCGTTCCGGCTTGTGGCGAGCCCAGGCAACCTTCGCCTTGGCTTTAATTTTCTCCATTGGTCGATCTGGAAGTGCAAACTCAACCGTGAGTTCGGTACCAGGACTTAGCGGAGCACCACTTTCAATAAAAAGTCCGCCTCCACCGATTCCTCCCGTCAGGCTATCGAATTGCTTTCCCTCTGGAGTAGTATAGCGGACCTTCAGAGCGAGAGGGGCCCGAGGCTGTGTGCGACAATGGGCAAAGCGGGCGTCCTCGCTAGTCGCTAGCACTCGCTCAATAAGAGAACCCCATGACACATCGCCAAGCAACTGACCCGACGTGTCATGCACATGAATCGTTTCTTGCTGCGCGTCAATGACTAACGACTTACCACAATGACCTACGGTAGCAACAACCGGGATTTTCATATTGATCGATGTGATGTCAATGACTCTGTACTTGGGAAGAGTTTTAGGCCGCTTGGCTCGTCACCTGAATTGCTTTCATCACCTCATGAATTTGGTCGCGTACCCTCGGCTCTACTTCTGTAAACCGCACCCCCATTCCGGGGCTAAAAGTATATTGATCGGCCTTCGGACATACCCAAGCAATGGTCCCCTTGGCCGGGAGCCATTGCTCTGGATTTTGCGGAAGGGAGAATTCCATTGCTAATTTTGTTCCAATGGGAAGAGGACTGTGGCTCTCAATAAATAACCCTCCTCCTCCAATACCACCGGCACGACTCTCAAATTGCTGCCCTTCTGGTGTGGTGTAGCGCACCGTAAAAATGAGGGAAATCCGCGGCTCCGCACGAACTTCATTCTGAACTACGCCCTTGCGATGGGCGAGGACTTGATCGATCACAACATCCCATGACAAATTCCCAATGACATCTCCATTCCCCCCCAATAAGGTGACAATTTCCCTTTCCGCATCAATTTGAAGCACTTTGCCTCTATGACGAAGGCTAGACAGAACTGAATACTTCACACATGCTCCCTTCACTGGCTTACACGTGATAAGTATAGCGCGGTGTTTCTACTTGTCGAGGAAGAGGAGGAGCCTCGGATGAGGAGCAGGATTACACAGGTCAGCCGGAAAAGACTTCCGATTGCCATCAGGTATGAAATCAGTCTTTTCCGGCAATTACAATGTTAATATTACCAATGACTTACGCGGTCTTTGCATCTTGTTCATGTTCAAATATACGCATCGGTGGGTTTTTCCCCACAATCGCATCTTCGGTAATTACTACTTCCATGATGTCTTTTTGAGAAGGGGCGTCATACATGACATCCAACATCACCTCTTCCAGAATTGCCCGGAGACCTCGAGCCCCAGTCCGTTGAGAATAGGCTTTTCGCGCAGCAGCACCTAACGCCCCTTCTGTAAATCGGAGTTTGACCTTCTCGAAGGACAGCAACTTCTCATATTGCTTCGTGAGGGCGTTACGCGGCTCAGTCAGAATACGAACGAGGGCTCGTTCGTCCAACTCATCGAGTGTAGCCACGACAGGCAGCCGCCCAACAAACTCCGGGATCAGTCCATATTTCAGAAAGTCCTCAGGTTGTACTTTGGCCAGCATGTCACCTAATCGAGCGTCACATTTCCCCCGTAGTTCAGCGCCGAAACCGATTGATTTTCTATTCAGGCGCTGTTCGATGATCTGCTCCAAGCCCACAAACGCACCACCGCAGATAAACAGAATGTTGCTCGTGTTCACCTGAATAAACTCTTGATGAGGATGTTTTCGCCCACCTTGTGGCGGAACATTCGCAACCGTTCCTTCGATTAACTTCAGTAAAGCCTGTTGAACTCCTTCACCGGAAACATCCCGAGTAATCGATGGGCTATCACTCTTTCGGCTGATCTTATCAATCTCATCGATGTACACAATCCCACGTTCGGCCCGTTCTACATCGTAGTCGGCAGCCTGCAAGAGCTTCAGAATAATGTTTTCGACGTCTTCCCCCACATAACCTGCCTCAGTGAGGGTCGTGGCATCTGCAAGAGTAAAGGGGACATCGAGATACTTAGCCAAAGTCTGGGCCAACAGGGTTTTCCCCGTTCCGGTTGGACCCACCATGAGAATGTTGCCTTTCTGAAGCTCGATATCATCCACCCCTTTTTCTTTCGAAGAGATACGCTTGTAGTGGTTGTGCACGGCCACCGCCAGAATGCGTTTGGCACGTTCCTGTCCGATGACATACTGATCCAGATGATGTTTGATTTCAGCAGGTTTCTTGAGCTTCGAGGAAATTTCTTCTTTGGCCTCCTCCCAATCCTCAGCGATGATGTCATTACAGAGGTTCACACATTCATCGCAGATATAGACCGTCGGCCCGGCAATCAACTTCCGAACCTCATCACGGCTCTTGCCACAAAAAGAACACCGCAAGTGTCGGTCCATCTTTTCCTGCTTGGCCATGTACCCTCCTGTGTTACTTGCCCTTTGCCCCGTCGCCAGACTCACCCACCTTCATAAACTTGGGTGGCCTTGTAATGACCTCATCAATGAGGCCATATCGTTTTGCTTCCTCACCGGACATGAAATAATCTCGCTCTGTGTCATGGGCGATCTTTTCGATCGGTTGTCCCGTGTGCTTGGCCATAATCTCGTTGAGACGTTCACGAATTTTTAGAATTTCTCTCGCGTGAATGTCGATTTCTGTCGCCTGTCCTTGAAATCCACCTAGAGGTTGATGAATCATCACCCGGGCATTAGGTAGGGCAAATCGTTTTCCTTTTGTTCCGGCGGTCAGCAGTAGCGCTCCCATACTCGCCGCCTGACCAAGGCAAATAGTGTTGATCGGTGGTTTCACATACTGCATCGTGTCATAGATTCCCAATCCGGCCGTCACACTACCCCCCGGCGAATTCACATAGAGATTGATGTCCTTTTCCGGATCTTCCGCTTCAAGGAAAAGCAGCTGCGCGATTACTAGATTGGCAAAGACATCATCAATAGGGGCCCCAAGGAAAATGATGCGATCCTTGAGGAGACGAGAATAGATGTCATAGGCGCGTTCGCCTCGATTCGTTTGCTCGACTACGATCGGAACCAACATGTCGTTCGCTTCCTTTCCTCAACGAGTATCGGCGCAAACACACGGGATGATCGAGCGCCGATTTACCCCTGAATAACTGCTTGACGATAGACAAGATCCAGCGCTTTGTCGACCAGGATCCGAGCACGCAATTCCTCAATCGAATCTTGACCGCCCGCCTGAATCATTTTGACAAGATCGGCTATCGGCACCCGAAGTTCCTTAGCTAATCGAGTGACCTCATTGTTCAGATCATCCTGACTCACTGACAAGCTTTCTTTCTCGGCAATGGTCTCGAGGATCAGTCCTGCTTTAACACGACGATTTGCCTCTTCACGGTGCTCCTCTCTGATTGCCTTCACTTCCTCCTCGTCCGGTTCCGGAAGAGAGTCAGTGGCCTTGCCCCGCTGACGTGCTTGCAGTTGCTGTCGTACGATCGTGGTGAGCTCTCGTTCAACAAGTGTCTCGGGAAGATCAAAATGATGGGTCTCAATCAGGCGTTTGAGAAGAGTGTCTTTGTAGGACTCTTCAATGTCTTTTTTGAGCGCCCTTTCCATTTCACCGCGTAGCTTCTCTCGTAAGTCTTGGAGTGAGCTATATGGTCCACAATCTTTTGCGAACTCATCATCAAGGGCTGGAAGTGTCTTGCGTTTGACTCCCTTGATATCCAGGCGAAATTGAACCATCTTTCCCGCAACTCGGTGATCCGGGTGGCTTACTGGATAGGTCTGCGGAATATCCACCACCTCACCTTCTTGCTTCCCCAGCAAGTGCGCGTCTATTTCAATGCCCAGTAAGGCGGCCTTCGATCCCACGCGATGCAGTTGGCCTTCTTTCTTTGTCCCTTCAAGAACCACTCCGTCCAAAAATCCCTCAAGATCGACGATCGCATAATCTCCGTCAGCTAAAGCTGTACCAGTTGGAGTCGCATCCAATCGAGCCTGTTGTTCTCTAAACACCTCAAGGGCACGGTCCACTTGTTCTTCGGAAACCGTGCGCTTGTCGGCTTGCAAAGACATAGGATTAGGGGACTTATAATCACGAAGTTCGATGCTCGGCTTGATTTCAACCGTCGCTGTAAACGTAAACGGGGAATCTTTTTTTATCTTGACGCGATCTAGAGGAGGTATATCCACCACGACCGGATGGATCCCCGCTTCTTTAATCGCCCGATCATAAAATTCCGGAACCAGTTTTCGAATAACATCTTCTTCAACAGTCTTGGCATACCGTTTTTCCAAGATAGCCAATGGAGCCTTCCCCTGCCGGAAACCAGGAATATGAACCTGACGATTCAATTCTACATAGGCGCGCGAAAATTGCTGAGTGACCTCTGCTGCTGGCACCTCAATTTTCAAAGCGCGTTTCATCGGTCCTAATTCAGTGACTTCCATCTTCATCGTAAAAGTCTGGCTCCCATCCAGCTTAAGGGGATTCGGAATGGTGGTGCGAGAGGGGGGACTTGAACCCCCACGGTTACCCACGAGATCCTAAGTCTCGCGCGTCTGCCAGTTCCGCCACTCTCGCACAGTGGAGGATCTCAAGGAGCTGTTTTCATCTAGTAATCAAGACAGCCTAAACACGCGATGTTGTATAGCGTTGTACCGTTGGACCCATGCAAGTGTCAACCCATACGACCGAGGGTATTCCATACCTAGTATGAATGGCCCGATCCGGCAATTATGATGCCCTAATCCATTACCGTTTTCGTATTCCCTTAAATAAGCTACTCAGTATTATTCTCTCTATAGTGCGTCTGGCGCACAACTCGCTCAAACAAAGACGGTGCCTGGTGGTACCCTTGATCGCCTTGCTGCTGCTAGACACGCATGCTAAGATGCCCACCTTTACACTTCTCGATGCGGAGAGGTGCGAGAGTGGACGAATCGACATGCTTGGAAAGCATGCGTCTCGGCAACGGGACCGTGGGTTCGAATCCCACCCTCTCCGCCATACCGATCAGCTCGTGTGTACCGACCGCTCCTTACCGTGTTAGGTCTAGTGAGGATGAACGGGCGCACCTTGAGCATGGGATGCTGTAGTGGACTCAGATTTGAGAACAGGGGCTGGGCCCTGTGCAATAGAACCCTGTGAACCCCGCCAGGTCCGGAAGGAAGCAACGGTAAGCAGCCAGTTCTGTGTGCCGCAGGATCACCTGGCCCCACTTCTTCAATATGTGGCAGAGCAAGCCTAGTGAGCCTCTTGGTCTTCACCGTTCTTTCAGTTTGCTGTGAACACTTGCAGTAGGAGCATACGCATAAGGTGGATTACCAGGTTTCCGCACGAAAATATCGACCCGGCACATTTGACGACGTAATCGGACAGCCTCACGTTGTTCAGACGCTCATGAACGCGGTCTCCACTAAGCGGGTGGCGCATGCCTACCTATTTTCCGGCACACGAGGCGTCGGGAAAACGACTGTGGCCCGAATTTTTGCGAAAGCCCTCAACTGCGGGCAAGGGCCCACCAGTCACCCCTGCGACACCTGTGAGAATTGCCGTGAGATCACGCTAGGAAATTCGGTGGATGTCATAGAGATCGACGGCGCCTCCAATACAAGCGTGGATGATGTACGAGAGATCCGCGAGAACGTCAAATTCGCCCCGTTTCGTGGTCAGTTTCGTGTCTACATTATCGATGAAGTTCATATGCTCTCCAATTCTGCCTTCAATGCTCTGTTGAAGACGCTCGAGGAGCCTCCGGCTCACGCGGTGTTCATTTTTGCAACAACAGAAATTCACAAAATTCCCGTAACCATTCTCTCACGATGCCAACACTACAATTTCCGCCGTATCGCCAGGTCCGAAATCGTCCAACGACTTCGACATGTGGCAACCCAAGATCACTTGACTCTTGAAGAACGAAGCTTCATGGCCTTGGCTCGGGCTAGCGAAGGGAGTATGCGCGATGCCCTAAGCTTGCTTGATCAAGCGATTGCATACAGCGGCAAGGCTATCAGCCACGCCGATCTTGAACTGCTATTGGGAGCCGTCCCTCAAGAACTGGTACAGGGCCTCATAAGAGCCATTCTGACTCAAGACAGCCCTGCAGCCCTTGCCAGTCTCGCTAGCCTGCTCGATAGAGGACATGACTTGCGGGCGTACTGTGCGGATGTCGTGGAACATATCCGCAACCTGCTCGTGGCCGCTGTTGTTCCGGGCAC
This sequence comes from uncultured Nitrosospira sp., assembly GCA_900696515.1. Taxonomy (GTDB): domain Bacteria; phylum Nitrospirota; class Nitrospiria; order Nitrospirales; family Nitrospiraceae; genus Nitrospira_D. The sequence goes on along the minus strand of CAADGK010000019.1, from coordinate 56,919 downwards.
GACCGAACTCAGGAGCTTGATTGAAACCTCGGAAGAAGATCTCAATCAGCTTTCGTCTGATGCCAAGACGGTGACACCAGAACAACTCCAGGAGCTACTCGCTATCTTCATTCACACAGAGGATTCGTTGAGATTCAGCACCCATCCCCGTTTTGTAATGGAAACGGCTGCAGTGCGAGCTACCCGACTGTTGCGCGCCCGCCCGACCGATTTGCTTGCTTCTCGACAGATATCCCCATCTTCAAATCCTAAACTGGTGGGTGAACCAGAAAAGCCAAAAAACGCACCAGCCGCTCCACCAACCCGCAAGCCAGTCGGCCAGCCTCCTCCTGCGTTCAAGGCAGGGAAAGGAGAGCAACCGATGCCCTCCCCTAATCCTTCCCCAAAACCCCCCGTTGATTCAGCTGCTGCCACACCATCCACCAGGTCTCCTCGGGTCGCATCTCAACCACCAATCTTGCTATGGGAGTTGGTCCAGGAAGAAATTGCGGCATCGTTTCCAAACATTGCCCCGTTCCTCGAGGCCGGTCGGTTCGTTGGATTAGAAGGCGGGGTGGTCACGATCGGATTTGCCAAGCAAGCCACGGTGGCCAGGGCTCGACTCGAGAAGGAAGAGAATACCAGGGTGATCTCACAGTTATGTGAGCGGCAGATAGGACAACCCACCCGTGTCCGCATTATCGAGCTGACGGAGACGCACCCTCAAGGACTGACGATGGCCCAAGCACGGGCGGCCAAGGAACAAGAACATCGAGCCGCGCTGTTTGAACAGGCGAAAACCAATCCCACCGTGAAACAAGCGCTGGAGATATTCGGCGTGGAGTTAGCAGAAGTCCGCAGCATCGCCCAACAGGAGACAAGCGAATGAAGAATCCATTCGGCAATATGAACAACATCCTTAAACAAGCGCAGGCCATGCAAGAGCAGATGGCCAAAATCCAAGAGCAGGCCGCATCCAAAACCGCCTGTGGAACCGCCGGAGGCGGGATCGTCACCGTCACAGCAAATGGGGCCATGCAGATCGTCAGTGTGGCCATCGACCCGGAGATCGTTAAGAGCGGCGATGTCGACATGCTCCAGGATCTGGTCGTAGCCGCCACCAATGAGGCCCTCCGTAAAGCCAAGGAATTGATGGAAGGTGAGATGAAGGCACTGACGGGTGGGATGAAGATCCCAGGTCTGTTCTAACAATGGCCGTCGATCAGCAGGGCCTGCTGGCACGGCTCATCAAAGAGTTGGTCCGCCTCCCAGGGATTGGGCACAAGAGCGCGCAACGGCTGGCCTTTCATCTCATGAAAATGGAGCGGGAGGATGCCTTACGGCTCGCCGATGCCATCCGAGCGGTCAAAGATGGGTTGGCGTTTTGCAGCCAATGCCGAAATATCGCCGAGGGAGAGCTCTGCGAGTTTTGCCGTGATCCGAAACGCGATCGCAGCAAGATTTTCGTGGTCGAGGAACCAAGCACCCTTTATGCTGTGGAACGCGCAGGAGCCTATCGTGGGCTCTATCATGTCTTATTAGGTGCGCTCTCTCCGCTGGACGGTGTAGGGCCCGGAGATATCCGGGCTGAGGAGCTCCTCGAGCGGGTCAAGCTTGGCGGGGTCGAGGAGGTCATCCTGGCAACGAATCCTACCATCGAAGGAGAGGCCACAGCCATTTATCTCACCCGAATGCTCAAGCCCTTCGGCGTACGCGTGTCCCGCATCGCCTATGGCATTCCCGTAGGCATGGATATTGAGTACGCAGATGAAGTGACCCTGCTGAAATCAATCGAGGGACGGCGAGATTTATAGCCCTTGAATACCGCCCAACTCTCGTTGACCCTCTCTCATTGAGGTTGATATAGTTTCCGTATCCATCAAGATATCCAAACCCATCTTACAGCGAGCCCTAGTTATGAAAACGCCTCCCTCTAAGAAACAACCTGCTCCGGCCACGCATCGAGAACCGAGTTCCGCAAGCGTGAAGTATTCCGATATCCGTCAGGATCTTGAGCGCCAACGAGCGGCAATCCTCAATGAAACAGGCGAGGTGCTGACACACCGCGAGAACCCCGAAGCATTTCCCGATGTCAGTGATCAAGCCTCCGCCGAAGTTGATCAAGGCTTCTCCATGCGCATTCGCGATCGGGAGCGAAAGTTACTGAAAAAGATTGACGAGGCGCTCGAGCGGATGACGACCGAGACTTATGGGATTTGCGAAGGCTGCGGTGGAGAGATTCCGTACAAGCGGCTCAAAGCCAGACCGGTCACCACCTTTTGCATCGAGTGCAAAACCCTTCAGGAACAGGAAGAGCAAGCTCGAAGCTGAGATTGATGTCTGCTCCTCCTCGGAGCCGACGACAAACCCTCCAACCAATCAAACCGCTGACAAATAAAAACTGCCCTACTGCTTCAAAACCTTGATGCGTTCTTTGGCATGCACAATCCGGTCGGCTTCCTCTGGAATGCCTTCCACAATCGCGACATAGGTCTCGTATTCCGACAACGCACGTTTGGGATTCGTCGCCTCAGAGGTCTCCGCCAAGTTGTAGCGGGCCAACGCATAGTTGGGACGAAGAACGATCGCTCGCTCAAACGACATCAAGCCGGCGACCTTGTCGCCGAGTTTGACCTGGACAGTGCCTAGGTTATTCAGCACCTCGGGAACATTTGGCCTAAGCGCAAGTGACTGGAGCAACTCGGCTTTCGCCTGTTCCACCTGGCCCTTAATCAGAAAGGCCACACCGAGCTTATGCCGCGCTTCAGCCAGCCAAACCTTGTTCGTGAACCCACTCGCAATGGCTCGCTTGTACGCATCAAGGGCAATGTCGTAATTTTTCTCACCGCAATAGGCGAGTTGCGCCGTCTGACCACGCGCGAATTGCTGCAACGAAGGGAATGGTTCCTTATCCTCGGTCCCCTGACTTTCCATAGTCTGGCCTCCGCCCCCCTCAGCCGAATGGCGAAGTCGATCAAGAAATTCACGTCGGTAAGGAGAAAAGAGTCGAACATAGGGGTCAATGGTGAAGGAGGCCTGGAGTAGGATTGGTCGATCGCGCAATCCGATCACGAGATATTGCGTGGTGCTTTTCTCGTCACCGGTCTCCAGAAGCGAGCTGCTCTCCATACTGGTTTTCGTTTCCAGCTGGGCCACGTTCAGATAAAACTCGAGGGAGGGTTTCAACCGTGACAGCGTATCGCGCAGAACAGGATAGGGACCCATGTCGAGTCCCCTGGGAAATGTAAAGAGTGCTCCAACCAACAGGCCATCCTCATCAAAAAAATAGGATTCGTGGCTATGTGAGGCACTCCTGTCTTCAGAAATTATCCATTCCTCACCACTCCCCCAGGTTTTCGGCGCTTGCGTCGCGGAGAGATGCTTGTTCAGAAAGTCGGCTTTGTGTTGACAGAGTGTCGTCGAGACCAACAACACAAGATCGCTCTTGGAGGGAGGGAGCGGGGGCCGTACAGGGGCATCCGAACTCGCACATCCCAACACAAGCCCCACTGGTATGAGCAGGCCAACCGAAAGCCAGTTTCGGGTCGACATCGGGAAAGGACGCATCGAGCGAAACAATACCACGATTGGAACGGATTCGAGCGAGGCAGATATAAAAAAGCCCGCTCTTCCTGTGAAGAGCGGGCTGCATCCCTAGGCGGTCAGATTCATGGATCTACTGGCGTTGGGCATCCAACATGCTATCTTCCGCCGTATACCCGTGGAGATAGGGAGAACTGGCACCAACTCGATAGATCGACCGATTGATCCCGTAATCGAAGGCGTGGCCAATCGGATGAGCAAGAAAGCCTAACCACCGGAGTGGATGGTCGTTGACAGCCGACCCCGCAGCAGGAGAAGAATAGACGAGGGCAGTGCTGTCCAGAATGTTATAAATACTCGTCGGGGGCATATATTCCCGATCATTCGTTCCAGCACTCTGTTGGTGTGTCGTGCCGCAACCAGATGCCATTAACAGCAGCGTTAGGACTCCGATACCCGTTACAGTTCCTCTCATAGCATGACCTCGCTGGTTTCGACGCCTCGTACCGAAATCTCGACCGAGACATCATACAAAAGACAACCTGAAGTCTAGCCGACAACCCGGTTTCTGTCCAGGAATCGAGAGGTTTGGCTGGCAGAAGCCCGTCACCATTGTACTGCAGCAGCAGAGAGCCAAGATGGTCTTGTAAGGAGATGGTGGGCGATACAGGTATCGAACCTGTGGCCTCTTCCGTGTGAAGGAAGCGCTCTACCACTGAGCTAATCGCCCGACCAGGAGAGAATTCAAAGGTCGGCCAAACTCTAGCACTGTGTCTTGGGGGCAGTCAACGCGGAGGTCGCCTTCCCGACTCAGCGACCAGTCGATGAAGTTTCTCTTCCCATAGTATAGAACACTCTCCACGAGTAGCACCCGGTATGGCCGGTCAACCATGTAGCCCTGTGTTCACGCGTTCCGCAGTTCCACCCCTGGCTTGATCTCCAGCCAGAACGTCAGGGGACTGAGAGTTGTAGAGGGACCATGCACTCGGTTCCATGCCCATTTCGATAAGCTGCGCTGAGTGAATTGACGGTCTCACCAGAAATGGACTCCTCACGCACAACATGCTTTCACCCGCCCTTTTCCTTGACAGAGCAAAAAATCGATTCGTACAATGCCTCTTCACTCTCCAATCATCGGATGTTCCAATCACATGCGTGACGACATTGTCATCGTAGGCGGAGGTCTGGCTGGGTCGGAAGCGGCCTGGCAAGCGGCGAATCGTGGCGCAAAGGTCACGCTCTATGAGATGCGCCCGAAAGAGATGACCAAGGCGCACAAGACCGGGAACCTAGCCGAGCTCGTCTGCTCGAATTCGCTCGGCTCAGCAGATCCGCTGAACGCGCCGGGCATTCTGAAAGAAGAGATGCGGCGGCTCAATTCGTTGATCATCGCCGCCGCTGAGCAAGCCCGTGTACCGGCTGGGTCGGCCCTGGCTGTCGATCGTGACCAGTTCTCTCAGCACATTACCCGTGCGCTCGAGGCCCATCCAAACATCCGCATTCTCCACGAGGAGATTGCTGAGATCCCAACAGACTGCTTCTGCATCATTGCAACGGGACCCTTAACATCAGATAAACTCTCCCAGGCCATCCGCGCCTCCACGAGGTCGCAGCATTTGTACTTTTATGACGCCATCTCGCCAATCGTCGATGCCGACTCGATTGATATGAGTATCGTCTTTCGCGCCTCTCGATACGACAAGGGCGGGGATGACTATTTAAATTGCCCCATGACGGCAGAGCAGTACAATGCGTTTTACGACGCCATAACGGCGGCGGAAAAAGTGCAACCGAAAGAATTTGAGAAGACGCCCTATTTTGAGGCCTGTGTACCGATTGAAGTGCTGGCTGAGCGTGGCCGTCAGACTATGCAGTTCGGCCCGATGAAGCCGGTCGGCTTGAAAGACCCTCGAACAGGGATCGAACCAGCGGCGGTCGTGCAATTGCGGACAGAAAATATCCATCGCACCTGTTACAACCTGGTGGGGTTTCAAACCAAACTGACCTATCCGGAACAGAAGCGTGTGTTTCGCATGATTCCTGGTCTGGAACAAGCCGAGTTTCTCCGGTACGGCAGCCTGCATCGCAACACGTTTATCAATTCGCCTCAGTTGCTGATGAACACGTTACAATTCAAAGCCCGCGCCTCCCTCTTCTTTGCCGGGCAGCTCGTCGGAGTGGAAGGGTATACCGAGTCGGCAGCGATGGGTGGCCTCGCCGGTATCAATGCTGCTCGGGCTCTCACCGGACAACCCGTGGTTATACCGCCACCCACGACAGCGCATGGGTGTCTCGTGTCCCATGTCGCCTCATCAGATCCTCGCCACTTTCAACCGATGAATACCAATTTCGGTCTCTTTCCACCCTTGACGAACAATCCAAGGGACAAGGAGAAGAAGCGTCGTGCAATAAGCCAGCGGGCCCTAGAGGATTTTGGCGCATGGAAGACGCAATCAAGGCTTTCGTAATGTACCTGCAGGTCGAGCGCAATGCGTCCTCTGAGACGATCCGCAACTATCGCTCAGATCTTCGGCAGTTCACCGGGTTTCTCAGAAACACAAAGAAGGGCAGCTCATCCATTCCGGTTGACTCGATCACCAGCGACGAGATTCGTGCCCATCTCCACTCACTGGATCGCCAAGGCGAGAAGGCGGCGTCCCTGGCGAGAAAGTTGGCGAGCCTGCGCAGTTTCTTCCGCTTCCTCCTCCGTGAAGAACTCGTAAAAACCAATCCGACTGAAACGCTGAGGAGCCCGAGACTCCCCAAACGCCTCCCTCGTGTGCTCACCAAGGATGATGCGGCAGCCCTCATGGCATTTCCCACTGGCCCCTTGCCTCTCTCGCTCCGTGACCGTGCCCTGCTGGAAACCATGTATTCGACCGGCGCGCGGGTGAGTGAAGTCGTCGGGATCAATCTCAATGACCTGGACGAAGCAGACGGCATCGTGAGCTTAAAAGGGAAAGGTCGTAAGGAACGGCTGGTCCCGATCGGCGATGTAGCGTTGCAAGCCATCCGCGAGTATCGCCGGTCCTTGAAGCCGACTCCTGGCAATCGTCATCCGTCGTCTCCGATGTTCCTGAATCATCGTGGTGGACGGTTGACTACCAGAAGTGTCGCCAAGATGGTCTCCCGGTACTCCAGCCGTCTCGTAAGTGGCGCGGTCAGTCCCCATGCCCTCCGGCATTCATATGCCACCCACCTTCTCGACGAAGGAGCCGATCTACGATCGATCCAGGAACTACTCGGCCATGCCTCCCTGAGCACCACTCAAAAATATACGCATGTGGCGATGGACCAACTGCTCGCGGTCTACGACCGAGCCCATCCTCGCGCACAGGCGACTCGTCTGCCACATGGAAAGGATCCCAAGTCATCATGAAAATCCGGTCAACGACCGTTCTCTGTGTCCGTCGCGACGGACGGGTCGCCATGGGCTGTGACGGCCAAGTCACCGTCGGCACCACGGTCATGAAGCACAATGCCAAGAAGATTCGGCGTTTGCATCACGACCAGATCTTGGCGGGATTTGCGGGGGCCACGGCGGACGCGTTCACGCTCTTTGAAAAATTCGAGAGCAAACTGGAAGAGTACCGGGGGAATCTCACCAGGGCCGCGGTCGAGCTGGCAAAAGATTGGCGGACGGATCGCGTGCTTCGCCGCCTGGAAGCGCTCCTGGCCGTCGCCGGGCGCGAGCAGTCGTTCATCATTACCGGAACCGGTGACGTCGTCGAGCCCGAAGACGGCATCCTGGCTATCGGGTCGGGTGGCCCCTATGCGCTCGCCGCGGCCAGAGGCTTGCTCCGCCATTCACAACTGGAAGCCCCGGTGATCATCACTGAAGCCCTGACCATCGCGGGCTCTATTGATATCTATACCAACCAACAGATTCTTGTTGAAGAACTTCGAGGATAATCCACAATGATGAAGTCGCTCACGAATGAGCCCGTCGCATTGAATCTCAATAATCTCACACCCCGTCAGATCGTCGAAGAATTGAATCGCTACGTCATCGGGCAAAAGGACGCGAAGCGCATGGTGGCCATTGCCCTTCGCAACCGTTGGCGCCGTCAGCAACTCTCGCCCGACCTGCGTGATGAGGTCATGCCGAAGAACATCATCATGATCGGACCAACCGGCGTGGGCAAAACAGAGATCGCCCGGCGGCTGGCTAAGCTGGCCGAGGCGCCATTCATCAAGGTCGAGGCGTCAAAATTTACCGAAGTGGGCTATGTCGGACGCGATGTGGAATCGATCATTCGCGACCTCACCGAGCTCGCGATTAACATGGTCAAGACCCAGCGCCTGGCCTTCGTTCAACAAAAGGCCGAACAACAAGCTGAGGAGCGCTTGCTCGATCTCCTCTTACCTCCGCCCCCGCCTCGGCCAGGATTTGTGGACAGCACAACGGAGACGTCCACCCAAGTCCTTCCTGACTCCAACGAAGCGACCCGGTCAAAACTCCGTCTCCAGCTGCGAGAAGGCAAACTGGATGAACGAACCGTTGAAATGGAAGTCAAAGAGCGTGGAGTTCCGGTCGGCGTCATCTCCAATATGGGCGGGTTGGATGACCTCGAGAACAATCTTCGCGACATGCTAGGTGGCATGTTCCAGGGCAAAAAAAAGAAGCGGCTCATGAAAGTGCCTGAAGCGCTGAAACACCTTGCGCAGGAAGAAGCCCAGAAATTGATCGATATGGACGACACGACGCGTGAAGCGATCAATAAGGTGGAGCAAACCGGCATCGTGTTTCTCGACGAGATTGATAAGATCGCTGGCCGCGAACGCACGTCGGGACCCGATGTATCCCGAGAGGGTGTGCAACGAGATTTGCTGCCCATCGTAGAAGGCTGCACCGTCAACACCAAACATGGCCCGGTCATAACGGATCACATCCTCTTTATCGCCGCCGGAGCCTTCCATGTCGCCAAGCCGTCAGACCTCATCCCGGAGCTCCAGGGACGCTTCCCGATCCGCGTCGAACTCAGTCCCTTGTCGAAAGAGGATTTCGTCCGCATTCTGACTGAACCAAAAGGGGCATTGGTTCGGCAATATCAGGCCTTGATGGCAACGGAAGGACTGGCCATTGAGTTCACCAAAGACGGTCTGGAGGAGATCGCGGAGATCGCGGTCCAGGTGAATGAACGGACCGAGAACATCGGCGCACGGCGCCTCTTCACCATCATGGAACGGTTGTTGGAAGAAATTTCTTTTGAGGGACCGGGTTGGCCTGACAAGCGGATCAACATCACTGCCGCCTACGTCCGGGATCGGTTGAAGGACATCGTCAAGGACCAAGATCTGAGCCGGTATATTCTCTAGGCGAGACTTGCGCGAGTCGCGCGTTTTTCGCAACGGGAGTAAGACATGAATAAACTCATTAAAAAAGCCGATGTCTTGATCGAAGCCTTGCCATACATCCGGACGTTCCGTGGCAAAACCGTGGTCGTGAAATACGGCGGCCACGCGATGACGGACGCGTCGCTCAAAGAGCGGTTCGCGCAAGATGTCGTCCTGTTGAAGTATGTCGGTATCAATCCGGTCATCATTCACGGTGGCGGGCCTCAAATCGACAAGATGCTGGATCGACTGGGCATTCAAGCGAAGTTCCGCCATGGGGTCCGGATTACCGACGCCGCCACGATGGAAATTGTGGAGATGGTCCTGGCCGGGAAAATCAACATGGAACTCACGGACCTGATCACCCGGCATGGAGGCAGCGCTGTGGGCTTGAGCGGAAAGGACGGAGGACTCATCCTCAGCAAACCGCTGACAGCCAAAGCCTGGGCGGAAAGCCTCGATCGCGACCTGGATGAAGAAGATGCGAAAGGCGATTTTGGACTGGTAGGGGATATCGAAAAGGTCGATCCGGGCCTGTTACGTAACCTCCAAGAGGATCACTACATCCCGATTATCGCACCCATCGGCACAGATCGCGAGGGCAATACCTACAACATTAACGCCGATCTTGTCGCTGGAGCCATAGCCGGTGCGTTGCGGGCGGAAAAACTCCTGATGATGACCGATATTAAAGGCATTCGCGACGCCAACGGGCGCCACCTCTCGACTGTATCCCGCAAAGATGTGCAGCGGATGATGAAGAAGGGGACGATTACAGAGGGGATGATCCCCAAAGTCCATGCCTGCTTGGATGCCTTGGGTGATGGGGTTGGAAAAGCTCATATCATTGATGGGCGTATTCCGCATGCTGTCCTCCTTGAAATCTTCACGAGGAAGGGTATCGGCACGGAAATCGTGACCTGACCCCCTTGTAGCTGGAAAACCAGTTCTGTGCCCATCGATCACAATCGTCTCAGGGAAGATCTTCAGGTCCTGGTGGGGGAACGCCATCCCATCACCTCACCGAACCGCTTACGACAGACGGAATCCTACCTGCACCATTGTTTCTCTGAAGCAAAACTGTCCGTAACCACGCAACCTTTTCTTGCCTTGGGGAACACGTTCCACAATGTGATCGGAACAGTACGTCCTGAAAAGAGATCATCCCAATCTACAACACCCCTGATTATCGCCGCGCACTTCGATACCGTTGAAGGATCTCCCGGCGCCGACGATAATGCCAGCGCGCTCGCCGTGATGCTCCAGGTGGCTCGTCAGGTGAGAACTATGACATTGGCCAGACCGATCCGTTTCATTGCCTTTAACCTGGAAGAAGAAAACCTTCTTGGGAGCCAGGCCTACACCTCTCTCTTACGAAAGAATGGTGAAACTATCCAAGGAGCCATCGTGCTGGAATGTGTCGGCTATGCGAGCCATCTACCCAATTCACAGAAAATCCCGACTGGTGTCCCGATCGCAGTACCCACAACGGGAAATTTTCTTGCCGTCATCGGTAACGAACGGTCTCACCATCTGACCGGTGCTGTTGCCCAAGCCATGAAGCCGCACCTTCCCATTGTTCCGCTGATCGTGCCGGGAAACGGCGAAAAGCTCCCGGACACCAGACGGAGCGACCACACCTCATTCTGGGAACAAGGGTTCCCCGCTGTTATGCTCACGGATACTGCTAACTTCCGTAACCCCCAATACCATCGACCGACCGATACGGTTGAGACTTTGAATCTCGACTTCATTGCTGCTGTTGCCACCGGCCTCACAGCCACCGTCGTTGAGTTAGCCGGTCACCCATGAGAATACGACTTTCTCCTTCAACTCGACAGACGATCGCCAACGTCTTTGCCCACCTTGATTACAAGCGCCTGGAGTCCGTCTACTGCTACGAAGGCGGTGATGAATTCTGGCAGGTGAAGCGGGAACCCTGCCGGCGATTAGGCACCAAGGTGGCTGAGGCTCTCGTCCCGAGGTTGCCGCGTGACGGTCGAAGCCTCTACATCGGCGCTGGCGTAGCGGAGCTGCCGGTGCTGATCGCGGAAGCCGTCGACCGTGAGCGACAAGTTGAGCCCTATAACCTCCGGCAAGCAGAGGTGGTTGTGCTGAACCGCGCGTGCCGTGACCTGCCGGTGTGCTTCCTGGCTCGCGATGCCGCATCAGCGCAAGGCCGGTTCGATCATCTCTGGATGGTCAGCGTCCTGAACGATCCAGAACGGTTTCCTCACCTCTCCCCGCTGTCGTACGGCCAGGCGAATCCGGTGACGTTCAATCCTATTGAGTTTCAGAAAGAACGGCGGATTGTTCAGACGATCGTTAATCGATGTCTGGCGAAATTGACAATCCCATGTCTGATAACGACGTCAACAGAAGAAGTAGTCTGGATTGCAGACTGGTGCCATCGGCATAAGGTGCCGTATCGCGTATCTCGAATACACTATCCCACCGCACTCGTGGGAGATCCGATCTGTTTTATAAAGCTTGGGTGAAAAGTAAGCAGGGAGGGGTAAAAGGGTTGAGGACGAGATCAATCAGAGTTCAAACCCGGTTTTCTTGGCTGGATCACCAATGTACTGCCTGGCATATCGCACATAGTTTCCTGCTGATTCCTTGATCCAGGCTAATTCTTTCTCGGTAACCGGCCGCTTGACCTTCGCAGGTGACCCGAAAATGAGACTCTTCGGCGGCACGATCGTTCCTTCCACAACCAGGGCTCCGGCCCCCACCACTGAATCTTCCCCGATCACGGCCCCATCCATGATGATGGCACCCATACCAACCAGCACGCGATCCTGAATCGTACAGCCATGCAACACCACGTTGTGACCAATCGTCACATCATTACCAATGATCAGGGGGTGGGTGTCATGCGTCACATGCAACATGCAGAGATCTTGGACATTGGTCCGATCCCCCATCCGAATATAATGTACATCACCTCTGATCACAGCATTGAACCAGACACTGCACTCTTCCCCCAGAACGACGTCACCAATCACAACCGCCGTCGTTTCGATAAAACAGGACTTCGGAACCGTGGGTTTGATGCCTTGAAACGTGCGAATCATGATGGGCACTCTAGGGGAATTGCGCGGCCTTCCGCAAGGGGCTCATTGACAGCCTTTTTCACCCTCCCGTAGACTGCCCGACATGTCACAACCGTTGATCATTCCAAAACGGGTGCGTTCCACCAAAACCGCTCGCGTCAACCAATCGGCAACGACCATCGGTTTCGTCAATCTTGGCTGCTCCAAGAATCAGGTCGATTCCGAGATCATGCTCGGGACATTGGTGACGGAAGGCTTTCAACTCACCGGCGACCCAAAACAAGCCGAAGTGGTCATCGTCAATACCTGCGGCTTCATCGAGGAAGCGAAACAGGAGTCGATCAACACGATCCTCGAACATGGCCATCTGAAGAAAACAGGAGCTTGTCGCGTCCTGATCGCAGCCGGTTGCTTGGCCCAGCGGTATCAGGGAGACTTATTGAAAGAGTTACCGGAATTAGACGGCGTGGTCGGTACCGGTGAATTCGGCAAGATCGCCGAGATCTGCCGAGATTTGTTGGCATCGAAGAAGCGGCACCAGCGCCTCTGGATCAGTCAGCCTCCCTATCTCTACGATGAGTTAGCCCCTCGGTTGAGACTCGGCGCACAACACAGTGCCTATGTGAAAATCGCTGAAGGCTGCAATCGCAACTGTACGTTCTGCGCGATCCCATTGATGCGCGGGAAACAACGCAGCCGACCTGTAGAATCTATCGTGGCAGAAGCACGCCGGCTCGCCGCCGAAGGGGTTAAAGAGATCAACCTCATTTCTCAAGACACGATCAACTACGGAGTCGATCTCGGCATTCGCCAAGGCCTCGTTTTACTCCTTCGTGAATTGGTCAAGGTGGATGGCCTGCGCTGGATCCGGCCGTTTTACCTCTATCCTCAACAGATCACGGATGATCTCCTTGACCTGTATGCAGGGGAAGAAAAGATGGTCAAGTATATCGATATGCCGCTCCAGCATATCAATGACCGGATGCTCACCCGCATGCATCGACTGGGTAATCGAGCTGCCATCGAGAGTCTTGTGGATCGCATCCGCACACGCATTCACCGGGTCACGTTCCGGACGGCCTTCATCGTCGGCTTCCCAGGAGAGACCGATGCTGCCTTCACCGAGCTGCGGGACTATGTGGAACAGGCTGAGTTCGACCGAGTCGCGGTGTTTGTATACTCGGATGAAGAAGGCACTCCGGCAGCTCAGTTAGACGACAAAGTCGAGCGGGACGTGATGGATGACCGCCGCAATGCAATCCTCGCTATCCAGGAAACGATTGCCGCGTCAAAGGGGACGTCGAAGATCGGCTCGATTCTCGATGTCCTGATTGACGGGCGATCCGAAGAGACGGAGGGTGTCCTCGAAGGGCGTCACGAAGGGCTTGCACCTGAAATCGACGGCGTCGTCTACGTCGATGAGGACTCACCCAACGCTGGGTCCAAGGTGGCAGCTCCGGAACCCGGTGACTTCTATAGAGTCGAGATCACCGACGCGGCGGGATTCGACCTCGTCGGACACATCGTCACCACAACGGCTCACTGAGTACGGCACCTTGCTACCTCTCTCCTACACTGATCGTCACGACTCCAGAAGGAGTACACACCCATGACTGCACGGAAAAAGGACTCGATCGTTCTCCTGATTCGTTGCAAAGACCGCAAAGGCATTGTCGCACGCGTGTCGGGGTTCATTCACGATTTCGGCGGCAATATTCTCGACTCCGACCACCATACTGACGAAGAAACAAACGCGTTTCTCATGAGAATGGAATTTACCACGGATGGGCTTCAGCTGCCCCCCGGCGAGATTCCGGCCGCCTTTGAGCCGATCGCGAAAGTGTACGAGATGCACTACGAGGTGTATTCGTCCAACCAGCGGCCTCGTGTCGGGCTCCTGGTCTCGAAACAGGATCACTGTCTGGCCGACCTTCTCCAGCGGCACCGTCGAGACGAGCTGCACATCGACATTCCCATCATCATTTCGAACCATGAAACCTGCGCAGGCTGGGCTCAGCTTTTCAATATTCCCTATACTGTCTATCCCGTCACGAAGGAAACCAAACCGCAGCAGGAGCAACAGGTCGCAGCCCTGCTGAAGGAACATCATGTCGAGCTGGTGGTCATGGCTCGCTATATGCAGATCCTCAGCGCTGATTTTCTAGCTCAGGTCGGCTGCCCCGTCATCAACATCCACCATTCGTTCCTCCCGGCCTTTATCGGAGCCAATCCCTACCGACAGGCGTACGACCGTGGCGTGAAAATCATTGGAGCGACCGCCCATTACGCGACCCAAGACCTGGACGAAGGACCGATCATCGAACAAGACGTAATTCGCGTGGGACATCGGGATACGGTGGAGGATCTCGTTCGGAAAGGGCGGGATCTTGAGGAAGTCGTGCTGGCAAGAGCTGTTCGTCGTCATGTTGAGCGCCGAGTCCTGGTGTACGGGAGAAAAACCGTGGTCTTCGATTAAACGGTTTTGAACTGGAACCGGGGGACAGAGAGGCAGGATGTTGCCTCCTCCCTCGGCCTTCGAACGAGCACAATTCTACACTTTGACGGATACGAACAATGAATTCCCCCGCCGATTGATCAGAATCAGGGCGCTGGCTCCTTTCTTAAGGTCTGCGGAGACCTTTTCAAAATCTTTGACTGACTTGATCGGCCGCCGATTCATTTCTTGGATCACGTCGCCCGCAGAAAGACCGGCCCTCTCGGCACCGCTGTCTGGATCAACCCTTGTCACCACAACACCCTGTGTTCCCTGGAATCCAAGCTGCCTTGCCCGATCTTGACCTAGCTCCTCGACCACAAGGCCAGATAGCGCAGCGTCGGAATCTTCGTGCTGCACCTTCGCAACTTTGGAGTCGTCCGACTGCTCACCGACCCTGACGGTCAACTCACGTTCATGTCCATCGCGAATGACGTTGAGTGTCACTCTGGCACCAACGGTGGTCCTGGTGACGAGTCGTTGTAACGCGACACCATCTTCTACGGAAGTACCTTGATAGCTGACGATCACATCCCCCTGCTTGAGACCAGCCTGCTTCGCAGGACTCCCTGCTTTCACATCACTGATCAACGCGCCTCTCGCATCCTTGAGTCCGAATGCTGCGGCCAGATCATGGTTCAATCCCTGAAGCCCAATCCCGAGATACCCTCGGACCACCTTACCGGTTTTGATGAGGCTCT
Organism: uncultured Nitrosospira sp.; assembly: GCA_900696515.1. GTDB lineage: Bacteria > Nitrospirota > Nitrospiria > Nitrospirales > Nitrospiraceae > Nitrospira_D. Next base: position 41,809 of record CAADGK010000019.1, on the reverse strand, counting down.
CATAGATGGGCTTCGCTATTGTCGCCGAGACCGCAAGGCCAACGCCTTGGTACCCCCCGGACTGGGAAAAGATCGCCGTGTTGATGCCAACCAGCTCCCCGTTGGTATTCACCAACGCGCCTCCGGAGTTGCCCGGGTTGATTGCGGCATCGGTCTGAATGAAGTCCTCATACTGCGTGATGCCCATGTGACTACGTCCCACCGCGCTCACAATCCCAAGTGTCACGGTGGAATTCAGCCCGAAGGGGTTGCCAACCGCCAAGACATACTCACCGACCTGCAGACTCGACGCATCGCCCCAGGTCACGGTCGGAAGGTGGCCGGCATTGATCTTAATCACGGCAAGATCACTCTTCGGATCCACTCCGATAATCTTGCCTCGAAATTCCCGCTTGTCGGGAAGCGTGACGTTGACCTCACGGGCCTGGGCAATCACATGATTATTGGTCACAATATAGCCATCAGGCGAAATGATTACACCAGATCCTTGCCCTATCCGAGGCGCCCGATGATCAAATGGGTCCCCAGGTCGCCGACCACGAGGGCCGAATGGTTTCCCAAAGAATTCCTCCATTCGTTCTTGTAACTCGTCCGGGACAGGGGAGCCGTCGGCCACCTGCTCCGTCATGACCGTTGTAATGTTCACGACCGCCGGAGTAACTCGCTTGGCCACGTCAGTAAAACCCGTCGCCGGAGAGACACCCGCGGCAGACGCGATGCCTTGTGACGGAGCAGTGGATGCATAGGATACGGTGAGTAAGTGACCGCCCCAGATCAACGCTCCACTGACAAGACCGACACCAAGAATAGAACCGATGCGACGACGCGGATATGATGACATGACTCCCTCCCTCATCACGCTAAGGATCACGTGCTCAGAACTGATCCCTGCGCAGCCTGTTGTTCGAGATCGAGTACTAGAACTACCAACCGGTTATGAGAGGGAGATTAGTCGAGGATTAAACGTGGCTAAGCTGGAAGCCTCATGAGCGGAAGCACAACGGTGAAGGTTGATCCCTGACCAAGCTCACTCTTGACCTCAACCCGTCCCTTATGGAGATCCGCAATCCAGGCACAGATGGCAAGGCCAAGCCCTGTGCCCTTTTTCGTATGGGCGCGCGCCACATCCGTGCGGAAGAAACGTTGGAAAATCTTCTTATGGTCGGCCGTGGCAATACCGATACCATGGTCGGTAATGGAAAGGCGCGCTTCCTGGCCGTCTCTCACCAACGTGATTTCAACTTTGCCGCCAGGGTTCGAGTACTTCATCGCATTCTCAACCAGATTCAACAGCAATTCGCGAAGCCGCAGATCATCCCCTTGGACAGTGACCGGCATGATGGTTCCCAGCACCACCTCGATATTTCGTTCATGCCCGAGCAACTTCGCCTGGCGATGGACGTCTTCCACCAGGGGCTGCAGGGCCACCGGCACAGACTCCACCTTCACCTCTCCCATATCGGCTCGGGACAGAAACAAGAGTTCATCCACAATGCGGGTCATCCGATCAATCTCTTCGAGGTTACTCTCCAACACCGCCTTGTAATCCTCGAGCGGACGAGATTTCCTGAGCACGAGATCTGTTTCACCCTTCATCACGGTCAGAGGGGTTCTTAACTCATGGGAGGCGTCGCTGGTAAATTGACGGATCTGGCGAAATGACGCATCCAACCGGCCGATCATGTTGTTGAAGGTGGCCGCCAGACGTCCAATCTCATCGTGAGCCCCAGGTATAGTGAGCCGCTGGCTGAGATCTCCCGCGGCAATCCGCTGCGCGGCCAGGGTAATCCTATCGACCGGGCGGAGCGCTCGCCCAGCCAGAAACCAGCCACCAGCGAGCGACACGGCCAATGCAACTGGAATCGCCACAAGAACCAGGACGAGGAATCGATGGAGCGTCTCTCCGACTGATTCCATCGAGGTACCAACTTGCACAATGTACAGCAGATTGCCTCGGTACATGATCGGCATGGAAATCAGCCGCAAGGGAGGCTCCTTCGGGTACTTGGCCGACTCATAAATACTCTGCCCGGCAAACGCGGCGTCGAGAGCCGTCCGGCTCAGCGGAACCTCGTGGCGTTTGATGTTCGGAGAGCGAATCGTGATGGTGCCGGACGGGCTGAAGATCTGGAAGAACTTATCGATTCGCGTCAGCTCCGGAAATTGAGAGAGCAGTACCTCTTCATCGATCAGAGGAAGAAATCCGTTCGTTTCGAGCAAGCGTACAGCCGTCGTTGCCGTGTCCTCTAATGATTCATCAACGGTGTCGCGGAGATTTCTTGCCGTAATGGCATAGAGAACCATGGAGAACACGATCAAGACCAGGGCAAGCACGGTCCCATACCAGAGGGTCAACCGGACACGTAGCGGCATCAGTGACCTCCTGACCGATGAACGCGGACGAGATTCGCGGTGCAGTCTTGGTACCGGTGTCGGACCTCCGGAGCCGCATGTCTCAGCATCCTGCTAGTCGGCCTTCAGCATATATCCGCTTCCCCGGATGGTATGGATCAATTTCTTCGTCCGTCCTCGGTCGATCTTGTTCCGGAGATAGTTCACATAGACGTCGATGACATTCGTAAACGTATCAAAGTCTTGATTCCAGACGTGCTCGGAAATCATCGGTCGGGTGAGAACCCGACCGGTATGTCGCATCAGGTATTCCAGCAAGGCATACTCTTTCAGAGTCAGCTCGATCCGTTGCCCGCCTCGTGTCACCTCACGCGTCGCCGGATTGAGCAACAAGTCGTCGACCTGGAGCACTCCCGGACTTTCCGTTGCACCACGGCGCAGTAAGGCACGAACCCGTGCCAACAGCTCATCAATGGCAAAAGGTTTCGTGAGATAGTCATCGGCACCGGCATCCAGACCTTTGACTCTCTGATCGATCTGCGATTGAGCGGACAGAATCAGCACCGGCGTTTGGATCCGTCCACGACGAATATTCTTGAGCACATCCAACCCGGACATGCCCGGTAACATAACATCGACCACCAGGAGGTCATAATCGGTCGCCAATGCCATCTCCAACCCCTTCGCCCCGTCTTCACAGAGATCGACGGCGTAGCTTTCTTCTTCCAATGCCCGCTTGATGAAACAACCGACTTTGGTTTCGTCTTCAAGGACAAGTACCCGCATACCCACTCCTACCAAGATTGATCAGGAGGTGATTATACCAAACGACATACCATGAATCTTGAAGCTCAAGAAAGCCGGCGGAAAGCCTGATTCACATGCGGCGACAGGCTCGACAGAGGCAACTGGGCAGAGGATGACAGGGCTTTGCCTCACGAGAATGAGGGGGTAGCAGCACAGTTAGGTGGAGTCGCCTGGAAAGGTCTGTTCCACAGAGGTAATCATGGGTTTCCCGTCACGGATCGTAAAAACCAGGGTCTCTTCGCCTTCTGCCTTGAATTCATGATTGGCCGGTCTGAGGGTCTCACTGGACTTGAAGGACACCTTGGCACTTCGCTCATCCGCAGCAAACGAGACCGACGTACTCGTGCGCGTGAAATCATGGTCGCTTGGAAAGGCAAACGCCATGGCCAATGTCTTGCGATAGTCGTCCCTGGTCAGCAAGGCCGTTTGCTGTTGCGGGCCCTGCTTCAGATGGATGGTGATGGTCGCGTCATACGAAATATGACGGAGGACGCCCTCGACATCTTTCCTCCGAACGGCCTCGTCGAGAGCTCCGAGAAGCCGATCGATTCCTTCACGAGTAAGACGCATATCCATCGCCTTTGAGTTCGACTGGTGTTCCGTCAGCGATGCAGTTCGTTGAGTAGAGGGGGCCAAGAACGTGGTCGGTAGCCCTGGGCCGTTGAAGATCACGTATCCGCCCACGGCCAGGAGGCCGAGAGTCAGCGGGATGATGAGGGCAGTTCCCTTAAAGGGACGATCAGCGGATGGTTTTTCAGAACCCTGACTGGAGCTTCGACTTGTGGCGGTCATGGTCAGCGCTCCAAACTCGATTGATCACCTCACCATAGCGTGAATTCTTCAAAAAGCAACGAAAGATCGAGGCCCTGCAGAGTCATCTCGTTGGGAAATGAACGGAATGGTTCCTAAAGCTGAACATGGATCTCACATCCGATCACTCCGTACCCATCGTCGCCATGAACGTTCCCCCTGAGCAGATCAGAGCGCTTGGCAATGTGGTGATCCCATGGTAGGCTGCGCGGTCAACGCGGCGACAGGTGCGTCTTGCACTGGCGGCGGTCTCAAAAACCGAACAGAGGATGGATGATTTCATGAACGGTCCGACATGGCTTCAAGCGACGGATGACTTTGTACATCGACACCTTGGTCCTACCGATGCTGATATTCAAGAGATGCTGGCTACTTTAGGCCACCAGTCGCTTGATACATTAGTCGATACGACCGTTCCACCTGATATCCGTCTTCGGCAAGCCCTGGACATTCCAAGCGGTGAGGGCGAGCAAGCCGTTCTCGCACGACTCCGGGGTATCGCCGCCCAGAATAAGGTCTATCGGTCGCTGATCGGCATGGGGTACTACGATTGCGTCACGCCCGGGGTGATTCAACGGAACATTCTCGAAAATCCGGCCTGGTATACACAGTACACTCCGTATCAAGCTGAGATCTCACAAGGCCGCTTGGAGGCCCTCGTTACCTTCCAGACCATGGTAGGGGACCTGACCGGTCTGCCGCTAGCTAATGCCTCTTTGTTGGATGAAGCGACGGCGGCCGCAGAAGCGATGGCCATGTGCTACGCAATCGCCCGCCATGCCGGCCAGGAACGCCATACGTTCTTCGTCTCGCATGACTGCCATCCACAAACTCTCGCTGTGTTGCGGACCAGGGCTGAACCCTTGGGCATCGTCCTCAAGACGGGAGTCCCATCGGCCGCTGATTGTGCACGCCCAGAGCTGTGCGGCATTCTTCTCCAGTACCCTGCCACGGACGGGTATGTGGGCGATTTCAGCGCATTGGTGACCCAAGCTCATGAGGCCGGGGTTCTTGTCGTCGTGGCCACTGATCTCCTTGCACTCACCATTCTCCGGTCACCCGGAGAATTCGGCGCGGATATCGCTGTTGGCTCGACTCAACGCTTCGGCGTCCCGATCGGCTTTGGGGGACCCCACGCCGCGTTTTTGGCGACCAAAGAAGAGTTCAAACGGCAGATCCCTGGTCGGCTCGTCGGCGTCTCCAAAGATGTCACCGGCAAACCGGCCATCCGGCTCTCACTTCAAACACGGGAGCAACACATCAGACGGGAAAAGGCCACGAGTAACATCTGTACCGCTCAGGTCTTGCTGGCGGTGATGGCGGCCATGTTCGCGGTCTACCATGGGCCGGACGGGTTGCGTCGCATCGCCGAACGGGTCCACGGCCTGACGCTCTTGCTCGCGGAGGGCTTACGTCGTCTGGGATTCGAGGTGTTGCCCAAAGTCTTTTTCGATACGATTCGACTCCCAGTTTCCAAATCCCAAGCCGAGCAGATCGTTGCGAGGGCGGAGGGGCAAGGATTCAATTTCCGACGATACGAAGACGGCTCCATCGGCTTGTCGCTCGACGAAGTCAGCTCCGAGCAGGAGGTCCATCGCCTTCTACAGATCTTCGTGGGCCATGATCAGTTACCGTTCCGCCTCTCGGAGCTTGCTTCCTCTATTGATCTGAACTACCCCGCTTCATTGATGAGAAGCAGTCCATACCTCACGCATGAGGTATTCCATCGCTATCACTCTGAACACGAAATGCTCCGCTACCTCTATCGACTGCAGGCGCGCGACCTCTCACTCGTGCACTCGATGATCCCGCTGGGTTCCTGCACGATGAAGCTCAATGCGACATCAGAAATGCTGCCCGTAACCTGGCCGGAGTTCGCCCGTCTCCATCCGTTCGCGCCGGCTGACCAAACCCTTGGCTATCAAACTCTGTTCCGTCAACTGGAGGGCTGGTTGGCCGAGATCGCCGGATTTACGGCCTTCTCGCTTCAGCCGAACGCAGGCTCACAGGGAGAATATTCCGGCTTGATGGTGATCCGGGCGTACCACAGGTCACAGGGTGAAGGACACCGGGATGTCTGTCTGATCCCTGTCTCAGCCCACGGGACAAATCCGGCTACCGCCGCCATGGTTGGCATGACCGTGGTCGTCGTTGCCTGCGATCGGAACGGTAATGTGGATGTGGCTGACCTGGAAACCAAAGCGGCTGAATACCGAGACCGATTGGCGGCCCTGATGCTCACCTATCCCTCGACCCACGGCGTGTTTGAGGCCAGCGTGCGGCGCATTTGCCAAATCGTCCATACCCACGGGGGACAGGTCTATATCGACGGAGCCAATATGAATGCCATGGTCGGCCTCTGCCGTCTCGGCGATATTGGAGCCGATGTCTGCCACCTCAATCTCCATAAGACGTTTTGTATTCCCCATGGCGGCGGAGGGCCTGGCGTGGGACCCATCGGCGTCGCGCGGCACCTGGTACCGTTTTTACCAGGGCACCCCGTGGTCAAGCTTGGTGGCCCGCAGACCATTGGCTCGGTCTCAGCGGCGCCGTTCGGCAGCCCAGGGATTCTTCCGATCTCCTGGACCTATATCGCCATGATGGGCCGCGAAGGCCTGACCAAGGCAACACAGGTCGCCATTCTCAATGCCAACTACATGGCCAAGCGCCTTGAAAAGCACTACTCCATCCTGTACCGCGGAGAGTTAGGACTGGTGGCGCATGAGTTCATTTTGGATCTGCGTGAATTCAAGGAGAGTGCCGGTGTCGAGGCGATGGATGTCGCCAAACGACTGATGGATTACGGCTTCCATGCGCCGACCGTGTCGTTCCCCGTGGTGGGTACTCTCATGGTCGAACCGACCGAAAGCGAATCGAAGCAGGAACTCGATCGACTCTGCGAAGCGCTCATATTGATCCGCGCAGAAATTCAGGAGATCGTCGACGGCCGTCAGCCACGGACTAACAATGTGCTGAAGAGCGCGCCCCATACCGCTGCGAGCGTCACCGCTTCGGAATGGAACCGGCCCTACAGCCGCGAGCAAGCGGCTTTTCCTGCTTCCTGGGTCAAGCACAGCAAGTTCTGGCCGAGTGTCAGCCGCATCGACGAAGCTTACGGCGACCGCCATCTTGTCTGTAGTTGTCCGCCGATGGAAACGTATCAGAACTAGCAGGATCCCCTGTATCATGCATGTCCGACCCCTGGCTGGCTTACCGGCCAGGGGCTTCGTTTATGCCTCTCCTTGCCTGATTTTCCAAACAAGCGGTACAGTACAGAGGGCTCATCTCTGAGGAGGGCATCCTATGAGCGACATTGGACGTCGAGGCTTTCTGGTCAGGAGTGGCTTGGCGTTAAGTGCCGCGCTGCTGGCTGGTACCCACAGTCACACCCATGCCGAACCACAAGCTTCACGAAGGAAACCTAAGAACTGGGACGAAGTTCGTGCTCAGTTTCCTCTCTCCCCTCAGCTTATCCACTTGGCCGCGTTCTTTCTTACATCCCATCCCACCCCGGTCCGAGCGGCGATCGAACGACATCGAGCCGGCCTGGATGCCGATCCGATCGGCTATTGGTTTGAACATGAAGAGAAACAGGAGGCGAAAGTCCTCCGGGCCGCAGCCGAGTATCTGGGAGCGAACCCTACCGATATCGCCTTAACCGACAGCACGACGATGGGGCTGGGCCTTCTCTATGGTGGTCTCACGCTTGGCAACGAGCAGGAAATTCTGACAACGACCCACGACCACTATTCAACGGAAACTGCGCTGCGTCTTCGCGCTGAACGGACGGGCGCCATGGTACGACAGATTCACCTCTATCGTTCACTCAAGACCGTTTCACGCGATGAAATCGTCGAGTCGCTGCGAAAGGGCATCACCCCGATGACGCGCATTGTGGCCGTCACCTGGGTGCATTCCAGCACGGGTCTCAAACTGCCGATTCATGAGATGGCTCACGCAATCCAGGCCATCAATCGTTCACGGGATGAACAGGACCGCATCACCTTCTGCGTGGATGGAGTTCATGCCTTGGGGGTTGAAGACTTCCGTGTGAATGAACTCGGCTGCGATTTTCTGGTCGCCGGGACTCATAAGTGGATGTTCGGCCCTCGAGGGACTGGGCTCGTCTGGGGCCACCCACGAGCCTGGCCGATCGCCAGGGCAACGATCCCAACGTTTACCAGTCAGGCCTATGACCTCTGGATGGAGAACAAATCCTCGAAAGACCTTCCACAATCCGTTCATATGACTCCTGGCGGATTCCATTCCTTCGAACATCGCTGGGCGCTGGATGAAGCGTTCACGTTTCACCAGACCATGGGAAAATCAAGTGTCATGCAACGTATCTACGAACTGAATCAGCAGCTGAAACAGGGCCTGGCGGCTATGCCGCATGTCACATTACATACACCGATGTCGCAAGATCTCTCTGCGGGGATCATCTGTTTCGAGGTGGCCGGTATGGCGCCTCGCACAGTTGTAGAGAAGCTCAGGCAACGTAACATCGTCGGCAGCGTGACACCCTACGCCACGAAATTCGCCCGGCTCGCACCGAGTATCATCAACTCAGCAGAAGAAATAGACACGACCTTACGAGCAATCAAAGAACTCCGCGCCGCATAACAATCACGCTGTGATGGTCGAGGAGGACGGCAAAAGGCTAGGAATTACATGAACGAGACAAAATCCAATGGAGCTGGCTAGATACACAGGGGAAACGAACTCCGAAAGGCTTTAAACTCGAAGTGGTGCGGCAGCAGATAATTGTGAGGAACGCTCTATTTCTCGCCGCACTTCTTGAACTGCGACTCTAAGCACTGTTTGGTCAGCCCCTCCGCTTTTTGAATCTGATCCGGAGTCATATGCTTCGCCATGTGGTCCCGGTCCTTAATGATCTCCGTCTTTGACCCGCCGGTCGACGATTCTCCCGCGACGCTGTACCACACATAGGCCCGCACCTGATCCTGCTGAACACCCTGTCCCTTCGCATACATCTGAGCGAGTTCATTTTGCGCCCCAGCGTGGCCTTGTCCCGCTGCCATGCGATGCCATTTGAGGGCCGTCTGGTAGTCCTGCATCACGCCCATTCCGCTGGCATACAGGAGCCCGAGATTGTACTGCGCCCGCACATCGCCTTTTTCCGCCCGTGGAGCGAAGAGCCCCGCAGCGACTCGGTAGTCTCCCCGCTTTAATGCTTCGTAGGGCTCCTCCCCGGCGAGTGGGATCGATCTCTGGGGGACTACTGGCTTTGGAGCTTTAGTCAGCGGTTCTACCGCAGTAGCGATCGCCGTCCCGCTAAGGATCAAGACTCCTGCGAGCACAAGTCGGCTCATTACATACCTACCCTTCATCCTAGTCATTTCTCGTAAATCTGACCGACTCGCCATTGATAACCCGCCTTCACATTCTCCGCAAGTGGATCCCTGCACAGTCCATTGTTGTCGAACCTGAGCGAGCTGTCAGCAAAATACCATTTTGGGGCCTGAGTATGATACGTGGAACGTTGTAGGAAGCTGTGATCGGCGGTCGATCTGCCCCAAAATGCGTCACGCGAGACAGGCACCATCACGTTTCATCTATCCGTGAAAATCGTGGGACAGATACGCCTTCCTTCTCGACGCTCTCAGTAAACATGGCGATGGGCCTAATCCAGAGGCCTCGATCGCCGTACAAGGCTCGGTACACGACAAACTCCTCCTCCGTTTCTGAATGTCTGGCAACCCCCAAGACTTCATACTGCTGACCTTTATAGTGACGGTAAACCCCGAGTGAGACCATGATCAACGGTTCCTCATAGGGTGATTAACTCCGTGTTCACTTTACAGTGACATAACCATTCGGCACAGCCAAACGTCAGAATGGGTGTTAACCGGTTTTAAAAAATGAAGCGAGAAACTCCCTTGAAATAGGAGAGTGTGAGGTGTTGTGGTGCCGAAGCCGGGATAGGAAAGGTGGGAATCGCTGAAGCCCTTGATGGGAGCGGTGATTCCCACTTATCCCCTTGATACATGCGGACATGCTCTTTGTTTCTCTTTGTCGCTCTTTGGTCCGGTTCGGCTGAATCTGCCGCCAAATGTAACACCTGGGCAACACCTGGAGGAAGACCCCCCGGGCATGTTGTCGACGCCGGGGTAGCCTCGTTGAGCCTCTCGGTATGGCGCATTGCATCCAGCGCACCATCAGAAAGACCCCGGGGGCTTTCCCATATTCGTGTGCAGAGAAAAGGAAACCTCGTTGCGACTGAATCTCGAACGAGTTTGCTCCTGACGTTCCTTGACACGATCTGAGACCTCATGTAAACAGTAAGTCGTTTCGTTTTAAGGTTAGTTTCCGCACATGGCCGCCGACAGCGGCAGACTTTCAACCCCTAGCGGGGTGTGGATGTTCGCTGTCAGGCGGTTTCTTTTTTCGGCGGACCTCGCACCCCTGGAGGATTCGCCGATGCAGGAACCTCTCAGGAATTTCGACTCTCTCCCAGACTCCGCACATGTCCGTCTTCCAGTCGTCGCGGCTCTATTCGCGTGCAGCGAAGCGACTGTCTGGCGTGGGGTCAAGTCTGGTCGCATTCCAAAACCACGCAAGCATTTCAATCGGGCGTGCGCCTGGCAAGTAGGTGAACTCCGCAAGGCTTTGGATAAGGCGGTGACGCCATGACGATCACCGACTTGCTCAGCCGACTCGATGGTGTTCGCTCTCGCGCACACGGCAAATGGTCTGCTCGCTGCCCTGCACACCCGGATAAGTCGCCGTCACTATCGATTCGAGAAGTCGACGGCAAGGTGCTGCTCCATTGTTTTGGGGGATGCACGCCGGAAGAGATTGTGGGGGCACTCGGACTCGACCTGAAAGACCTCTTCACCGACTCACCCACCCCTCACGGACAACGGCCAATTGCGAAGCTTCAGAAGCTCGATCTGGTCGACGTGGCCTTCCGGTTCGAAATGGCGGCACTAGACCGACGGCTCAGAGCTGAATGGACTCTCAAGGCTGTCGAGAATTTCAATGGCGATAATTTGAGCGACGAAGATCGGGATCGACTCATGAAGGTGGTTGCTCGTGCCTATGCCGACAGAGACCAAGCCGAATTCCTGGAAACCGTGGCCGATGACTTCAGGCTGAAAGCCTTTCACGAAAGGACCAACCGCCATGCAGCCTAGCGTTGAGGAAGTCGAAGAGTTGGCAGCAGCACCCCTATTGAGCGGGGTGTCCTCTCCATTGGTGCGCTTCGCGCATTTGCTTGATGGGCCGGACGCGCTCCCGGCACCCCGACTGCCCCAAGACTTTCGCGACGGACACCTGAGCAGCGGCGTGCTGCTTGATGGACAGCCCTACGTCGTACGCGGGGATCGTGAGATTGTTTCCGCTGAAGACTTTGGGGCCGTGAATTATGGCCTCTCGAATGTCCGGTTCTCGAAGGATGGGATCAGGCGATTCTTACGAGGCGATGCTATTTCGGGGCCGGATCTCTTTGAACAGGTTGAAACGTTCCTTCATCGATTCGTGGTGATGGGGGAGGATCTTCCACCACTGCTTGCCCTGTGGCTGATGGGGACCTACTGCTATTCGGTCTTTGAATACTTCCCCTACCTCGTGTTGCGGTCGCCTGAGAAACGTTGCGGGAAGTCGCGGACCTTAGACCTCATTTCCATGCTCGGGTTCAACGCCCACCAGCCAACAGCCTCTCCAACAGAAGCGCAAATATTCCGTGAGCCACGGGAGGACGGAGGCGTTCAAATCTACGACGAGATGGAAGGGATGACAGGAGACAAAGAGCGATGGAGCGCAGTGACGCAGATCTTAAACAGTGGCTTCCATCGAGGGCAGTCGGTTGCACGATACCGAAAATCCGCTCAGGGGCAACAAAAAGAAACGTTTGAAACCTATGTGCCGAGAGCGATTGCCTCGATTTCCGCTCTAGAAACCACCCTCGAGGATCGCTCGATCATGGTCATGATGCAACGCCTACTCCCTGGACAGAAAACGGAACGGTTCAGCCTTCGTCGGCTTGATGCTCAAGCCCAGATTCTCCGGGACGACCTCCACATATTCGCGTTAACGATGGCTCCAACCATTGCGGAGCTGTACGACGGATCAGAATTTCCCGGTCTGTCAGACCTCGATCATCGGGCGGTGGATCTCTGGGAACCGCTTCTCTCAATCGCTGCGGTGATTGATGCGAGCGGTGGAACCGGAACCTTAACCGACAGAATGATTCACCTCGCGGCACGTCTTGGCGGGGATCGAGCCTCACGCTCCGCCGATGACCCGAACCCAATCATTATTGAAGTCCTGGATGAATGCCTGGGTTTTGGGGCGGAAGGGAAGATCAGGGCGGAGGATCTCGCTGAGAAAGTACGGACCCGGCTCGGGTGGGACTCCCTTACCTTGAAGGCACTTGCAAACCGTCTTCATCCGCTCGGGTTGAAGTCCTCTCGCTGGCGGGAAGGGCAAACCAATCAACGCGGGTATCAGTTCACTAGGACCCAGATTGACGATCTCGCTCGCCGTTATACCCCCGGGAATCTGGAACAACCGGAACATGGAACGGGAAATAAGTGATATTAGCTTATGAATACAATGACTTATGAGGCGTTCCAGATGTTCCAGATGTTCCACTTACAGGGGGGTATAGGCAATGAGTAAAGCACTCTTGGACAAAGCCCGGGCCATTCTGGCTCACCCGAAGCAGGGACCTGCGCCCATGGCGGACCCCATAGCAGCCGGGGAGAATACCGCCTCTCTCTCAGACAAGAAATTCCAGTGTCAACCCGCCGCCCCGAATACCCGACCGATCTACTGGGAAACGGGTGATGGTCGAATCCTGGGGCCAGCGGTGCCGGAATTCCTGGGTAAAGACGGCAATACCTTTTGGGTCAGTGTGACGTTTGAGGGACAGATCCGCTGGATCAATGCGGATCGATTGCGATCACACAAAGCGTTTCTGAACCAACGAGAACTCCAAGAAATAGAACTGATTCGCTGAATCTAAAACAGAGGGAAACAGAATGCCTTTCCAACCAGGCAAATCCAAGACCGGAGGTCGACAATCTGGGACGCCAAATCGATTCACGGGCCAGTTTCGAGAAGCCGTGCAAGTCGTCTATGACGGTCTCGGCGGACACGCGGCGTTCCTCGCATGGGCACGGGAGAATCCTACCGAATACTATCGGATTGCGGCTAGGCTCATTCCTGCTGAACTGCGCTCTGAGGAAGATCGGACGATTAATGTCATCATCGAGCCGTCACCCTCCAGAAAACAGCCCGTGATGATCGAGAAGCACTCCGAGGGTACACAGGGATCTGTAGGCACATAGGACATGCGTGAGCCTTCATCCATGACCCGCCGTTTGCTGAATATCCAAGAAGTGGCCGAGTACACCGGTCTTTCTCCCCATACGCTCTACACGATGGTCTCGCAACGGCGCATTCCCTTTGTGAAGCTCGGTCGGCTGACGAAGTTCGACCGGTACGAACTTGACCGTTGGATTACGTCTCAATCGGTGAAAGCTCGACGACCGTTTTCGGTCTCCACCCCCTTGATTACAGGTAGCTAAAAGACTACCATGCACCCCATGCAGACACGGCTGAGGGAATGGCGAGAGAAGCGGGGCTTGAGCCTACGCAAGCTCGGCGACTTGTCCGGCGTGCATTACATCAGCATCATCAAGCTGGAGGCCGGGAAGCTGGATCCGCAACTCTCAACCTTGCTCAAGCTGTGTCGGTCGCTCGATATCACTTTAAATCAACTCGTGGGGGAACCACGGGGAAAGGGAGGACGTTCTCATGGGACTGACGCGAAGGGGTAAGTGTGCGCGGGGATGCCCGGATGGGGTGAAGGGCTTAAAATGCCCTTGCCCGAAGTCCTGGGCCTATTACGTCGAGTTTTATGTGTTGGATGATGGGGAGCGGCTGACGCTCACTAAGCGCATGCCAGGAGCCAAGCTGAAGCGTTGGAAGGTCGGTTGCGACAACAAGACGCTGGCGCGGCAGCAAGAAGCCGTCATTAGGACCAAGCTCCTAGCCGGAGCCGTTGAGAGTGAGCGAGCCAAGAAAGCCGTGATGGCCTTAGGCCAGTGGGCCGAGGAATACAAGGCTACGGAAGAAGTGAGGCGGATTCGCTCCTACAGGGAACGCTGTCAGCGGATCGACAAGGTGATCGTGCCCTTCTTTGGAAGCAATCGTCTGCTTCAAGATATCACCGTGAAAGATGTCGAGGCGTTCCGGCAGGAACGGAGCAAGGGGCATATGGTCGGAACCGTGAACGTCGATCACAATTACCTCAAGCACATGCTGAAACTGGCGATGAAACGGGATCTGATCACGCGGAACGTTGCTTCTCTCGTGGCGGCTCCTAAGCCGAAGAACGCAAGAAGCCGCGTCCTTGAGCCTGAGGAATGGGCACGACTCCACGGTGCGGCCCCTGACTGGTTCAAGCCGGTATTGTTGACCGGCTACCACACCGGCATGCGGTTAGAAGAGATTCTCACCCTGACGTGGGATCGGGTCGACTTGGAGAAGGGACGGATCTTCCTTCCAGGCCACTTGACGAAGACGGGGCAGGAACGTCTGGTACCGATCACGGCAACCCTGCGGCGAGAACTCCAACGTCACCGGAGCCTTGAGGGCGTCACGCGCATTCAGGGCCTAGTCTTTCACAAGGACGGGCGGAAACTGAGCCATACCTATCGAGAGGTTCAGCGGCTGTGCCAGGAACAGAAGATTGAAGACTTCGTTTTTCATGACCTTCGTCACTGTGCCGTGACCAACCTAGCCGATGAAGGGGTCGAGATTGAAACCATCATGAAGATCGTCGGTCATTCCTCGGTGGAAATGTTCCTGCGATATCGCACAGTGAAGGCAGACCGGTTGGATGCTGCAATGGCCCGACTGGACGCCAGGCTTAACACCCCCGCAACACGTGCTTCCGCACGGTTTTCTAACTCACTGAATAATTAGGCAGGAATGAACGGTGGTGCCGAAGCCGGGAGTTGAACCCGGACGCCCTTACGAGCACCAGCTCCTGAGGCTGGCGTGTCTGCCATTCCACCACTTCGGCTCTAGAGGCTGCTGATGTGACCCTTGCAGCTTGCTGACAGCCCTACATCAACTTCCCTTGGATGCCAGACCGCAAGAAGGGCGATTATCCTGAATTCTCCTCACCCACGTCAAGCAAGCGGTACGGGATCGGCTTCCAAGCAGTCCGGGCCCCCTCCTGAGGTATCGCCCATTGCCTCGCTGCGCTGATGTCTCGAGGATCGCCGCTGACAATAATGCGTTCACGGACCAGTCCGGCTGCAGCCATTAGTGACGGCACGGCAATCTGCGGAGCCTCATCGACCACGAGTACATCGAACCGCACGCGACTGAACAACGGGTCGGTCGCGACACGCATGGGCGTTGCGGCAACCAGGCGTCGATTCTGGACAAAGGCCTGGCGATTCGGATTCTCCTCGGCCGCGAGGAGTTCTCGGACTTTCTTGGTTCCACCCAGTTTCACGATCTGTTCTTTAAGTTCCTCACATTCCGCACGCTGCCCTCGAGGCACCGCTGCTTCCGGAACAAGTTGCTGAATCCTGCCTTTGGCCACATCGATCTCGCTGTCCAGACGATCCATCTGACGCTGATACAGTGTGCGGTATTGCTTGAGCGACTCCACATTTTTCCCCATGGTCTGCATCGCAAGGCGTTGAAACAGCGGAAGGGTCTCAAACTCTTTGAGCGTGGTCTCGACTCCAGCCAGCTTGACTTGAAGCTCTCGGAACTGCGTCACCAGACGCCACTCCAGAAGACGGACTTCGTCCAAATCTTTTTGTTTCGCCTCCTTTTTGGCCAGAAACGGAGTCAACTCACGGAACCGGTCGTACTTCTGTTTCAACGTAGCTTTGTCGCCCTGTGATTTGGCATAGAATTGATGCATCTGAGCTTCAAAACTCAGCTCCTGAAGATCAAGGCCGGCGGCGTACGATACCAGGGGGAGTTCATATCGCGTCACCCACGTCTTGGGATTCAGCCCGCCCGCCTTCATGGTCCGCCCCACCATCCCGACCAGCTCATCACTGTCGTCATGGCCGGGACTCAGCAACAGGATACGCTTGTTGGCGCGAACCAGGTCCATCGCTAGGCTCCCAAGCCTTTGTCGACGGAGCGCTCGGTCATCGGACCACAGCGTTGTGAAGACGGAGGAATTGGGGGCGAACGTTTCTACTTCCCCAATTGGCAGCTGGAGAAGCGCCGCCAACCGCTCCGCAGGCCCAAGGTGGTACAAGTCAGGTTTTGCCAGAATGTCTTTCAGACGGGTCGCTGCCGTACCAACGAGGCCGGCTTGGTCTGGAACCAGGGTGCCAGAAGGGACATCACTTCCGAGGTGATCGAACAGTTGAACCAGAAGCGACTGTCCCGTTTGCCGCAATACGATTCCCTCTGTCGTATCCGTGTCATCGGCAGGAACGAGGGAAACCGGAAGGTCGATCGGCAAGCTGACCTCACCGGCCACAATAAATTCGTATAGGTGCGGCCCGCCGGTCGTCCTGACGAGTCGGCCCAGTGATGCCATGGCAGGAGCATCCTGTCCTGTTTCAATCAGACGCGTTTGCTCGGCTTCAAGTCGACTGATCCAGAATTCGATGAGTTCTGTTGCGGTCATGACGACTGACTTCTTCCGCCTCATCTTAATGTACGAGAACGTCATGATAGATGCCTGTCGCCGTTACTGTCCACCGCGATAACCCTTCATAAGCCCTTGTCTTCACAACTCGACCTTGTCTAGAATGGAACCCTTTGTGGAGCTTGTAAGGAGGATCCGTGAAGGGCTTGAGATTTGAAAGAATTGCGACAGGGCGCCACTACAACGTGGTCTTCCATATCGGCAGCACGTACGTCCCCGTGAGTGATGAGACCATCGACGAACTCAAGGAACAGAGTCTGTTACCGGCCGAACGCTTCCTCGACTTCCTCATCGACCGCGTCGGCTATTCCTCCTACCTCAAGGACCAGATTCGTAACGAACTGCAAGCAACGGGCGACCCCACGACACAGATTACTGTCCTGCAAGGCGCAATTCGAGAACTGTAAATCTCGTGATTCGTCGTTCGTGAAGCGTATCTCGTCCAAAACCAACGGCTAGAGGCTTCTCTCCTGTCCGTCTTCGGAGATCATCCGGCACCATTCCATTCAGCTTTCCATTGCGGTCAGCCTAAAAAGGTCTGCGGCGAGACAGCGAGGTCGGGAAACGCCTTCAGAACCCGCTGGTCGGTCGTCACCAACGGCACCCCAAGATCCTGGGCAAGAGCCACAAATTCACAGTCATACGCTGAACAGCCAGAATGCTCTGCAAGGGTGAGTACATGGCGGGAGATCACGCTATATTCCCGCCCGGCCAACCATCGCTCTGCCTCATCAACTATGGCGACGGCTTTTTCCAGCTGTACAAATTCTTTACGAACGAGGCCGATCAATGCATTCCTAAATTCGGAACGCCATAGCAACGGAACCGCCCATGTGGCATCGCGTCTGAGTACAGCCTCACTATCCGCCGTTCTATCTCCCTGGACATAAAGATAGATCAATAAATTCGTATCGGCCACGATCATGACCGACCAACCGCCTTCAGCTCATTGAGAAGGCGATCCGTCAACTTCATCCCTTTGGGAATTTGGCGAATCGCTCGTGCCCGCGCCAGCAATGTGTCGGCATCGACCGGCACACTCCGCGTCATCTGTTCCAGATAGGAGATGACCTGAAAATTCAAGCTCCGGTGCTGAGCTGCCGCTTGCTGTTTCAGTCGTCTGACCAACGGCTCAGGAATATTTTTGATGGTCAAGGTAGCCATAGTCCTCCCTAGAGGTTCCATATCGGATCCATTATGGATGCTATCTCGGGCAGGAGGATCTCGTCAAGAACGGTAGGTATTTCGCTTTGCGCGGATCAGGCGAGCACGGCGGCTGGGGCCCAATTCAGTCCCCCACCTGCCCCTCCTGGAACAGCTGATTCATGATCTGATTCCGTTTTTCAGGATCGCGATAATACTTGAGCGCCTTGCTGTAGTTTTCCATCGCGCTTTGGCGTTTACCTCGGATTGCATAGATCTCAGCAATGCCGTGATAGGCCCGCGCATCCTCCTCATTGCACTTAAGTGCCCGGCTGAAGATGTCCGCCGCTTCTTGAAGCCGCTGCTTCCCTAACGCGAGCCACCCGAGGGCAGAGTGGGCTGCGCCAAAGTCCGGATTGGCAGTAAGCGCGTCTTGATAGCTCCGTTGGGCCAGGTCCAGACGGCCGCGTGTTTCGTAGAGACCCCCCAATGCAAAATACACTTCGGCATCCTGGGGGTTCAGCTTCAACGCCGTCTTGTAGGATTGCACCGCCGGTTCCATTTTCCCTTGTTCAGCCAGGGCACAACCGAGATTGGAATGCGCGGCTGAGTCGTTCGGGGTGAGCTTGATCACCTCACGGTACTCCTTGATGGCCATCTCCAGCCGCCCCTGGTCTTGGTAGGCCACACCCAAATTCATCCGTGCCGGTGCATAGTCCGGAGCCAGTCGGACCGCTTCACGATACTCTTTGATTGCCATTTCTAGATGGCCGGCCCGCTCGTGGATCTGGGCCAAAAAGTAATGTGGATATGCAGATTGTGGAAGCAGTCTTGCGGCTTCCGCGTATGGTCCCATCGATTGTTCGGATTGACCAGACTGGGCGAGAAACAAGCCCTTGACGAGATGGGCATAGCCGCTGTCGCCGTGCCGCACGAGCAGGTCGTTTACCCAGCTCCCCACGACTGCAATGTGTTCCTGGGCTTCAAGACAGAGCCCATGGGTTTTCCAGGCCTCGGCAAACCGACCCTGCACGAGGTACACCACATTCCGCGCAAAGAGCGGGCGCGGGTCCTTGACTCCATCCGGATCTCGGCTCCAAGCCAGAGACTCGGCAAAGAGAGTATCCCATGCGCCGGCCATAATGGCGGCTTCGCATTGTTCCTGATAGGTGTGCATGAGCGGTACGAGGATCTTATCGAGTCAGCGCGTCTTCGATATCAGGCGGTGTCGCCCGGATCTGTTCGCCGAGGAAGGGAAATTTCTTGGCCAGCTGTTGCTTCATCTGCCAGGCCACGGTTCGGTACGACCAATGGCCCTTCACGCCGGACCGTAGTTTGCTGATATATTCTGCTTCCGCATAGTCCATCTTAAACAAGCACCGGACTTTGAAGCCAAACGGAATGGCGTAGAGTGAAGCTTCTTGGTCCTTCTTCCTCAGTGATTCGATATCCTGGCGCACGGCATCCATGGCCTGCCGGTACTCCTGATCCAAACCGGCATCGATCAACGACTGCGGGACATCGTACCCGTGGACGGTCGTGAAGTTCTGTTGCACCTGCTGGCACCGGCGATGGCGGTGCATATCTCGCCAAGCCCCAATGTCCATCAGAATATCGAATATGAAGGCATAGCCGCTGCGGAACTCTTTGATGAGTTCATCGTATGGACCACGCTGTCCGGTGGCCACTTCAATGGTCGCCTGTTTCTCCTTTTCAGTCCACTCTTTCACCACCTCGAGGATCTTGCGATAGGGAGCCTGTGAAACGCGATAGAGCAGCGTAGCCACCAGTTCGTCCAGCGGAAGGTGCGGCTCTATCAGTTCGACGGATTCAACCGGTCCCCAGTTTCCAGGTTGATCGAGACCAGTCCCATGCAAGGCTTCTTTGGCATGGCGAGCCAAATCGGAGTACACCAATTCCTGGTAGGTGTTCGCCTTCGCATGCCGTGCCAGGGTCGGAGCCAATGGATCACTCAAGCCGGCAGCCTGGCCGCAGAGTTCGCCCCAGAGGTTCACCGGGGGACGTTGACACGCGTCCTTCAGATCCTCCCCGATTGCCCGCAACTCCGGGAGTTGAGAGGACAAGAGCCGCGTAATCTGCTTCTCCAACGTCCGGATACTGACGACCTGCCCGACATTGGTCTTGGCCGCAAGGGGAAGCAAGTACCGCGTGACATCGAACGCCCGCGCCGCGATGGTCCGATCATAGTCGGCCTGCTTCATCGACTCAGGCCGTGGCTCGCGTGTAGCTAGGAATTGTTTCAGAGGCTCGTGGAGGAGTCGGTACACATCACCAAGGCTTCGGAGAATCCCTTCGTACAGAGCCTCGGTTTCACTTCCACGAATTTGGCCTGGGACGAACCATCTGCTCGAGGCAAAATTTTGATAGCGGCTGGATTTCGCCTGACCATCCCACAGCGGCTCATCTTCCAGACGAATCGCCGCCAGCTCAGAAATCTCTTCGAAGCAGATGATGACGTGTCCAAGATCGGCAATCGATGCATGTCCGTAATCAAAATAAAACTGCTCCCAGAACTTTTCCGACGAGTGTCCGTGCACCCATCGAATACTCTCCTCAATGGAGTCGGGAGATCGGCTGTACCGTGCCAACGCATACGCGGACTTTTCAGGGGGCATAGGGGCCAGGGCCAGAACCCGACGGCCTGATTGATCTTGGCTCATAGGAGGTTGAGTGACAAGGACCGTATCATGAGCTGGGCACTATACCTCTCGGGGTTGGACGGCGCAAGCTCCACGCCGTTGACTTGCCGCCGAGGCCGCCGCTATAGTCCGCGCGAACTCCGTTATCCGACAAGCACATATGCAAGGAGATCATTCCGTGTCCGTGATCAAAGGTATCAAAGGCGTCAAGGACCTGTTGCCGGAAGAGACCCCGCGCTGGCGGTTCATCGAAGAGTCTGCGAGGCGATGGGCGACCCGATATGGATTTCACGAAATCCGTATTCCAATCTTTGAGGTGACCACCTTATTTGCACGGAGTATTGGTGCATCCACGGATATCGTCGAGAAAGAAATGTACACGTTCCCGGATCGGGATGGTACCTCGTTGACTCTTCGACCGGAGGGAACTGCCGGTACCGTCCGGGCCTATATCGAACACAATCGTGCCGCGATCCCGGTGCCCCAAAAATATTTCTATACCGGTCCGATGTTTCGTCACGAGCGCCCGCAGGCCGGCAGGCTGAGACAGTTCCATCAATTTGGTGTTGAATCATATGGCATAGCCGATCCGCGTGCCGATGTTGAGGTAATTGCCCTCCTCTGGCGCATGCTCCATGAGCTAGGCCTTCCTAGCCTCACCCTCGAGATCAATAACCTTGGCCAGGCAGCTGATCGTGACATCTACCGCCCCATCCTTGTCAGCTATCTCAAACGCCATGTGCCGAGTTTGTGCGGTAACTGTCAGCACCGCATTGAGGCAAACCCGCTTCGCGTCCTGGATTGCAAGGTTCCTGAGTGCCGTTCCATTACGGAACAGGCTCCTCGTCTCTCTGAATCCCTGGCTGAGACCGCCCGTTCCTACTTCGCCCAAGTACTGGCTGGCCTCGATCTCATCCATATACCCTATTCGCTAAATCACCGGCTTGTGCGAGGCCTCGATTATTACAATCTCACGACGTTCGAAGTCACCGCGACCAATCTCGGAGCACAAAATGCCGTGGGAGCAGGTGGCCGATATGATGGGCTCGTGGAGACACTCGGAGGTACCTCGACTCCTGCCGTCGGTTTTGCTGTGGGACTTGAACGTATAGCGATGTTGTTACCAGACTCTCTGAGTTCTCCCATCCCCACTGACAAGACTGTCTATGTTGCCGGTTTCGGGAATAAAGGTTCAGTAGCCGGGCTTAGCGCTCTTGAAGACCTTCGCACCTTTGGCATACCAGCGGTTTGTGATTTTCGGTCGACCACCTTAAAGGCTCACCTTCGCCAAGCCGACCGGCTTGGCTGCCAATTCACACTCTTACTTGGTGACGATGAGGTTACAAAGGGAGTCGCAGTACTCCGAAACATGGAATCAAAGAGCCAACATGACGTTCTTTTAGCATCTCTTCCAAGTCAGATAGAGTCTCTTCTCTTGTCTTCCTGACCGCTGTCTTTAGTCATTGACTTTCCCCTCAAAACCACTTAGTCTCACGGAGGTGAGTAAATTATCGAATACACTGAATATTCACATAAATTCCTGTGAATTAACCTGTGAAACAAAAAATCGGAATTCTTCTAGCCCTTCCCCCCACACATCCAAATTCAGAAACAGTTACCGGACTTGCCCAAACAGCACTGGATGCCGGTCATGAGGTGTATCTCTACCTTATTGACGAAGGGGTTAAAAATATGAGGTCTCAGCCCTATCGAGATCTTGCCAGCTCAGGGGTACGCATTTTTGTGTGCGCATATGGCTGTCAACAACATCAGGTGTCAACGACAGACGTTGACAAAGAATTTACCCTTTGTGGGTTGGTTGTTCTCTCTGGACTTATTGATGCCTGTAAGCCGTTCATCTCTTTTACTTAAGGCGTTGCGAATTTCACGTGTCAAAAAACATCGCGGTTGTCATCCAAGAGGATCCACGGACCACACATCGTCCGGTTGAGGCACTGCGAATTGCCCTCGGGCTTGTTGCCGGGGCTCACAACACGACGGTCATTCTCATTGGTGAGGCTGTTCGCTTACTGAGAGATGATACGGACGACATTATTGATCTCGATATTCTTGAAAAGTACCTTCCTTCCATTGAACAGCTGGAAATCCCTTTTATTCTCCCGAAAACATTTGATCGGTCACTGTTGAGTGGTGCGTTTGCAGTGCAATGTAAATCGGAGGATGAGGTGGCTGCTGTAATTCAATTAATGGACTGCACACTCATATTTTAAAAGGGAGTTTCTAATGGAGACAGTGGTGTATCTTGCTCGGTCTCCGGTAGAGGGAGTCTCACCTTTTTTGTACTCAAAAGCTGATAGTGCCATTGTTATTGGCTTAAGGAACTCTTCTTTGACTGGGACTGTATTAAAAAGCAACAGCAGCTGTGGTTTGAAGGAAGGGGTTGAGCTGTCCGGAAAAGACTTACTTGAGTTATTAGTAAGAAGTCGGCGGATTATTACTCTGTAACTCCGATGTTCTGTAATAAAGAAAATTCGTCGCCGTCGGATTAGGAGTAATGAGGTGTATAGAGTGGATAGTATATAGGTACTTGATTTTATTTATATATTTTACAAATTCCAATATGGATAACTTTGTGGAAATTCACTGTATAGAGGTGTGAGAAGGGATGAACAGCTTGTTGATAGATCTTGAGAGGTGGAGAGTAACTCGACAGGCTGTGACACAACATGGTATTCACCGGGCCCTCTTTACGCTAGAAATCGATCCGAAATGAGAGGTTATCCACAAGTGTGAGTAATCCTGTGTATAAGGGTGTGAGTGGGGTTTATGAAGATAGACATTGAGTGGGATGAAGCGCTTCAGTACATTCAGCAAAAGGTACCGAAGCAGGTCTTTGATACATGGTTTTTACCAGTGCAATTCGATAGGGTCGAGAATTCCACTGTGTATATTGGAGTACCGAATAAATTCTTTGGGGAGTGGTTGGATACGCATTACGGAGCCCTTTTGGCTGAAGCTGTGGCGACAGCCGGTGCGGGTGAACCCTTGACGGTGGCCTTTATCGTGCGTGAGAAAACAGCTGCGGCCCAGGAAGAGTTGCCCCTCGGGACACCAGGGGGAAGGGTTCAAACGCCAGGGAAACCACGGCGGGGGATTCTCCTCAACCCAAAATATACGTTCCGAAACTTTGTTGTCGGAGCTGGTAATCAGTTTGCCCATGCGGCCTGTATGGCGGTGGCGGAGCAACCGGGCCAAACCTACAACCCTTTATTTATCTATGGCGGTGTGGGACTCGGAAAAACCCATCTCCTCAACGCCATAGGGAATCATGTGGCTGAACAAAGGGATCTACGAATCGCGTATCTCACGACCGAACAATTCACAAACGAGGTCATTAACTCGATCCGCTACGATAAAATGATGGACCTCCGAAAGCGCTACCGACACATCGATATGCTGATGATCGATGACATCCAATTTCTGGTCGGAAAGGAACGGACTCAAGAAGAGTTCTTCCATACATTTAATGCGCTCTATGAAGGCCACAAGCAGATCGTGTTGTCGAGCGACCGGTTCCCGAAGGACATGCCTGATATCGAGGAACGGTTACGATCTCGATTTGAATGGGGTTTAATCGCGGACTTACAACCACCGGATGTCGAGACACGGATCGCCATTCTGAGGAAGAAGTCAGAGGACGAAGGAGTCAAACTGCCGGAAGATGTGATCCAGTTTCTTTCAACCACGATGAAGAGCAATATTCGAGAACTGGAGGGAAGTCTTGTTCGTCTGGGTGCCTACGCTTCGCTTACAGGGCAAGTCATTAGTCTCGACCTTGCAAAAACAGTCCTGAGAGATCTCATTGGGGATAAAAAGAAAGTTGTCGCCATGGATGATATCCAGGAAGCCGTCTGCGCTCAATTTCATGTCAAGATTGCGGAGCTGAAATCTCGGCGTCGAAGCAAAACACTGGTGCATCCTCGGCAGATTGCCATGTACCTCTGTCGGGAGCTGACGGACGCCTCATACCCCGAGATTGGTCGGCAATTCGGAGGGAAAGACCACACGACCATTATTCACGCCTGCCGACAGGTGACGAAGGCCAAGGAAACCGATACAGGATTGCAGACGACGATCGAATCATTAAAGGAACAGATTCTTCGCAGTTAGCGACGTCGATGGGGGAGCATTCCATGAAAGTACGGATCGGGCGAGATGAATTATTGACGGGTCTTCAACGCGTGCAGGGCGTCGTGGAAAAACGCAACACCATGCCCATTCTGTCGAATATCCTGCTGGAAGCCAAGCAGGACGGTGTCGAAATTGTCGCAACGGACCTTGAGCTCGGTATGAGGGGTCTCTACAAGGCGACGGTGTTGTCGACAGGAGGGGTTACCATCTCCGCCAGAAAACTCTTTGAAATCGTGAAGGAGTTACCGGCCGGGGATATTGAGTTGACAGCCACGGACAATAACTGGACGACGATTCAGGCTGGGAGAAGCCAATTCAAGATCGTGGGCCTCCCCAGCTCCGATTATCCGGCGTTGCCGGCGATCGAACGTGAGGGATTGCTTCCATTGGCTGGAGACGGGTTGCTTGAATTGATTCGGAAGACGCTCTTTGCTGCCGGAGACAACGATGCCCGGTACATTCTGAACGGACTTCTGGTCACTTTGATCGTGACCGAGAAGAAGACGGCTCTCCGGTTGGTCGGCACGGACGGGCACCGTTTGGCGGTTGCGGAACAGGAGGTCGGCAAAGCCGGGGCCAAGTCGGCGGCCGTTCCTCAGGAAATAAAAGCGATCATTCCTAAGAAAGCCGCTCATGAAATTCGCCACCTGTTGGAAGAAGGCGGAGATGCTGAACCGCTCATAGGATTTTCAAAGAACCTGATGATCTTCCGAAAGAGCGGCCTGCTGCTGACGTCACGGTTGATGGAGGGCAATTATCCGAACTACCAACAGGTCATCCCGAAAGACGGGGGCAAGAACATCAGTGTCAATCGGACGGACCTGGAGAGTGCCCTACGTCGTGTGTCCGTACTGTCGAAAGACAAGGCGAGTGCGGTAAAACTGTCCTTCGGGCCCGGCAAGATGACGCTGTTTTCAGCCAGCCCGGACTTCGGGGAAGCGACGGAAGAATTACCCGCCCGCTATGAGGGAGAAAGCCTGACGACTGGTTTTAATGCTCGGTACCTCCTGGATGTCTTTAGCGTGATGGAGGGTGAAACGATCTCGCTCCAGATGGAAACACCGCTGAGTCCCTGTCTGATTCAGGAGCCGGAAAGCCCCGGGTTCAAGTGCGTTGTCATGCCGGTGAAGATTTAGCGGAATGTTGTGCACACTCAAGGACATAGCTCCTCCAGTATTACCGGGTAATTCCACCTGGCAATGTGTAGGTACTACTCCAGGCAGGAAAACCTTGCTAAAAACTGAAACAAGTCCTCTGATCACGAGGATGGAATAGGTAGCGGATGGCAACGGAAGAACAGTCTCCAACCAAGTCTGACAGCTACAGCGCCGATCAAATTAAAGTCCTTGAGGGTCTCGATGCCGTCCGGAAACGACCGGCGATGTATATCGGCAGTACGGGGGTCGACGGATTGCATCATCTCGTCTATGAAGTCGTCGACAACAGCGTCGACGAACATATGGCGGGATTCGGTGAGGCCATCGACGTCACGATCCATATCGACGGAAGTGTGACGGTCATAGACAACGGGCGAGGCATCCCCACGGGGATGCATACGACGCAGAAGAAGTCTGCGGCAGAGGTTGCTCTCACCGTGCTCCATGCGGGAGGCAAGTTCGAACAGGGCGCGTACACCGTTTCCGGCGGTCTGCATGGAGTGGGCATCTCTGTCGTGAATGCCTTGTCCGAGTGGCTAGAGCTGGAGATCTGGCAGGACGCCCAAGTGTTCGAACAGCGATACGAACGAGGGAAACCCAACGCACCCCTCACTGCGACAGGCAAGACCAAACGCCGAGGAACCAAGGTTCGGTTCAAGCCGGATGGCCAAGTTTTTGAAACGCTGGAGTTCAGTTTCGACGTATTGGCTCAGCGGCTGCGGGAACTGGCGTTCTTGAACAAGGGCCTCGCCATCACGCTCCGAGATGAACGGAAAGAGCCTGCGAAAGAACAGGTCTTCTTGTACAAGGGCGGCATTGTGTCCTTCGTTGAGCACCTCAACGAAGCCAAAACACCCCTGCACAAGCCGATCTACGTCAAAGTCGAGAAGCCGGAAATGATTCTGGAAGTGGCGCTCCAGTACAACGACAGCTACGCCGAGAATCTCTTTTCGTTTGCGAACAACATCAATACGAAGGAAGGCGGCACGCACTTGGTCGGGTTCAAGGCAGCCCTCACCAGGACGATCAATAATTACGCCAATGCCAATGACCTGCTCAAGAAAGAAACCGAATCGCTGACCGGAGACGATGTACGGGAAGGACTGACGTCTGTGGTGAGCGTCAAGGTTCGCAATCCGCAGTTCGAAGGCCAGACCAAAGCCAAGCTCGGGAACAGTGAGGTGAAGGGCGTGGTGGAGGCTGCGGTCAACGAGGCCTTGGGAAATTATTTTGAGGAAAACCCACCCGTCGCCAAAAAGATCATCGGCAAGGCCGTCGACGCGGCTCGTGCGAGGGAAGCGGCGCGGAAAGCAAAGGATCTGATCAGACGCAAGAGCGCACTGGATGGTGGTTCGCTCCCGGGAAAATTGGCGGATTGTTCGGAGAAAGACCCGGCGTTAAGCGAGCTGTACATTGTGGAAGGTGATTCAGCCGGTGGATCCGCGAAGCAGGGGCGTGACCGCAAGTTTCAGGCGATCTTGCCGCTCAAAGGCAAGATTTTGAACGTGGAGAAGGCGCGTTTCGACAAGATGCTCTCCAGCGATGAGATTAGAACGCTCATCATGGCACTGGGCACCGGGATCGGTCGTAGGCGGGAAGAAGGGGATAAGCCGGAGAAAGATGCATTCGATATTGCGAAAGCTCGGTACCACAAGATCATTCTCATGACGGACGCCGATGTGGACGGCAGCCATATCCGGACGCTGCTGTTGACCTTCTTCTTCCGGCAGATGCCCGAATTGATAGAACGAGGCTATATCTATATCGCGCAGCCTCCGCTGTTCAAGGTCAAGAAGGGTAAGACGGAGCGGTATCTCAAAGATGAAGGGTTATTGAACGAATACCTCGCCGACTTGGCAGTCGAGGACGTTGAACTCTTTATGGAGGGAGCTCAGGGTTACGTGACCGGGCGTCGCCTTCTGCCCATCCTGAAGAAAATGATTACCTTCGAAACCTTGCTCGGTCGTCTCAATAAGAAATCATACGAAGCCGCAATGCTTCGTGCCTTTGTCGATGAACCGGGGCTCGATCGCGAACGGCTCAAGGATCGTGCAGCCCTTCAACGATCAATCGAGAACGTCACGCAATCACTGGCCGTGGTGTTCCCGAATGTGACTCCAACGTTTGATATTCTCGTGGACGAGGAGCATCAGTCGAACAAAGTCGCCTGCCGGCTGCACGCGAGCGGGGTCACCCATGAATTGGACGTGACACATGACTTGGTCGGGTCCGCCGACTTCCGGGAACTCCAGAAACTGACGCCCTCTGCGATCGGACTTGGTCGGGCTCCGTACAAGCTCAAGGCCAAGGGCGAGGAAAAGTCGTTTCAATCCACGGATGAGTTGGTAAAGGTCATTCTGGATACGGGAAAGCAAGGCCTCAGCATTCAGCGCTATAAAGGTCTCGGAGAAATGAACCCGGGACAGCTCTGGGAAACGACCATGAACCCAGAAATACGAACGCTCCTGCGGGTGACGCTTGAAGACCTCACCGGCGTGGATGAGATCTTTACCATCTTGATGGGCGATGAGGTTGAACCGAGGCGCAACTTCATTCAAACCCATGCGCTCGAAGTTCGGAATTTGGATGTCTAGCTAGGAAGCTGTCAGCCTTCAGCGATCAGCTTTCCGGAGCTGATGCCTGAAAGCTTATCGCTGTGCGCTTTGAGGAGAAGACATGCCGCCAGATGAACGGTTAGGTCATATCGCGATCGAAGACGAGATGAAGTCCTCCTATCTCGATTACGCCATGAGCGTCATCGTGGGACGGGCGTTGCCTGATGTCCGTGACGGGCTGAAGCCGGTGCATCGGCGGATCCTCTTCGGGATGAGTGAAATGGGCTTGGCCTCCAATCGAGCCTACCGCAAATCAGCCAAGATTGTCGGCGAAATCATGGGGAACTATCACCCCCATGGGGATTCGGCTATCTACGACACCCTCGTGCGGATGGCGCAGGACTTCAATATGCGCTATCCCCTCGTCGACGGCCAAGGCAACTATGGGTCGATGGATGGGGACTCACCGGCGGCTATGCGGTACACCGAAGCCCGCATGACCAAGCTGGCTGAGGAGATGTTGGCCGATATCGACAAAGAAACCGTTGATTTCGGCCCTAACTATGACGAGTCACGGCAAGAACCACTGGTGCTTCCGACCAGAGTGCCGAACCTCTTGATCAATGGGGCGGGGGGTATCGCAGTCGGCTACGCCACCAATATACCCACACACAACATTGCTGAAATTATTGATGGGCTCCTTCTGTTGCTGGAGAACCCCGAGGTCACGATCGCCCAACTCATGAAGAAAATTCCCGGACCGGACTTTCCCACGGCCGGCTTCATCTATGGCATGGGCGGGATCAAGGAAGCCTACGAGACGGGACGTGGGCTCTTGAAGTTGCGCGCAAAGGTCGTGGTCGAGACCGACGAACGTACCGAGCGAGAACGGCTCATCGTCACGGAAATTCCCTACCAAGTGAACAAGGCCAAGCTGATCGAAAAGATCGCGGAGTTGATCCAGGACGATCGCATCAAAGGAATTTCCGACTTGCGGGATGAGTCATCGGATCGTGAAGGGGTTCGGGTGGTCATCGAACTGAAGCGGAATGAAATCCCCTTGGTGGTGTTGAATAATCTGTATAAACATACCCAACTCGAGACGACCTTCGGTGTCATCATGTTGGCGCTGGTGAACAATCGCCCGGAGATCCTCACGCTCAAGCAGATCCTGCATCATTTCCTCGAGCATCGACGCGAAGTCGTGGTGAGGCGGACCGCCTTCGAACTCAGAAAGGCCGAAGAACGGGCGCATATTCTCGAAGGACTCAAGATCGCCCTCGATCATCTTGACGCCGTCATCGCGCTCATCAGACGATCGCAATCGCCTGACGAAGCCCGTGCAGGGTTGATGCGGGAATTTGGTCTGACCGAGATCCAAGCCACTGCGATTCTCGACATGCGGCTGCAGCGTTTGACGCAGCTGGAGCGGACCAAGCTCATCGAAGAGTATCAGGAAGTGCTTAAGCAGATTGAATATCTGAAATCTGTGTTGGCCAGCGAGTCGTTGGTACGCACCATCATCCAGAACGAGCTTGCCGAGATTCGTGAAGCGTACAAAGACGACCGCCGGACCCAGATCGTCAAGGAAGAAGCCGAGATCAGTCTCGAAGATCTGATTGCAGCGGAAGAAGTGATCGTCACGATCTCGCATTCCGGATACATCAAGCGCAATGCCGTGTCTCTCTATCGGGCTCAACGGCGCGGAGGGAAAGGCAAGATCGGGATGGGTATCAAGGAGGAGGATTTCGTCGAGACGCTCTTTTCCGCCTCCACCCACGATTCGCTCCTGTTTTTTAGCGATGCCGGGAAGGTCTACTGGCTGAAAGTCCATGAAATTCCCGAGGCTAGCCGGTCAGCCAAAGGAAAAGCACTCGTCAATCTCCTTACCTTGGCCGGGAGTGAAAAGGTGACCGCAACCTTGCCGGTCAAAGAGTTTCGTGATGACCGCTATATCGTGATGGCGACCAAAAAGGGAATCATCAAGAAAACGGAATTGTCCGCGTTCAGCAACCCCAGACAGGGCGGGATCATCGCGCTAGGCCTTGAAGGCGGTGATAAGTTGATCGGGGCCCAGCTGACAGACGGACAGCGCGAAATCCTATTGGGGACACGACAAGGCATTACGATTCGATTCAAGGAAGAGGAAGTGCGGTCGATGGGTCGGATGGCGCACGGTGTGAAAGGGATCACACTCGAAGAGGGCAACGAAGTCATCGGAATGGAAACCATTACTCCGGATTCGACCACCTCAATCTTGACCGTGACGGAAGGCGGCTACGGCAAACGGACGCCGGTAGGTGAATATCGGGTACAGGGACGAGGCGGAAAGGGCATCATCAGCGTCAAGACCACTGAGCGAAACGGATTGGCCGTGGGATTCCTTCAAGTACGAGATGACGATCAGATCATGCTGATGGCTGCGCAGGGGAAAGTGCTGCGCTGCAAGGTCGATGATATCCGTGAAATCGGACGGAACACTCAGGGTGTTCGCATTCTTGATCTCGATGGCGAAGGAGACCGAGTCGTCGCCGTGGCCAGATTGGCGGACGCCGCCGAACGAGAGGATGCTACGTCGGAGGACACCCCCGAGAATTCATCGGATTAAGCTGGCCGGCCGTTCGATGCCCAGACCGCTCTTCTGCTTCTATGCCTCCGAATGACCCAAAGACCAAGAAGCCCCTCGACATTGTCGTCAAGTTCGCGCTCAGCGTCTTTGTCGGATCGTTTGCCTTAATCTGGGGGGGCATGTATCTGAGCCGTCCTGATCGATCGATTCCTCCCTATACTGTCGGTGCACAATCCGGCCATCTCGTCGTGACGGACGTTCCTCGTGGTACAACCGATGATGAGGTGGAGTCGCTCGTGAAACGCTTTCGAAAGGTCGGCCACCAGACCCATGATTTTGCTCGGATGAAGATCTATCCCACGACTCCTGGCGATCCTGGTGGGTCATACAAGCAGATCATGATTTACGTATTTGATGACCATGGCTGGACCGATCCGGAAGTCCTAGCCAAGTATCTGGCCGGAGATGCGGCTGTGGCAAAAGACTATGAAAGGGCCATGCGCGGATATTATCGATTACTGGATCAGGAGGAAGACGGCGGTCTCGGTCCAATGCCACAGAGCGGGCAAGTTTCCAGCGAGACCCGGGTTCTATTCAAGGGGCGCGTGACGGACCCCTTGCCGGTTGAGGCGGAACCTGAGCGGGGTATCGCGATATCACCTCTCTGAATCGATCACGAAGGGCGGGATCTTGGATAGTGGTGGTATGTGTGACGACCTCAGCCCATGAGCCCTCAGACTGCGCCGAGCGGATATCCTGATTGAGATCAACCGGGGGTGCTGCCAGATCGTTCGGAAGCTCCCCGACGCGACCGACAATGTCCGTCACGAGTTCGGGACCAACATCTGCCTGAAGCTTTGTCAGGAGAGCCGGTTTGAGAAAGGTCAATTGTTGAAGCCAGACGGAATTCCTGACGATCAAATACAGCTTTTTGAAGCGAATATTGGCCGGCCAGGTATGGGACGCCATAGGCTCGCCGACGACATCGTGCCACTGATGCTGCAAGCGCAGCTCCACCAGTCTCGATTCAAGGCCGAGTCGTTTGGACAGACCGGACAAAATCGTGCCGAAGGAATCGAGGGTGCCGGGGCGAGCCATCCGGTATCATAGGCGTTAGCGGAGACCGAGATCAAGGTAGTGGTGTCTGGGTATGGCGAAAGACAAAGAAGATCAGCAGAAGGGGGTGGCCACCAACCGGAAGGCCTACCACGATTATTTTATCGAGGAAAAATTCGAAGCCGGGATTGTGCTCAAAGGCACCGAGGTGAAATCGCTTCGGGACAGACGAGTAAATCTGCAAGACAGTTATGCGGGTGTCAAAGACGGCGAGGTCTTTCTCTACCACTGCCACATCAGTCCCTATAGTCACGGCAATATGATGAACCATGACCCGGTCAGAACCCGCAAATTGCTTCTGCATCGAAAGGAGATCAACAAGCTCCTCGGAAAGACTCAGCAGAAAGGGCTCACGTTGATTCCGCTCCGAATCTATTTTTCAGAGCGAGGCCAGGCGAAGGTCGAACTCGGATTGGCGAAGGGGAAGAAACAGCATGACCGCCGCGATTCGATCAAAGCTCGTGAAGCAGGGCGTGAAGTTGAACGGGCGATCAAGGAGAGAAAGTAATCGGATAGCCCGACATTCCTTCAAACAGGGGAGATTTTACGGTCAGCGCCCGGAGAGCGATCCATTCATCAGTGAGTCAAACACCCAGACTCCTGCGGACCGGGTTCGGAAGCCGACGACTGTGTGAGCGAGCGATCTCCCGATCCGTCGACACCACCAGCCATTACTGCCGTCTATGTGCCCGGTCCGATGTTGTGGGAAGGTCCGAAAGGATCCGCTTCTTACGTAGCCCGTCCTCTCGCCAGAGCCACCCTGATGGGTTTCTGCTGGGACTTCCATAGGGACGGCGAGACTCCCGCTTCAATATTCTTGTCTGCCGTTCTGACAGGGATTGCACCAAACAGTGCAACAGATCCTAATTACCCTCGCGAGAGCTGCAACATGGCGTACAACACTCCGAAGATGCTGAACAAGATAAACACTTCAATAAAGGAAATCATGATGGTTACTCACCCCCTTTCGCTTTCATACATGTATACCCCTTCTAGATGAAGCTACCGTGAGGAGATCATGAAGACTTCTTCATGTGCGGAAGGCATGACCATATGACTGGAGCACGTTAAAAACATGAATAGTCATAAATGGTTAGCATTGCCTTGCGCTTAAAGTGGTCCGGCCGAGTAGACGAACGGAAGGCTTGAACAAATTACTATTGTCGGTCTCGAGTTATGCGCAGGTTCAGTACGGGTACAAAACAAGGCACCGTTCATTCATGCCCTGCAGTGGTACCGGCCAGCCGGCGAGAAAATGGGGTGTGTTCCGGGGCTATGCGACGTAGGCGAGAAAGTCAAAAGAGGGTTGATCGGTCCGGTCATCTCCGGGCACAGGTTCGGTTAGATGGGACCGGTCAATGGAGCAAGCGCCGGCAGCCGCAGAGTAAAGACGGAGCCCTTGTTGACTTCGCTGATGACGGAAATGCTCCCGCCGTGGGTTTCCATGATTTCCTTCACGATGGGGAGCCCAAGACCGGTCCCGGCAGCATCTTTCGCCCGAGCCCAATCGGTGCGGTAGAAGCGCTCGAAGAGATGCGGAATATTCTCCGGCTCGATGCCGTGGCCCGTATCTTCGACGGCGATGGTGACCTCACGTCCCACTGCCTGCAGACGAACGGTCACGGATCCGCCCGAGGGTGTGTACCGGAGCGCGTTGTCAAGCAAGTTGATCAGGGCTTGCTTGAGCCACTGTGCGTCACCGAGCACGGTGGGGACTGGCTGGGACTCGAACGTCAACGTGATCTGACGGTCATCCGCCAAGAGCATCAACTCGTCGATGAGCTCTTGAATCAACGGCTCCAAAGTAAGGGGCACGAGGTTAACCGGAGGTTTGCTGCTGGTGAACTTTGCCAGAGTCAACAAGGGGCGGGTCAACGCGATGAGCCGGTCGACCTGCTGGAGATTGTTGAGCAGCACCTCATGATACTCTTCAACGGTTCGGGCTTTCATGAGTGCCACCTCCAGATTCCCCTGGAGAATAGTCAAGGGCGTTTTCATTTCATGGGCGGCGATTTCACAAAAGTTCCGCTGGACTTCGCTTCCCCGCTGGAATTGATCCAAGACGGAATTGACCGCCTGTGTGAGCCGCCGAAACTCTCGATAGGGTGAATCAAGCGCCAAGCGTTTTCCGAGGTCGGTTTCCGACATGGTTTCGGCTCCCTTGCACAGCGTCTCGATCGGAGCCAACACTTTCTTGGCCAGCCAGAGGCTTCCCACCCACGCCACAAACAGCGTGGCGCCTGATCCAAGGCTGAGCAGGAACACGAGCCCATGGAGCGTTTCCTCATAATGCAGGAGAGACGTCTCCGCCTGGAGGACATACCGGATACGACCACCTTGTACGACGAGGGGTAAAAAGAGATGTCGAGCAGGAGAGCCGTCCGGTGCGGTCAGCGTCTCGAAGACGAGCGTCGAGATCCGGACTCGCTCCAACACGCGGGGCGACAGCGAATCTTGCGGGGCGGCATGGGGGCTGCTCCACAGGAGTCGGCCGTTAGTCGAAAAGATGCGAAGGGCGTGGGTGACATCGGGCAGCACATGCTGTTCCGTCAGGTTTTGGGTTAATTCATTCGTGGGGGCAATGGTGCGGTCATGCTTTTCAAGGATGTCCGGATACTGCTCCACAAACTCGGCCAGAGTTTCTGCCAACACCAGCAGGCGTCCATCGACGAAGCGCTGTAACAGGGTCTCGCTCGCGGCGTACACGAGCCCGGAAAACAGGAGCAGCCCGGCCATCAGGACGAAGGCGGACCAACTAATCAGACTGCGCAATGATTTCATGCGGAGGCGTCCGGCTCTTCAAGCATGTACCCGGCGCCGCGAACCGTGGCGATCAATGGAGGAGAATAATCTCGATCGATCTTGGCACGGAGGGCGCGTATATGGGCGTCGACGATATTCGTCATCGGGTCGTAACTGATATCCCACACATGCTCGATGATCGCCGTTCGCGTGAGCACGCGATTCTTGTTGCGCAGCAGAAACTCAAGGAGCGAATACTCCTTGTTCGTGAGCGCAATTTCGTGACCGGAGCGCCAGACACGGTGAGCAGCCGGATCTAGTCGAAGATCGGCCGCTTGAAGATGAGCGAGTTGCTGGGAGCTGCCCCGCCGCAAGAGGGCCCGGACCCGCGCGAGCAGTTCCACGAACGCGAACGGCTTCTCTAAAAACTGATCCGCCCCCGTATCATAGCCTGAAACCTTGGTTTCAACCGTGTTGCGCGCTGTCAACAGGAGCACGGGGGTGGAGATGCCCTTGTCGCGGATACGGCGGCAGACAGTCAGACCATCTAGCTTGGGGAGCATGATGTCGAGAATCACAAGATCGTAGGGGTTGTCCAACGCCAGGGCTAAGCCCGCTTCACCGTCATTGGCGACATCCACGGCGTACTGCTCTTCTTTCAATCCCTTTCGGATGAACTGAGCGAGATCCGCATCATCCTCAACCAGCAGAATTCTCATCACCTACCTCTAGCCCAAATGGTTCAGGCGCGCTTCTACGGTAAAAGCCGGTACGTGTGCTCGGCTACATCCGTCGCTCCCCCGCTGGGAGAGCTCAGGAGGGTCTTTACCCACGAGATGCGGACGACGTTTCACGACGCGCACAGTCCAAGAGGCGGTCGCTTAGCAGAGGCTGCTTTTGCAATCGGTGACCACCAGGTTTGTCGCCTTTTCATCGGCATCAAGCTCAAGGGTCAACCAGGCGATCCCCACCGCTCGCTCATCTTGATGAGCGCCACCACTGCCTTCGAGCAGACTGACCACGTAATAGCGGCCTGCGGGAACTTTTGTGAACCAAAAGTGACCGGTCGGGTTGGCTCGTGTCACACGTAGATAGGGAAGCAGGCGCTTATCGGTCAGCAATTGGTCCATGACCGCCCGAAGGCACTCGACGACCGAGCTCTGAGCCGTAGAGGCCTCAGCGGACGGCGATCCGCCCTTTGAGGGGCACGCGCTTTCCCTAACCTGCTTGTCGAACCACGCGCGAGTGTAGGATGAGATGGGAATCAACACGATCGAAGCACCGGCTTGAGTCACCGCCTTGCCTGAAACGGCCCGCAAAAACACTTGTCCCGCCGCACTTCCATGGCCTTTGGCCTTATAGGCGAACAACTCTTTCTCATTGAAAGCCGATGGATTCGGCGGAGGCGTCGCCGCGGCCTGTGCCGAGGTCACGAGAGAGTAGCTCGTCAGCAAGAAGCAGGCAAGTACGCCTCTGAAAGCACAGTGATGCCGTATCATGTCGAGGACGCCGATGCCGTAGTTGATTCGTCTGGGGAAGTGAGAACCGGGACCGCTTTGTGCTTGAGGGCACGACCTTTGTCGGGAGTTGGATCCGTGATCACCCCGTAGACCTCGCGACCTTCGTGACCATCCGGCAAATATTCGGTAATCGGCATCCCATCTTCCCGCACAAACAGGAGGCAGTGGCAGTATTTGTAGATTTGCATTTCGTCGCACGCGCAGATCCAGCGTCGGAGCTTGGCTTCTGCTTCTTTGTCCTTGTAGAAATTGCAGGGACAGAGCGGTTTTCCCAGTTCATCGATGTGGGACGCCAATCCTTTGACGACCGCGTCCGTCACAGCGGCATTCGGATGCATCGCCGTTCCACTCTTTTCAGCAAAGCCCGAGATGAACTTCCTAATTTTCTCGAGACTTTCCTCTGTCGGTTCAGCCATGGATCTCCTCCTCAGGGCCACAAAGGGCGGAACGGCTAGTTTACAAGGATAATTCGCTCCTTTACAATCCGTCCCTTCACACTGATTCCCGCAGCCAATCATGACGGACGTAACGAGTCGACAATTGTTGCGAGACCGGCTGGTGTCTGAGTTGAGTCCGACGGTCGCCGAGACCATCGTGACGCGCCTGGCCCAGGAGACCGGCAAGCCCGACCTGTCCGCCCAGGTCCTCACGCTGTTGGACGAACTCTCTGAACTTTCTGAGAAAACAGCCTGTGCGGCAGTGGGAGCAATTCCCGAACTGGACCGAAGGGGCGGGCTTTCGCATATAGTATTATGGCTGGACCTGGGCATTGCCTTGACGGAGTCATCCGGCGCGTCCGCCCTGAAATATTTCAAGGAAAGTCCCTTGGTCCTTGGGCTGATCGATTCCGGCGATGTCCGTACCGAGGTCTTGACCATCGGGTTGGAGATCGCCGAGCGAGATGCGAACGTGGCACTTGAATACATGCGCCAGGCTCCGCAGCTTCTGTCTGACGTTCCTGCGACACACCTGCGACCCTGGTTGGAAATCGCCGCCGAACTCACCGAGATCAACGTGGTCGTGGGGCTTGAGTTCGTTCGACACATCGGCAAGCTGGTTTCCATCCTGCCTCTTGATACGGTGCGGAGCTGGGCGGAGGTAGGTTTGAGACTGATCGTGCCGAACAGTCTTGGAAAACCGGACTATGTGGCGACCATCGAATTTCTCAGGACCAGCCCGACGATTCTGGGCGAGATTGAAGACTCAGCGGTTCGTGCGAAGGTCGTGTCTCTATGCCGGCTGTTGGCCGAAGAGTCACCGGAGTCGAGCATGAACTGGCTGGCTGCGTCGCCTCCTCTTCTACGAGGGCTGCCCTCCGTCGAATGGAGGATTCGAGTACTGCAGTATGGTTCCTTACTGGCCGAAAAGCATGCGGCCGCCGCGCTCAAGTATGTCCAGCGGGCTCCAGAGTTGGTTGCACTCATCGGAAATGTTCCCGATGCACTGTCACGATTCGAGAATTGGTTCAAGGCTGGAATGGAAGTGTTGGCCTACAGCCCGGACGGAGCGCTGGCATATTTTTCCGTTGAGTCTCGGAAAGCGCTCTCTTCCGTCGAAGCAGCGTTGAGCGGAGTACCGTTTCGGCAAGTCGCGCGGCGCATGACGTTATTTGTCCAGGGACTCTGCGGAGCGGACGTGACGGTAGTCGCACTGCCGGATTCGGTCACGGCTCCTGCCCGGGCAACGGTCAGCGAAGATGGGCGCGTCGTCTCGCTGCCGGCGTTGCTCCGCCGGTATCCAACGGCCGAGGAGAACGAGCGCCTGTATCTCGTGATGGCGGCACATGAAGCCGGCCACATAGAGTTCGGCACGTATCAACTCAAGCTCGAGTCCTTGACCGACCTTGTCGAGACAGTGAGACACCGATATGGGCGATCCGATGTGGCGAGACCGGATACCCTGGCCGCTCTGTTTCAGCTGTACCCGAACCCCGCGCTGGTACGGGATCTCTGGGTTGTGCTGGAAGATGCGAGGGTAGAATTCTTGCTGCACAGGGAATATCCGGGGCTTCGGGGTGACCTTGCTCGATTGGCAAGTGACTCCCTCACTCCGCGTGATCCGGCGCAAGGGATAACGCCGAAGGAGCTCGTTGTCGATTGCCTGTTAAGACTGTCGCTCGGTGATGCTGAGGATTCCGTCGTGCCCAAAGGGGTCAGGGAAGAGGTCTCCATTCTGTGGAATTTGTGTCAGTCGGCTCTCATGGCCACAGCGACGGCCGAGAAGACCATACGCGTGGTCGATGCTGTCTACGTGCGGCTCGAGGAACTGTTGGCAGCTCGAGGTGAGATGATACAGGGAGAGGAGCGTGAGCAGCCGGAGGAGACCACAGCGGCCCAGGCACAATCGAATGGAGCAGAGGACCAATATCGTTCCGTGACCGAGGTGGCCTATCGTGGCGCGATGAACCCGGAGTTCGTCCGGTGGAGTCCGGAGCAATCGGAGAAACAACAGCACCAGCCCACGGCCCCCGCGGATGGTCCTGCCGGACAAGATGTTCCGAGCGTGAGGCACGCATCGGGGAGTGGGGAAAGACTTCGGGAGGCACGCTCCCTGCCGTCCATTGTGGAAGAATGCCTCACCCTTGAACTCACTCCGCAGTCGAGGCAGCCGTCCGATGAGGAACGCGCCGTCCTCTATCCAGAATGGGACCATCGGATCGAGGACTATCGGATGAATTGGTGTCGCGTGGTGGAACGACCGGCGGACCTCGGGTCCGATGAGTTTGTCACGGAAACATTGGCGGCCCGGCAGAGTACGGTCAAACTGCTCCGCCGGTTTTTTGAAGGGTTGCGTGCTCCGGCGTATCGACGTGTTGCGGGGCAACCGGATGGAGAAGAGGTGGATCTCGATGCGGTGGTCCGACGAACAGCGGAACAGCGGGCGGGTATGGAAGGCGACGACCGACTGTATATCCACCATGACAAACGAGAGAGAGACGTGGCAGTCGCCTT
Source organism: uncultured Nitrosospira sp. (assembly GCA_900696515.1). Classification (GTDB taxonomy): domain Bacteria; phylum Nitrospirota; class Nitrospiria; order Nitrospirales; family Nitrospiraceae; genus Nitrospira_D. The sequence goes on along the minus strand of CAADGK010000019.1, from coordinate 2,611 downwards.
CCTGATCGATATCAGCGGATCCACAAGTCAACACCTCGGAACCGGTCGGCGGGTGATCGATGTCGAGAAGGAAGCGCTGGTGCTTCTTTGTGAAGCGTTGGAGGCGGTCGGGGATCAGTACGGACTTTATGCGTACTCGGGCCAAGGACGAGGGAAGGTCGAATTTCTGACGATCAAGGACTTTGATGATCGACTGGGAGCGGGGACGGCACGTCGGCTTGGTGGTTTGGCTCCTCGGCACCAAAACCGCGACGGTGCAGCGATTCGTCATGTCATGGCGAAGCTGTCGACCCGTGATACGAAGCACCGCCTCCTGGTGATGCTGAGTGACGGAAGACCGTTGGATGATCAGTATCGGGATGACTATTCGCTGGAGGATACGAAAGCGGCGCTCCGCGAGGCAAAGCGACAGGGAATCGAGACATTTTGCGTGACGATCGACCGGGAAGCGGAGAGCTATGTGCGTCCGCTGTATGATGAGACGCGGTACTGCGTCATCGACCGCGTCGAGACGCTGCCAACCAGATTGCCGCGTGTGTACAGACAATTGACGGCATAACCCCATTGCCAACATGACCAACTCGACAGGAAAACCGGCCGTCCCTGCCTGGCTGTATAAACTCTTCACGGGGCATCAGTATCCCTATGTCCGACGTCTGGCCAAGTTCGGGCAAGTCGTGAAGCCCGGCGAGGATCGTCCCGAGCCGACGAAGGACATGATCGAAGCAAAATTCTGGGAGGTGTATCCTCGTTGTCGGGTGAAGGTCTTGCAAGAAGTCAAGGAAGGCATGATCGTGGTCTTTCATGATCTCGGTGAGTATCCCCCGGGCAGCTTTCAGGCCCTCGTGGACAATCCAGAGGAGTTTCTGGCAAACACCTATGGGAAAAAGAAGATCAAGGTCAACTTCTATGATGACGACAATTTTGTGTGCACGATCAACTTCAAGGTTGCAGGGTGGACTGAACATGAACACGCGTGAACAGTCGGGAGTGAGGGGTAAGGGGACGTTACGCTTCATGCCTCACGGATCACGTTTTACGAGGTGGGAATGATGGCACGACAGAAAATCACAGTGGTAGGGGCAGGAAACGTCGGTGGGACGACGGCGCAGCGGTTGGCTGAGCAGAATCTCTATGACGTGGTCCTTGTCGATATCAATGAGGGCATGGCGCAGGGCAAGGCGCTTGATCTTTCTCAAGCCGGGCCAGTGTGCGGCTACGACACCCGTGTCGTCGGCACCAAGGACTATGCCGCAACAGCGGGATCGTCGATTGCCGTGATTACGTCCGGCATTCCACGGAAGCCGGGTATGAGTCGCGACGAATTGTTGGCGACGAACGCGAAAATCGTGAAGTCCGTCGTCACGGAATTGGTGTCTCGCTCGCCGAACATTATCCTGATCCTGGTCACCAATCCATTGGACGCCATGGTGCACGTGGCGCTTCGTGTCAGCGGTCTTCCCAAATCGAAAATCATCGGGATGGCAGGTGTGTTGGACTCGGCCAGAATGCGCACGTTTATCGCCGAAGAATTGAACGTCCCGTCGACGGAGGTCGAGGCGATGGTCTTAGGAGGACATGGGGATACGATGGTGCCGCTGCCGCGGTATACGACGGTGAAGGGACGACCGGTGTCGGAACTCATGTCAAAAGAAACGTTGGATGCCATTGTGAAGCGGACACGCGATGGCGGAGCAGAAATCGTCGGTCTCCTGAAAACGGGGAGTGCGTTCTATGCTCCGTCGGCCTCGGCCGTCTCCATGGTGAAGGCGATCCACAAGGATGAAAAGCGGGTCATGCCTTGTGCGGTGCTGTGCGAGGGCGAGTATGGGCTGAAGAACGTCATCGTTGGAGTTCCGGTGAAGATCGGATGTGGGGGAGCCGAACAGATTATGGAGTATGACCTGACCAGTGATGAACGAGCCGCGTTGGACACGTCAGCCAATGCCGTGCGAGAACTCTGCAGCACAGTCGATCGACTGATGGCGTAGAACACTGGTCACTGGTCAATTAGTCAATGGTCATTCAGAAGAACAAAGCGGCTCCTTATCGGTTCGGTGTTGACCAATGACTACTGACCGATGACCAAGCAACGTAGCGGCTTGACATTCGGAGAAAAGCTGTCGTACAGACAACGGCCTAGGCCATCAACCGTTTTTTAAGAGAGGGGAGTTATGAAATTTCTTGAAGATCCGATGCAGACGATGGGAGTGGGGTTTGCCCTCACCGTCGTCTTGATCATGATATATCTGGGATTAGCTGGCATTGGCGCGGGCGAGGCGGACTGGGGTCAGATGATCCTTCGCTGGGTGCATTTCCTGGCTGGGATTACCTGGATCGGGCTCCTGTATTTCTTCAACCTGATCAATGCCTCGTTCTTGAAAAGCCTGGATGGGCCAACCAAGAACATCGTGATTCCGAAACTGATGCCGGCAGCGCTCAATTGGTTCAGGCATGGGGCCACCGTGACCGTGCTGGCCGGGGTGTTGTTGTATGGGCATATGTATCACAAGGGTGGAACAGGAGCGGTGGCTTTGGCCATCGGTGGGTTGCTCGGCATCATCATGATGGGCAATGTTCATGGCATTATCTGGCCGAACCAGAAGAAGAT
>CAADGK010000018.1 GCA_900696515.1 uncultured Nitrosospira sp. | reverse complement strand
GATCGAAGTATGGCCGATGGGCGATGGAATGGTTGGCGGAAATCCCGTTCGCGGTGCAGCCGGTCGTTCGGGTCCTGCATATCGTCGATGCGGCGAGTCTTCGGGCTCCCTTCATGATCCAACCGGTAATCGTCGGGACGGAACGGTATATTCAGTCTGAAGTCAAGAGGATGGAGACAGCTGCGAAGGCGACGAAAAAGGATTCTGAGAGCTTGTTGTCGACGCTCGGTTTGGGTGGGACCGTGACGATCGACCGCGGCGCGGTGGCGGCCACGATCATGAAGCACGTGCAGCGTGGAGTCGGGCTCTTGTCGATCGGATCCCGAGGGCTGGATGCCTTGGATCGATTCATGCTGGGCAGCATTTCGAATCATGCCATTCATCATGCGCCTTGTTCCGTCCTGGTGGTGAAAGAGCCCCCGAGGCCTGTTCGACATCTGATCCTGGCGCTCGATGGGTCGGCTGCGTCGGATAAGGCGGTCAAGTTTGTGATGCGTACGATCAATCCGACACCTGATGGTCCTGACCGCGAACCGGTTCTGGTCACCATCGTGCACGCCATGCCCTTTTTAAAATATCCGGAGGTGAAGGAGGTCGGAAAGGGGTTGGTACAACGTTATGGTGATAAGTTGTTGAAATCAGGCTTTCAGATACGTGAAGCCGTAAGGCTGGGTAAGCCGGCCGATGAGATTCTGACGGTGGCCAAGAAAAACAAGGCAGACCTGATCGTGACGGGAGCGAAGGGGTTGGGCGCGATCGGCCGTGTCCTGCTCGGCAGCGTGTCCACTCGGGTGGTGCAACATGCTCACTGTAGTGTGCTCGTCGTCCGTTAGAATACAAAAGTAGGGGATGGCTTCCGAAGAACGAAACAGGCTTGACGGCGAGGAAGGCAGGACAATAGACTACCCCCGGCTGATTGCCGAACGAATAGTGCCGATTGCCGAACTAGTAGGGATAGGAGGGGGTAGTTATGACAGCAGTGCCAATGATCAACCAGGATTCGCTTCCTGATCGTTTGGTGACGGGGCTTTCAAAAATCGGTTTGGCGATGAAGAGCCGGACCTGGAGGCGGAAGGGGCGACAGGGGATCGGTCCTTTGCAAATTCAGGTGCTGACGTTTCTGCGATCTCGACCGAACCATTCGGCTACCGTCTCAACTATTGCCCGGGAACTTTCAGTCAAGTTGCCCACCGCGTCCGAAGTCATCCGAACATTGGAACAGAAACGGTTTGTTCGACGGCGACGCCGGGAAGCCGACAATCGCGTCGTGACGGTCCATTTAACGGCTCTTGGGGCTAAAACGGGCCATGTGGAAAACCGATGGCCGGAAATTCTTGCGTCGGCTACCGAAAATCTATCGGCCCAGGAGCAGGTCTCGCTTCTGGGAACCTTGGTGAAACTGATTCGCGCGCTTCAGTTGCAAGGAGAGATCCCGATCGCGCGCATGTGCGTGTCTTGCGAACATTTTCAGCCTCATGCCAATAAGGAATCGGAGTTGCCGCACCATTGCAACTTTTACAACGTCGCATTCGGCGACCAGGCATTCCGCCTTGATTGTCATGAGTATGTTGAGGCTTCGAAGAGCGGTCTCGCCCACAATCTGGATTCCGATCACGTTGAGCCACAGGCGCAAGTGGCGCAGATGTGACTGTTCCGTATCAGGTTGGTCTTCCTCTCGACGCGACTTACGAGGGTGATTGCGCCGTGGGGGTGAGGTAAAGCAGTCGGTCGGCCTCAATCTTCCTCAGCAAGTCTTCCAACGCCAACTGCAACGCGGTTTCAATCGGACGACGATCAGAAGCCGTAATCCATCGCACCGACGATCCCGCTGCGGTCTGTTCCACGAGATACGATCGAATCAGCTGTGACGCGTCGTGCATCTCCGCTTGCAGAATGATGCGGTAGTGATAGAGGCCTCGCCGAGAACTCAGCGCCAGCTTGGTCGTCACATGGAGAGAAAGGTCGCCTGCTTCAGGCGAGACTGAGGCAAAAGTGCCTCGTTGTCGCAGGAAGCCGAGGATTCCCTGCGTCAGATCTCGATGGGGCCAGTCCAGGAACGTGATGCCCGGTCGGTGGTCCGGACCTTCCAGCGCAATCGAGCTCGGCGTGACCCGGAGGCTTCGCGGGATCGTGTCGGACGGCACGCCGGTCGGGAGCGGCGTCACATGTATGCGATGGACGCATCCTGTTGAGACAAGACAGAGAGTCAACAGGAGTATGGGACAGGGTATTGATCGTCTCATAGTTGAGGGAGCAGACAGGACGTGTTCTCCATCGCAAGCCTCGGATTTGCGTGCTCAGCGAGTCGGGTCGAGCGAAGGTGATGAGACAATATCCAGATCTCTCAATGCTCGAGCCGCCTGCTCTCGGTAGGCGCGTTCAGTCAGATTGGTATAGGTATCGATCACCCGTTGATAGGAGGCTCGGGCTCTGTCAGGCTGGTGCTTCAGCGTGAAGTATTGTCCTAACGCCATCCAATTTTGAGCGCTTGCTTCCCGAGCCGTTTTCATCAGTGCGAACTCGCGTTCGACTTGTGCGGTTCCTCCCATCTGACCGCGCTTCTTGACGGTATCTGCCATCTGGTCGGCCATGAGTTCGATCTGTTCGTTTTCATGGACAGCCGCCCCGACCCGATTGGCTTTCAGATGGCCGTAGAAGTTCTCAACGTGGTCTTTCATCACATCAGCTCTCCGCTGATACTGGTCTTGCGCACAACCGGACAGCAACAGGACAAACAGGGAGACCACTCCGACAGTTCGGGAGAAGCCGTGAGGAAGATGGATTGTCACGAAGAGCCTCATTAGGAATGAGTTCTGCTATATCTCAGGGGCAATAAACCCTTATCATAACACCCATATAAGAAAATATGCACTTGACCGGCGAATAGGGCCGTCCGTTTCCTCTTATCCCGGTCACCAAGGATGGAATGCCTCTTGAACCTCTGATGATGGCTGCGCTATCTTACCCCGCAGTTTCCAAGCGACGATGATCTTCGCGGGGGAAGGGTGGGCCTTCGAACAACGAGGAGGATGATATGGGAAAAAGCTTAAGCGGGACCAAGAGTCACGACAATTTGAAGCACGCGTTTGCCGGCGAATCGCAAGCCAACCGCCGGTATCTCTACTTCGCTCGGCGGGCGGATATCGAGGGGTTTCCTGACGTCGGTGGACTCTTCCGGGACACTTCAGAAGCGGAAACCGGCCATGCCTTCGGCCATCTGGACTTCTTGAAAGAGGTCGGAGACCCGGCGACGGGTGTCCCGATCGGCAACACGGATGCGAACCTCAAGTCCGCCATCGAGGGCGAAACCTACGAAT
>CAADGK010000017.1 GCA_900696515.1 uncultured Nitrosospira sp. | reverse complement strand
TTGCCGTCTTACGGAATGGATAGGTGGATCAGGCACCTACGGCTGGATGTCTGGGTTTGAAGATGGTTCGATACGATGGGTAACTGGAAAGCCTGAAGCAGTGCCGATTACTCCGAGTCCGTGACTCCCTGCGCCGGCGCTTGCCGAAACGCGGGCGCTCTCATGGGGGTATGGGGGTGTCGAAGACTCCCCCAGAACAGTCTGAAAAACGCATATGTGACGGGCCTTCTCGCTGTTCTGACCGGCTGCAGACGACCCAAAGCAGAAGTCCACGACCGACAGCTACCAGAGAGGGCTTACCCCGATCCGCATAAGAACGCGTGATAAAGGGTCCTACTGTCGCAACTCATTGAACAAGCGTCGATTATGGCGTATTGTTTGCAACCAATATTGGCGGCTTATACGGACAGAAAATGGCAAATCCGGCTCTTATGCGGATCCGCCTAAACATAATTAGGCAAACTCAATGCCCTATCCGATAGAAAATAAACTCGTCGTTGCTGTGTCGTCCACAGCGCTACTCGATTTATCAGCCGAGCACGACTTATATCTAAAGTTGGGTGTTGATGAATTTCGAGCATACCAAAGGGAGCATAGAAAGGAGCTCCCCAAACCAGGATCGGCCTTTCCCTTTATTGAGCGGTTGCTGCACCTGAATGCAATATACAAAGACGAGCATCCTATAGAAGTGGTAATTCTTTCTCGGAATCATGCCGATGCTGGCCTGCGAGTAATGGATGCCGTAGAGCACTACAAACTAGAAATTACCAGATCGTTTTTCCTCGCAGGCCAGCTCCCCTATCCATATATGGCATCAATTGGGGCGGTCTTATACTTAAGCACAAACAAAGAAGAAGTTGAAAAAGCCGTTCAACAGGGATTTCCAGCTGGCTACGTTTTGCCTTGTGAAACCGCGCAAGCGACAGACGACAAGCAATTGCGTATTGCGTTCGACTTTGACGGAGTTATTGCCAGTGACGAGGCAGAAATTATTTATAAGGAAACCAAGAATCTCGATATGTTCCACGAGCACGAGAAGCAATTTAGAGACATGCCATTGCGGTCGGGGCCGCTGATGCCACTCCTTATGAAAATATCGGAGTTCCAAAAGTTGGAACGGAAGAAGGCCCAGAATATGAAGGAATATACTCAGATGCTTAGAATTGCGATTGTTACCGCAAGGAACGCACCATCACACGAGCGAATGATTAACACTCTCGCGAGTGCCGGGATTGATGCTGACGAGCTATTTTTGCTCGGCGGAATTGAGAAAAAGAGAGTGCTGGACGTTTTGAAGCCGCATATATTTTTCGATGATCAAATTGGTCATTTAGAGCCAGCGGCTGCGTCCACACCGTCAGTTCATATTCCATTTGGCATAGCAAATTTCGGTGGTATTGCAAAAAATGTCTAACAAATTCTTACAGACGGACCAAATCATGCTGTCCTGCCCTTTGCAGGAGGCGCAAAAGCCACGCCAGCACGCTTTGGCCGCTGGAGAAAAACGTTAATGCGACAGGGCTGATGACTGCTTTACGGCGGTGCGACTTCGGTGCCGAACTCCCGCACTTGGCCGATGGCAGTCCGCGACCCAAACCAGTCGATCACCGAATTGAAAAGCAGCCATTTGCACTACCGTCAATGATGGAATATTGTTCACGATCATTGGAGGTGTGTTACGTGGATAGAAAATGGCAAATCCGGTTCTTATATGGATCCGCCTAAACATTGTTAGCCTGCAAGGAACCGGATGCATCCCGACATCTCCGAATTCAGCTACGGCTACGCCCTAACCGAGGAACTGATACACGGTTCGAAACTTCCACTGCGCGCAGCGCCGCTGTTTCCCTCCTTGATTGAGGAAGGACGGGCTGGCGGGGGATTTGATGTTCAAATCCCCTTCATTGGTTTTCCGCTCTTCCTACAGTTCAAGCTTTCGCACTGCATGGTTCGCCATACTGCTGCTGAATGCACGGCCGGTTACCTTGCAGCGCCTTTCTACCGCATGCACCTAAGGCCAGGCCGACACTCGCGACAACATCAACTGCTTCTCGACCTTGAGGCCAAGGGCAAGTTAGTCTACTACGCGGCACCAGAGTTCCATCGACCACACGAACTTAATGATGCATACCTTGGCAGGTGCGTTGTGGACCGCTCGGTATTCATAAAGCCGAGCGACATCGGTCCACTTCCTGACGACGAGGATCATCATGTCGCATTTCGCTCCGGCGTTGGCGCATACTTCTGCAGCGAACCCCGAGCGATACGCGGTGAAGACCCATTTCGCAACTCATTCGATCAGGACTTGGTTGCTGGGTTTGAATACCGCAGCAAATTCGACGGTAGCCGTGAAAGTGTGGAGCGATTGGCAAGCGACTTATTGAACTGCGTTAGGGAGCGCATTCCTGCTTTTGAGCTGCGTCCCCAACAGAGAGAGAACCTTCAGGCTCGCCAGCCCAGGTTCCAGATCGCATATTTACTACGTGCATTCTTTGGCTGTGAGGCAATACTTATTGGACCAGACAAAAAGAAAAAGGCTGATGCTGGCTAACCGCCGCATCAACAGCAACCGTTGCAAGCGGCGCGTTATGCGGGCCGTTAATGCGACAGGGCTGAGGACCGGTTTATGGCGGTGCGATTTCGGTGGCGAACTTCCGCTCCTGGCCGTTCTTCGACCATCGGTATCCGACCTTTAGCCGAAGTCCACGACTGCCCGCTATCAGAGGGGGGGCTTACGCCGATCCGCATAAGAACCCGTGATAAATGGTCCCACCGTCGCAACTCATTGAAACGACAACGAGCATGGAGTATCGTTCACGAACCATAGTGGCGTGTTATACGGACAGAAAATGGCAGATCCGGCTCTTATGCGGATCGGCCTAAACATAGTTAGGCTGATGAAATGACCGATCAGGACGCAGAGCCTGCATGCCTTCGTTTCGATGAAGCGAAAAGCTTCTCGGACAATTGTAGAACGTTCCTCGCGAGCCTAGAAAAGGTTGACGCAGACATGGCCATCATTCTGCGCGACAACTGGGCTGCGCTGATCGCGGTCGTCCGCGAGGGCGAGAGGGATTCGAAGGCGCGCGGCGAATTCAACTCCAAGGTCGCATCGGCGCTAGACTCGCTCCTTAAGTCGGCTAAGCCAAATGGCGCGGCATGATGTCGCGCTACTTCCTCACCAGGCTAGCTGTCGAGGGCTTCCGCGGCGTCAATAACGAGAACGATCCGCTCGATATCGTCTTCGAGCCAAACTCCGTCAACTCCGTGTTTGCAGTCAACGGCATCGGGAAGAGCTCCATTTTCGAAGCCCTGTGCTACGCAATCCACGGGGCCATCCCGAAGCTCCAGTCACTCCAGGCGCAGGAACGACCGCAGGATTACTACTGCAACCGTTTCCATTCAAAGAACACCGCCTTCATTGCCCTGGAGTTCCAGTCTGACGACGGTACCGCCCCCATTTCCATCCGTATTGACCGAGACGCAGGCGGCAACCGAACGGTCACCAGCCCGAGTGGGCATTCCGATCCAGAAGCGTTCCTTGCGACTCTCAAGGAGGCGTTCGCGCTGCTCGATTACAGGACGTTCGCCCGTTTCATTGAGGAATCTCCCCTGGAGAGAGGCCGGACGTTTTCGGCTTTGCTCGGCCTCGCCGACTACTCCGACTGCCGGCAGGCGCTCCAGGCCGCCTCCGATTCCCGCACCCTCAATACTGACCTTGAGATCAAGGTTCTGACCACGGCAATCGGTGCCGCACAACAAGCTGCGCAGCAGGCTCTCGTCACCCTGAGATCGAGCTACGAGAACGTTACGGGCAAGCCTCTTGAAGACATAGTTAGGCTTGACGAATGCGCCGACGAAGTCACCGCCGCACTAGGTAACGTGGAACTCCTGAAAGCCCACTTCGTCGGCAAAGCCCTGAACGACATAGACTTTGGCAAGATAAAGACGGCGATTAAGACGGCCGAAGCGGGAGAGAAGCGGCGTGAGCTCGAGAAGGCTGTCGAGTCTATCGCCGCACTAGAAGCACTCGTCGTTCACGATCTCGCGGCTGTAGCGGACGAACAGCACAAGATTGGTGCGCTGATCGACGACCGGGACAGATTGCTTGTTTTGACCCGCGGCGACCTTTTCAAGCGCCTGTACGAGTCCGCCAGGGAGGTGATTTCGAAAGGCGCCTGGACGGAGGACGAAAAGTGTCCGCTGTGCGACAGCAACCTTTCGTCGTCTATACGCGGGCACGTTGACGAGCAATTGGCCCAGTACGCGGAAGCTGCAGCCAAGATCTCGGAAATCAAAGATATGTGGCAGGCATCCGCGTGGAAGAAGTGCCTTTCGGCCCATGAAGCGGCAGCGCCCCTCGCGGTTGAGCCGCAGGCCAGGCAATTGGCCGCTATGGATGCGGACTTTGCGTCGGGCGATATCTCCAGAGATGACCTGGCTGCCGCTGTAACATGGACCTCCGGTCTCACGGGAAAAGTCGCGGGCGTTCTGATGACCGCGCAGGGCCGGAAGGAGGCGCTTGAAAAGGAACTGCCGCCGTCGCTGGTCCAACTCACGGAGCAGGTAGAGTATGGGCGGCAGTTCAAGGACGCCCTGAAGCTCTATCGGAACAACCAGCAGGAAGAGAGCGCGCAGCAGTTGCGTCTCGATGTTCGCGAGAGATGGAAGACGTTCATCTCGAAAGCGACGACGGTCTTTGCCGAGGCTGAGGCGGCTTTGTCGAAAGCCAGAATCAAGGGCATTGACGCGGAGTACAAGTCCATGTTCCACGAGATCATGCAGGTTGGCGACGTGGTCCCCGACCTGCAACGCGCTGACGACAGGGAAGACCTTCATGTGCAGCTCAGTGATTTCCACGGGCAGCACAGGTTATCCGCGCGGGCGCTGTTGTCGGAGAGCTACCGCAACGCGCTTGCGATCTCGGTTTTCCTCGCCGCCGCGCTGAAACATTCCGGCGCGCCGCGGTTCGTTGTCCTGGATGATGTCACGTCGAGTTTCGACGCCGGGCACCAGTATTTCCTGATGGAGCTGATACGGACGAAACTACAGCAGCCGCAGAACACTGACGGCCTCCAATTCATCATACTAAGCCACGATGGCTTGCTGGAGAAGTATTTCGACCGGCTCGGCGGCACGACTGGATGGCACCATAACAAGCTTCAGGGATCGCCGCCGATGGGCGCCATTTTGCATCAGGCGCAGGGCGCGGATCGCCTCAAGACGACGATCGTCTCGCTTCTCTCCGCAGGCCAAGTGTCGCAGGCCGAGCCGCTCATTCGACAGTACCTAGAGTACAAGCTGCAGCAGATCATACGCAGGGTCGATATCCCAGTTCCGATAGACTTTGCGATCAAGGACACGTCACGGATGGTCAGCAACTGTCTAGACGCCATTACCTCTGCTGTCGAGCTCCACAGGAAAGCCGAAACGCTCGTGCTCGATTCGCAGCAGGTGCAGGATATCGACACCGCGCATGTGCCCGCCATTGTCGGTAACTGGGTCAGTCACTACGAGACGGGTTCTGGAAGCAGCCTCTCGGCGCCGGTACTCAGCGGCGTGATCAAGTCGATCGACGCCCTTGCCGAATGTTTCAAGTATGACGATGGGGCAGTGGGCGCAACTGTGCGCAAGTGGTATAGATCCCTTTCAAAGCGATAGTTGTAGCAGTCAAATGACCCGCCGGACCAGCCTAACAACAGCATGCAACGAACGGCGCTCAGCACCACCGCTGACGCTGAGCGTTATGCCGACAGAGAAGTCGGCTATGACTGAACCAGAGGACATCTTTGGAGCCCTGGGAATTGATCAAGTTCTCGTGCTTCGATTCCTTGGCGTCTTCTCTCGCTTCGAGTACTCCCTGAAGCGCTCGGGGTTCGTAAAAGGACATGATCCGGTGGAACCGGATTGGGATACCTACGCAAATGGGCTCCGTGGCAAGTTCCAGTCTGTGGATGATCCTGGGTTTAGTGACGCGGTTAAAGTCCTAGTGGATGCGCCCCCGAGAAAACAGATTCTGTCCAAATCGAGCCTTGATTGGAAAGCCACCATAGTCGGGATCGGCGAGCAACACGAGAACTATGTACTTCGTTTAGTCAGAATCGTCCGAAACAACTTGTTTCATGGCGGCAAGTACCCGGATCCTGTCGGACCAGTTGAAGATGTTGGGAGAAATAGTCTGTTGCTCGAGGCCTCGCTCACTGTTCTCAAGCAATGCCTGCGACTCAGTCCGGAGCTGAGGGTAGTGTTCGAGGAAACGGCATAATTGCTCCCTTAGCCGGACATGCTTGGAGCGCGACATTGATTAGCCTCTACAGAGATAGGCACCAAAGCCTCGCTGATTTATCGGCGAACGAAGAACTTGAGAGCAGTGCAGTTATTGCTTGGGCACACCAAGCTCGAAAGCACCGTTCTCTATCTCGGCATTGAGGTTGATGACGCCTTGGAGTTGGCCGAACAGACGGAAGTGTGACCGCCTACCATGAGCTAGCGGGTCTGGCAGCGCCCCAAGCCGATGGGCCTGTCCGACCCAAAGCAGAAGCACACGACTGACCTTCTTCAGACGGAGACTCACGCCAATCCGCATAAGAACCCGTAATACATGGTGGTGGATGGGCCGCAACTCATTGCAACACAAGCGATAATCGGATCTTGTTCGCAAACCCCAGTGGCGTGTTAGACGGACAGAAAATGGTAAATCCGGCTCTTATTTATGATTGAACATTTACCAGACGTACCACCCGCGCTTGTGCTTCTGTTTCGGGAGCTACCTGAGTGTAAGTCCTGGGAGGACATGCGACGCCGGGTAAAAGGTATGCTTCGAGAACTTCGCGATCAATCGGAGGCATTCGCGATTGAGCAGATCGCGCGCACGACCGACTCCAGCAAATCGTTGCGTTTTGAGGTGCACCTTCATGGTGAAATGAACCTCCTCAATCATCGTGGGTGTGCACACCCGGATTGTCGAATTGCGGTAGCTAAGCGCATCGCACGAAGTATGGGGCTTATAGCTGATCGTGTGTGGATCACAGATCTGCTTTCCGAAAGATTCGTGGATTTCGGAAGAGTAACGAACTCCAAATTGGACGATGTCGTAGCCGATGTTTTGGTATTGGCGCAACTCCTACCCCTGATACAAGCTGGTGTAGTCAGATTCAGGTCTCCTTTGTTTCCGACCTGCCAACCGTGCCTCGAACATTTTGAACGCCTTGTTGATGAGAAGTCAGAAGAGCTCGCAAAAGTCTTTGCTTCCGAGTTTCGTCTGGAGAGACGTGATGACGGAGGCTATTTTGCACACACTGGCAATTGCTTGGAACCAAGTATGGTATTGCACAGTTTGTCCAGTGCCATGAAGCGTATGCCAAGTGCCAAGAATTTTGCAAAAAACTGGGTACGAGAAGAGTTACGTTCGGCGATGTGGATCGCGCGTGAGGCATCTTTGACAAGTGGGTCAGTGATATCCAACTCGCGGGTAGGTCTCTCTGGCCTACTCCAGCAAGAAGGCCGGCTCGTGGACATGAATATGCTACTTCTTCTGGATAGAGAACGTGGGTTTACAGTGCCTTGGGTCAGCGAATTGAATGCGGCACAGATTGTCCAGCTTCGCGAGGAAGCGTCCTCGGCCTTGCCACTATTCCGTGAAAAGCTCTGTCGTGCTATGACGGTTCAAGACCAAGGAGCACTGTCTTCAACGCCATCCGATTCGCTGATAGCCGATCTTAGGGAGCAAGCTGCCGAAGTTCGGGCCGAGTTGGAGGCGAAGCGCACTCATTCGGCCCGCTATTGGAAGACTGCGTATGGAATCCTTGGTCTGGGATTGTCCGCGTATGGAGTTGCCACGGACCAAGTGCCTGCGGGAGTTGGCGGACTGCTTCCAATAATTCATATGCTTGTTAATCACAAGACCGGCCACGAGCTAGAAGTTTCGAAACTCACAACAAAACCTGGTTTCGTACTTGTCAGAGCTCATGACATTCTGACCCATTCCCATGAGTCATAGGATTTGGCCTACCCTGCATGCAATCTGACCGACCTCTGATGTGCTTTGGTTGGTGGCTCCACGTAACGTTAATGCGGCAGAGCTAATGGTCGCTTTAACGCGGTGCGATCTTGGCGCCGAACTTCCGCTCGTGGCCGGTCCGTGTCCGTGACCGGAACACAACGAAACCGGCGAACACATGGCGAAAACTCCTTTCTGGATACCACGAGGGCCTAGGCAAACCCCTATTCTCACCGCTTCTCGGCAGACTTGACACACCTATAGCCATACGATATATGTTCTGATCTATAACGGAGGGTTATGGATGAGTCCAAAACCAAAAAACACGCCGCATCGAGTCCTATTGTCACTGCCAACGGATCTCTACAACACCATTTCGAGGGTATCCGCGGCTATGGATAAGCCGCGGGCTGAAATTATTCGCGATCTACTAAGCGAACAACAGCCGATCCTCGAACACATGGCGACCATGCTGGAACAGGCGAAGGCAGGCAAACTAGACCAGGCTATGAAAGGCTGGCAGAAGATGACCGGAGAGGCGTTAAAGGGCCTTGGGATGATCATGAATCCCCCAGATATCAAAAAGGCGAAGCCGAAGGCGTAAAGGGCACAAATCTTCTGTCCAATACAGTCATTTCGAGAAGAAAGGGGGTGAGGAACATGTCAGAGCAAGTGCTTAAGCGACTGTATTCCGTGAGGGAGGCGGCTCGCTACCTGGGCGTCAGCCCTTGGTCGGTTCGCAATCTTCAGAAATTACGGACTTTGCCCTGTGTACGGCAAGGCCGACGAGTGCTGTTCGATATTCATGATCTGGAGCGGCACATCGAGAACCACAAAACGGAGGTCCATGATGGGCATGATTTATCGCCGCAAGAAACGTGATCCGACCACGGGAAAGCTAGTGGAGCAAGGCCCCTATTGGATGAAGTATTACATCGAGGGTCGAGCGATT
>CAADGK010000016.1 GCA_900696515.1 uncultured Nitrosospira sp. | reverse complement strand
TCGGCATCACACTCGATGAGCAGATTTTCGTGGAGCGAGGTGAGATTGCCTCACATCAAGAGCATCTGCCGTCGGTCTCGACAGCATTCCGGGCCAATCTGTTTTGGTTGGGGAAGAAGCCGTTGGAGAAAGGCCGCAAGTATCTGTTGCGCGTCGCCACAAAGGAAGTGGACTGCGAGGTGGCCTCGATTCACAGAATCATCGATACAATGGACCTCGCGCAGCAGCAGGGCAGTAACAGTGTCGGGAAGAATCAAGTGGCCGAATTGACCTTGCGCACCAAGGCCCCGGTAGCCTTCGACCTGTCGGCATCATTTGAGGCCACCGGCCGGTTCGTTCTCGTCGATGAGTATGATATCGCGGGCGGCGGCATCATCACTGAACTCGTCCATGACGATCAGGAGTTCCTCCGGGAAGAGGCCAGACGCCGCGACTTTGCCTGGGTGAAGGGCGAAGTCACGGTTGAAGACCGTGCCCAACAGTATGGCCATCGGGCGGCGATCGTCCTGCTTACCGGAGGTCGACATACGGGGAAATCCTTCTTGGCGAGAAAGCTCGAAGGCCGCCTTGTGGCAGACGGACGTCATGCCTACTTGCTGGACGGAGAAAACCTGCGCCGCGGGTTGGATGCGGATCTCAGCGAAGAAGAGCGGGGGCAGACGACTGAAATGGCCCGCCGCTACGGCGAAGTGGCAAGACTCCTTATCGACACCGGCCTCATCGTCGTCTCGACGACGAATCCATTCGGACTGGCGTATCGCGAAGCCTCAGAAGCCATCAGGACCCTCGTCCATCCCGCGCCGGTCATTGCGGTCCATATGAGCAAGACCGCGGAGGAGCCACCACCCAATACGGATGTTGTCCTGACGGGTCCCACGGACTTTGATGCAGCCACTGCCCGCATCGTGGATGAATTGAAACGCCGAGGTGTCTTGGCTCAAGCCATCGGGGCGAAGCCGGTCTTTCAATATTCCATCTAGAGCAGTAGCACCCGACATAATCCATCTTGCTGGTCATCGACTCGTGTCGATTTTGCCATTGCTTCCCACACAAGCAAGACAGCAGAAGAACCGCAACGGAGCTGTTGGCCTTGCAGGCCTGCTACAGATTTCGACATGGCCACGGCGTGTATTGTTGGAAAATTGAAACGCTGAGGGAATTGACGCCAGGACGCGAGTGTCCTGCCTGTCAGGCGGTGGGCACAGGACCGACCTCTTGACGGCCCTCCCTAATACCACTATTCTGTTGGAACGCGCTCATTTATTCTCCTTAGGCTAAAGTGACGGTCATGCAGGGTAAAGACCCGTTCTTGATAGTCCTCGGGGTATTCATCCTTGGTGTGACATTCTTCTTCTGTGGCAAAGGGGCGGTGACGTCACCTCCTCTAGTTTCATTGCAGAACCCGTCTGAAACTTCTCCACCGGTACAGAACCTTACTGAGCCGCCGCCATCCCCGTCGCCCTCTACGGCAACTGTGCTGAAAAAGAGGATCGATGAACTGATGGTGGGAACTGCGATGCTGTTCCGAACCAATAGCGCCCTGCTGGTGCCGGAGGGAAAAGCGGTGCTGGGTCGTGTGGCCGAAATTTTACAAGAAGATTCCACGAGTGTCTTTGAAGTCGCCGGCCATACAGATCACGTCGGGCCCGAACAGGCGAATCGGCTGCTTTCGGAACAGCGGGCCAAGGCTGTCGTCGAGTATCTGGTCTCAAAAGGGATCGCTGCCGATCGTCTGACTCCTATGGGATACGGAGTATCGCAACCGATCACTGAGAATGCTGCCGGTGAGGCGCGCGAGCAAAACCGGCAGATCGAATTCTCAATTGGATCCAAGGGAGAGCAGCCATGATGTCGACGCACTGGACATGCTGGCTTGGGACGGTGGCGGGCGCCGGGTTCCTTGGGTGGGGGATCAAAGGTCTGATGCTGGGGACAGTAATAGATGACAAACGCCGTGAGGTGGAACGCCTTGCGAGTAAGGTTGCCATGCTCACCAAGCTCGCCAATCAACCTCCGGAGGTACGAACGGTTGAGAAACGGGTTGAGGTGCCGGTCGAACGGGTAGTGGTGAAGCGAGTGGAAGTACCGGTTGAGAAGATCATTGAGAAGCTGGTGGAGGTGCCGATTGAAAAGACCGTGGAGAAGGTCGTCGATCGACTGGTCGAGAATCCCGAGCACCTGGCCAGGATTAAGGCGTTGGAAGGGGAGGTTGCGGTCATCGTTGGCCTGCTTGGGCAGATCGCTCAACTCCAAACTGTTTCTTCACAGGCCGGGGGAAGGGGTAGTGAAGGGCGGGTGGTTGTGCCGATCGACGATCCGGAGCAGTTGACCCGGATCAAGGCGTTAGAAGGCGAAGTGGCTGTGATCGACGATCTTCGTGTGCAGATTGCGGAGCTCCAAGCTGCATCTGCGCAGGTCGGTAAGAAGATCGTCGAGAAACGAAACGAATCTCCCGCTGAACAGAATGGGAAGGTGCCGGTCGACAACCCGGAGCACCTGGCGCGGATCAGGACGCTTGAAGCCGAGGTGGCTATGATCGGCGAACTTCGTGCGCAGATTGCGGAGCTTCGGGCTCTGTCTGCCGGGGCCGGGGAGAAGGGCGTCGAGACGCCGATCGAGGCTGCCGGTGAGAAGAATGGAAGGGGGCCGGTCGACAACCCGGAGCACATGGCGCGGATAAAGGAGTTAGAGGACGAGGTGGCCGAGATCGCCGAACTTCGTACAAAAATCACTGAGCTTTGGAAGTCGTTTGTGCAGGACGGGGAGAAGGTCATCGAGGCACCGGGCGAGACTCCTCGTGAAAAGAATAGGGAGTTGCCGGTCATTCAGGTAAGCGAACACAGGGGAAGACTAGACCATGCCTGGGCCGCAGCGCAGTCGGAGGAGGGATCAGCAGGCGCCGAGTCGCCCGATGACCTGAAGCAGATCCGCGGGGTCGGGCCGGCGTTAGAACGGTTTCTGCACAAACGGGGCGTCTTCTGGTTCAGCCAGATGGCGACGTGGAGCTCGGCGGACATCGATAAATTCGAGTTTCTCCTGCCCAACTTTGGGGGGCGCATTCAGCGAGAAAACTGGGTGCGCAGTGCGCAGGTCGAACACTACAGGAAGTACAAGCAATGGCTCGGCGAGGGCGAGCCACCGCGTGAGAGCTTCGACTTTCCCGTGCGGATTGAGAAGTTCCAAGGCTCATCTTTGGAGGCAGGGGAGCAAGTCCTTGAGGGAGGGATCGAACCTTCCACTGCCTCGAATGAGGAGGTGCGGATCGATAGGGCTGATGGTCCGCCGGAGGAGGCACAAGCAAGTAAAGAGTCGCCCGATGACCTGAAGCAGATCCGCGGGGTCGGGCCGGCGTTAGAACGGTTTCTGCACAAACGGGGCGTCTTCTGGTTCAGTCAGGTGGCGACGTGGAGCTCAGCGGACATCGATAAATTCGAGTTTCTCCTGCCCAACTTTGGGGGGCGCATTCAGCGAGAAAACTGGGTGCGCAGTGCGCAGGTCGAACACTACAGGAAGTATAAGCAGTGGCTCGGCAAAGGCGAGCCACCGCATGAGAGCCTCGACCTTCCCACGCGGAATGCTGAGCCCCAGCCTGAGTCAGTGCAGGATGAGGAAAAATTGGGTGAAATGCGGGTCGAAACTCAGACTGAAAAGATGGTGGTGCAGCACGGAAACATGCCGGTTGACACGCTCAACGAACCAGCCGGGGATTTGGATTCTGTCGGTACCGGTGAGCCATTAGATGAGGGGCAAGTGGCCGGAGAGTCGCCCGATGACCTGAAGCAGATCCGCGGGGTCGGGCCGGCGTTAGAACGGTTTCTGCACAAACGGGGCGTCTTCTGGTTCAGCCAGGTGGCGACGTGGAGCTCGGCGGACATCGATAAATTTGAGTTTCTCTTGCCCAACTTCGGCGGGCGCATCCAACGAGAGAACTGGGTCGGCAGTGCGAAGGTTGAGTATTACAAGAAGTATAAACAGTGGCTCGGTGACGGTGAACCCCCAACTACCACGCCGGAGATGCATTAGGGCGGCTCATCACTGCGAAAGCAAGAGAAGGCTCCTGGACCGACTAATGCGGATGTTGCGCCAGTCATCGATGAATTGAACCGCGAAGAAATTCCGGGGCCAAGATTCATTCCACGGCAAATCGACAATGTTGGGAGCGAGGCCGGCTGGATGCGAAAAGCCGGATGTGCCGCTCCGGTTTCTCACCGAGAGTACGGCCTGGGGAGTTCGGGGTGGAGATCCGGTTATGACCTGGGCCATGAAATAGCAGAGCCTAATCACAACAAACGATTTTTAAGGTTGTTGACCTCAGGCAACGCAGCTGCTTGTCTTGCTGAAGGCCGGATCAGGCTGAAATGTGTAGGCTGATCTCGTGATCGCTTCCGAGAATGCGTACTTGATACAAGATTTTCAATTTGAGGGTAGTTTCTTCTTTCGAAACCAAGGCATGCCGGACTGAGATTGGAACAGCACCACGTAGGGCTCAAATACTGGTGCAACATAAGTCCCTTGCCCGTCTCAGTTTTAGAAGCAGGCCAGTGCCCCCGTATCTCACTTCTCCATCCTCAATCGGTTTGACTCCCTCAAAACCCTTGTGATAGCGTAAGTTTCTTATTGAGATGGGTCCGACACGCCCTAAAGAATTATTCCGGCGGAGAGAACAGGAGTTTGTATGAAATTCGTCTGTCTGAACTGTGAAACCTATATGAGTCTGGAGAAGGTCGAAAAGCCGCAGGAGGGATCGCTCGGCGTCTTCTTTGCCTGTCCGTCTTGTAATGCGAAGTTCTCGATGGTCACCAATGCCGGTGAAACAAACATGATGAACTCTCTGGGGCTGAAGCTCGGGGCAAAGTCAGAGCCGGCGGCCTCTATGGAAGGATTGCGCGCGCTTGGTGGCAATGGCCAGACTGCTGCTACGCCGAAGCCGAGTTCTCCTGCACCGGCCGTGGCTGCCACTGCGGCGTCGCCTGCGAAGGCGCCCGAGAAGACGAGTGGCTGTCCATTCTCCGCGATGGTAGCGGAAATGGGACTGACCAACTCCGGAAAGCCGGCGAACGGCGGACCCTCCGAGTTCACTTGGACGGCTGATGCCAAAGAGAAACTCGAGCGGCTTCCCGCGTTCGTGAAACCGATGGTGCAGGCAAGCGTCGAGGGTTACGCGCGCAAGCAGGGGGTGACGACTATCTCGTTGCAGGTCATGGATGATTCCAAGAATTATTCCCCTGAAGGGATGATCTGGTCACGTGAAGCTGAGCAGCGGCTGGAGAACATCCCTGACTTCATCCGTCCCATGGCCCGCAAAGAGGTGGAGCGAATGGCCAAGGAACGTGGGCTTGCGACCATCACGGCACAGGTGATGGATGACGCCAAAGACAAGTTCATGAAGTTCATGTAATCATAGTTTCCATCTCTCGGAAAGTGAAAGGCCCATCCGGCCGTCTGGATGGGCCTTTCCGCTATGTGCGGGCATTCGGTCGACGGTTCGATGGCATGAAGTGGCGGGTTCTTCAGCTGTCTGTTCTGCTGTTGGCGGTTACGTTCTCCTCCCTGGGCGGCAATATTTCTGCCCAACCCCCATCAGAACACCGGGCGGTTCCTACTCCGGCCAATCAAAGTCATGGCTCGCATCGTGAACAGGATGGCGGTAAGTGGGAAGGGTCGGCCCAAGGGGTGGCTTACTCAGAGTTTAACCATCGGCTTGCCGGATTGATTGTCCTCCTGTTTGGTTTCGCGGAGTTGGGGCATGCATTGCGGTGTCAGGTACCTGTCTGGACCCGTCTCGTACTGCCATGCGCGCTCGGAGCTCTTGGGACGTATCTTCTGATCTGGAGTGACCATGAGGCCTGGCCGATCGGGGCACTTACGTTCGCACAGACCTTTTCCGGGCAGGATCTTGAAATTCTCCAGCATAAATTCTACGGAGTGTTTTCGAGCGTCGCTGCAGTGAGTGAGGCACTGCGTCGGAGCAATTGGGCGAGGCATCCGGGGTGGGCAATCCCCTTGTTCCTCCTTGGATTTTTGGGTGCCCTCCTGCTCTTTGTCCACTCGCACGGAAATCATCCGGCGGATTATATCATCGAGTTGCATCATGCCTTTCTCGGCACTGTCGGGATCGGCGCGGCGGTCTCAAGTGCCATGATGGCATGGGCATCCGGTATCTCGGAGCGGACGATGAAAAGATGGGAAGTCGCGTGGGCGACCTGCGTGGTCGTCATCGGTCTTCAACTGCTTGTGTATTTTGAGTAGCCCAATGCGGCGCGGCCCGACGCAGGAGCCATTCCCCCGATCGTTCCTTGTACTGCGTGTATATCCCTCTTAGCCCACGATCATTCTCTTTCAGAGACCGGTACGATTTGACACCTTTCTTAGGCCTATGCTACCTCTAGCCTTTCACAGGTCTTTCGTGCTCTATCACACATCTCTAACCGGTCGAGAGCGTATGGCCGGATAGAGGAGGACACACATGGGTGGACATAGTCATTGGGCAACGATTAAGCGCCACAAGGGGGCTCAGGACGCCAAGCGTGGGAAAATCTTTACCAGAATTATCCGTGAGGTGACGATCGCCGCCCGTTCGGGCGGAGATCCGGACGGGAACCCACGGCTTCGACTGGCCATTGCCAAGGCGAAGGAAGCCAACATGCCCGGCGATACCCTAAAGAAAGCGATTCAGCGAGGCACCGGGGAACTGCCAGGTGTGACCTATGAAGAGTTTTCGTTGGAAGGCTATGGGCCCGGAGGCACCGCGCTTCTCCTGGACATTACGAGCGATAATCGAAATCGGACCGTGGCGGAGATCCGGAGTCTATTGACCAAGAATCATGGCAACATGGCTGAAGCCGGCGCCGTCGCATGGCAGTTTCATAAGAAGGGGCTTCTGACGATCGAGCCGGGGAAGGTCGATGAGGATACGTTGCTCTCCTTGGCCCTCGACGCCGGAGCGGAAGACGTGAAAACCGGTGACAAATCGATCGAAATCATCACCGGACCACATGAATTCGAAGCCGTCAAAAAAGCCTTGGCCGACGCAAAGGTTGAGACGACACTGGCAGAAATTACGTATGTGCCCCAGAATACTGTCAGCCTCGAGGAGAAGTCGGCCGAACAGATGCTGAAATTGATGGAAATTCTGGATGAGCATGACGATGTGCAAAAGGTTCACGCGAACTTCGATATTCCAGATGACGTCATGGAAAAAGTGGCGGCGACGGCGGCGGGCTGACCCTCCGGTGACTCTTGCATGGCACTTGTCTTGGGATGACGAGACGAGATGATCGCCTTTCTCACGGGGCGGTTGGCAGTCAAAGCACCGACCCATCTGACGATTGATGTGCAGGGGGTCGGGTACGAAGTTCATATCCCCCTCAGTACCTACTACTCGCTTCCAAACCTTGACGACAGTACGGCGCTGCATATCCATACGCATCTCCGGGAGGATGCGATCCAGCTGTTCGGCTTTCTCTCACGGAGCGAGAAGGAGGCGTTTTTGCTGTTGACCAGCGTCTCCGGAATCGGCCCCAAATTGGCGCTTAGTGTGCTGTCGAGTTTATCGGTTACGGATTTGGTTCATGCCATCCAGATTGCGGATACCGAGAAGCTGGAGACTGTTCCGGGGATCGGCAAGAAGTCGGCCGGGCGTTTGGCGCTCGAGCTCAAAGATAAGGTCGGTAAGATTCAAGGTGTCCACCCCCGTTCTCCCGCAGCAGAGCCTGCGGAATTCGACGATCTCTTCGAGGATGCGTTATCCGCTCTGGTACACTTGGGCTACCGCGCTCAAGATGCCAAAGAAGCCTTAAAGCGGGTCACGAAGGCCTCATCAGGCTCGCTGGCACTGAAGGAGCTGATCCGGGAAGGGCTGAAGGAATTAGCAAGGGGGTAACAAATGATGCCATCTTGTACGAGGACTCCTGCCAGGCTCATCCTGTACGGTGCCATGATAGGGGTATTGTCTGCTCTTCTCTCCTCATCCGCCAGTCTTGCGGAAGATTCTGCGGAGCCGAAAACCATCAGGATGACCTGCGGGAAGTGTCCGGACGGCTATGCGACGACCGGGGTCACCCAATCTCAGGATATCTGCAAAGAGCATGAAGGGGTACTCGTGCAATGCGTGCCCCTCGGGGCCAATATGCTGGGAGTCTGTGGAGCTTGCCCCGAGAGTTATGCCGAGATCGGGAGTTCATCGGTTCCTGCGCGTTGTGGAACCCATGATGGGGGACGGCTGACTCAGTGCCAGCTGCGAAAAATGGAAAGCACGTTCCCGGATGCCACCCAAGGATACAAAGCCTGTCCTCCGGATTGTGGCGATACGGCAAAACCTGGCCAGGGGGCTCTTCCGCCGCCGCCGCTGTACCAACAGGCGCCAGATCGCAAGTAAGTGCCGATGCTCTGCTATGACTGAACGGCTTGTCACCAATCAGGCAGCGGACGAGGAGCGAGGGCTGGAAAACGTCCTGCGTCCTCAGACGCTTGAAGAGTATGTCGGTCAGGAGAAGATGAAGGAGTCGCTTCGGATTTGCATCGAAGCGGCTCGGCAGCGGGGGGAATCGCTTGACCACGCCATTTTTTACGGCCCGCCCGGTCTCGGTAAAACAACCATTGCGCATATCATTGCACGGGAAATGGGAGCGGCGTTGCGCTCAACCTCGGGGTTGGTGCTTGCCCATGCCGGCGACCTTGCGGCCGTTCTGACCAACCTTCAAGAACATGATGTATTGTTCATCGATGAAATTCATCGCCTCCCCGCTTCCGTGGAGGAGGCGCTCTATCCGGCTATGGAGGACTTCCAGCTTGATCTGGTGGTCGGGCAAGGACCGGCTACAAGAACCGTGAAACTCGATCTTCCGCCATTTACGCTGGTGGGAGCCACGACGAGAGCTGGTTCCCTTACCTCTCCCCTCCGTGACCGCTTTGGATTGGTCTATCGGCTGGAGTTCTACGAACCACCCGAGTTGGAGGCCATTGTGGTGAGGTCGGCAGGTGTTCTGGGAGTCGGCATTGATCGGGCCGGTGCAGCGGAAATCTCGCGTCGGGCGCGAGGAACACCGCGAATTGTCAATCGGCTTATCAAGCGTATCAGGGACTATGCCCAAATTAAGGCGGATGGCCGTATCACTAAGGAGGTCGCGCAGGAAGGGCTGGCGTGGCTCGGGATCGACGAGGCCGGGTTCGACGACATGGACCGCAAAGTTCTCCTCACCATTATCGAGAAGTTCAACGGAGGGCCGGTTGGAGTGGAGTCCTTAGCGGCTGCTGTTCAAGAGGATAAGGGAACGATCGAAGATGTGTACGAACCCTATCTCATTCAGGCAGGTTTCTTGGACCGTACAGGGCGCGGCCGTCAGGTGACGAAGTTGGCGTACGACCATTTCAAGCGACCGTCGCATTTGCTGATGTGAGCCGGGCTGGCTCCGGCCCTAATCGGGTGTGTCCCGCGGGCATCAGCCGTTCTTGCAATAGTTTCCATCGTTCCTGTAAAATTCCCCACTTGTCTCAACCATCCCCGTCCCTCAAAGGGATGAGGAAGCCCTCCTGTGAACGGGTGTTTGAAGCGAGACGCCGTATGCCCAAGGACATGCCAGAATATCGTAAAGAAATCGATAGGATCGATGATGAAATCATCCGGCTTCTCAACGAACGCTCAAAGAGCGTCATAGAAATCGGGCGGTTGAAAAAAGAGAAGGATGCGGATGCCAATCTCCATACCGCCGGACGAGAGGCCGAGATCATCCAACGGCTTACCAAACTCAATACCGGTCCATTTCCCAGCGAAGCTATTCGATCTGTTTATCGAGAAATCATGTCGGCGTCTCTGTCGCTTGAAGCTCCCCAGAGGGTCGCGTACCTAGGGCCCAGGGCAACCTTTACCCATATGGCCTGCATGCAGAAATTCGGTTCATCTGTTCAGTATGTACCGGTCCAGAGCATTAAAGAGGTTTTCAACGAAGTAGAACGGGGGCGGGCTAATTTTGGGGTGGTCCCGATCGAAAATACGACCGAAGGGGTGGTCAATCATACGCTCGATATGTTTATCGATTCCAACTTGCGGATCTACGGGGAGATTCTTCAAGAGGTCTCACATCATTTGCTGTCAAAATCAGGCCTCATGGAAGAGGTCAAGAAAATTCAATCGCATCCGCATGCCTTGGCGCAGTGCAGGAACTGGCTTGAAACCAACCTGCGTCATGTTCCGACCGTGGAGGTGGCGAGCACGGCCCGGGCAGCCGAGATGTGTGTCGACGATCCGACGTCCGCAGCCATCGCCTCCGAGTTGGCGGGCCAGCTCTATGGTTTGAAGGTGATTAAGGCCAGGATCGAAGACAACCTGAATAATTTCACCCGGTTTCTGGTGTTGTCCCAAAAGCCCTCGGAACAGACAGGGAAAGATAAGACGTCGTTGATGCTGTCGGTGAAGGATAAAGTCGGAGCCTTGTATGACCTGCTTCGGCCCTTCGCCTCCCACGGTATCAGCATGACCAAGATCGAATCGCGTCCCTCTCAGCGCAAGGCGTGGGAGTATATTTTCTTTGTGGATGTCGAAGGCCATATCAATGACGATCGGGTCAGCAAGGCCGTGGAAGAGGTGAAGGCCCGCTGTCTCTTTATGAAGACTCTCGGGTCCTATCCGGCTCATAGCTGATTATGCCAATTCAAGTCCATCCTGATATTCGATCGCTCAGTCCATACGTGCCGGGGAAACCGATTGATGAGCTTCAACGTGAACTCGGGCTTACGCGTGTGATCAAGCTTGCCTCCAATGAAAATCCGTTGGGACCTTCCTCGAAAGCCGTGGCGGCTCTGAGTGGAGCGCAGGATACGCTCCATCGCTATCCGGATGGAGGTGCCTATCAGCTGCGGCAGGCGCTTGCTGATCGGTGGAAAGTCACTCGAGAGCACATTATCCTCGGGAACGGATCCGACGAGATCATCGGCTTATTGGCCAGAACGTTTTTGGCTCCCGGCGATGAAGCCATTATGGCTGACCACACGTTCGTGATCTATAAGATGGAAGTCACGGCTGTCCACGGGAAGCCGGTGATTGTTCCTCTCGTCGACTGGACTCACGACCTTGAGTCGATGGCTCAGGCCATTACGGCACGAACGCGATTGCTGTTTCTCTGCAATCCCAATAACCCTACGGGGACGATGGTCTCGGCGGACAGGGTCGAGCGCTTGATGGCACGAGTGCCGGACGATGTCATTGTGGTGTTCGACGAAGCCTATTACGAATATGTCCGCCATCCTCGATTCCCGGATGCCCTGGGCTATGTGAAGCAGGGGCGAAGCGCGATTGTCCTGAGGACCTTCTCGAAGATCTATGGGCTGGCCGGCTTGCGAATTGGGTATGGCATCAGCACACCGGAAGTCATCGATTACTTGAATCGGGTTCGGCCTCCGTTTAATGCCAATAGCCTTGCCCAGAAAGCCGCGCTGGCTGCTTTGACTGATGACGATCATGTGGCGAAGAGTCGGGCGGTCAATGCCGCCGGGATCGAACAGGTCGGCCAGGGGTTGCGTGCACTCGGACTCGTACCGATTCCGACCGAAACCAATTTTCTCTATTTTGATTCCGGGCGGGATGGACGTGCCGTGTTTGATGCACTCCTGCGAGAAGGCATCATCGTGCGGCATATCGAAGGGACCATG
The DNA here is from genome assembly GCA_900696515.1 of uncultured Nitrosospira sp. GTDB lineage: Bacteria > Nitrospirota > Nitrospiria > Nitrospirales > Nitrospiraceae > Nitrospira_D. The sequence goes on along the minus strand of CAADGK010000016.1, from coordinate 95,700 downwards.
CTGCGTGTCACCATCGGGCAACCCGACGAAAATATTGCCTTCCTCCAGGCGCTCGGGAAGGTCCTGGGTGGCGGCAGGTAAGATATTGTAAGAGGGAATTATGATCATCGTATTGAAGCCGGAAGCGTCGGAAAGCGAGGTCGACCACATTATCGATCGGCTGCGCGATCTTGGCCTCAAGTCACAAATCTCGACGGGCCAGGAGCGCACCATCATCGGGGTCATCGGCGACGATCGTATCTTGCACAACCAGCCCTTGACGGCTCTCCCCGGTGTCGAAAGCGTTCTCCCTATCCTGGCACCGTGGAAGCTTGTTAGCCGAGAATTTAAGAAAGAGCCGACGATCATCGATGTCGGGGGTGTCAAAATCGGGGGCAAGAAACTCGCGATCATGGCTGGTCCCTGTGCGGTGGAGCGACTTGAACTGACCGTCGGGATTGCCCATGAAGTCAAAGCCTCAGGGGCCTCGATTTTGCGTGGCGGGGCCTATAAACCGCGCACGTCGCCCTATTCTTTTCAAGGTCTGGGGCGGGAAGGATTGGACTACCTTGTTGAGGCGAGAAAGCAAACGGGTTTGCCGGTAGTCAGTGAGATTTTAGATACTCGCGATATCGAATTGTTTTTGGAGAAGGCGGATATCATCCAGATCGGCGCTCGGAATATGCAGAACTTCGAACTGCTGAAGGAAGTCGGCGCCTATGACAAACCCGTGCTTCTGAAACGGGGGCTGTCGGCCACGATCAAAGAGTTTCTCCTATCGGCCGAGTACATCATGTCACGGGGAAACCAAAATGTGATGCTGTGTGAGCGAGGTATTCGAACGTTCGAGACACAGTACCGCAACACGTTGGATCTGGCGGCCATTCCAACGTTGAAGGAGTTGTCTCACCTCCCGGTCATCGTGGATCCCAGCCACGCCACGGGGAAGTGGGATCTCGTGGCGCCGATGTCCAAAGCGGCGGTGGCGGCCGGGGCGGATGGTTTGCTGATCGAGGTTCATTCAAATCCGGAATGCGCGCTCTGTGACGGAGAAGAATCCATCAAGCCGTCGAAATTCAAGGCGTTGATGGGGGATCTGAAGAATATCGCGAAAGCCGTGGGAAGAGAGCTGTAACGTCTCGATGCCGGTCCATTTTAAACAAGTCGCCATAATCGGGGTCGGGCTGATCGGTGGATCGCTCGGCATGATCCTCCGCCGCAAGGCCTTAGCCGATCATGTGGTCGGTATTGGCCGTCGAGTGGAAAATCTCAAGACCGCCGTTGCGTTGGGGGCGATCGATCGATATGTGGCTGATCCTCAGGAGGGTGTGCGGGAGGCGGATTTGGTTGTTCTTGCAACCCCCGTCGATACCTATGAGCGGCATTTGCAAGAATGGGCGCATTGCCTCGCTCCCGGATCAATCGTCAGCGATGTGGGGAGCGTGAAAGGGGCGCTGGTAGAACGGGCGGAGGCCGCCATGCCGGCGGCGGTGCATTTTGTCGGGGCGCATCCCATCGCTGGAAAAGAGAAGACAGGAGTCGCCGCCGGCACCGATCAGCTGTTCAAAGGGGCGCGTTGTATTTTGACTCCCACGAAACGGACCAATAGCACGGCTCTGGAACGGGTGAAACAGTTGTGGGAAGAGGCCGGCTCGATTATCTTGACGATGGACCCCCATCTCCACGATCAAATTCTTGGCGCCGTCAGTCACTTGCCCCATGTGGCTGCTTTTGCCCTGATGAATGCCTTGTCCGAGCTTCGTGATCAGGCGTTGCCGTCCCTCGATCTTGCCGGTCATTCCGGGGGAGGGTTGCGGGATACGACGAGGATTGCCGCGAGTTCTCCTGAAATGTGGCGAGATATTTTTTTGTGGAACAGAGAGAATGTGGTGGCGTATATCGACCGATACACACGAGCTTTGGAAGAATTGAGGCAGCTGATTAAGACCGGTGATGCGGCGGGTATCGAAAAAGCACTCGAACGGGCAAAAGGCGAACGCGAGAAACTTGCGAGCTCGACGGTGCGTCGCTCATGAGGTCATTCACCATCAGCCCCGGTCGCCCACTCAAGGGAACCACGACGGTTCCGGGCGATAAGTCTCTCACCCATCGGGCGATCATTCTCACGGCGTTGGCGGAAGGGACGAGCACCATTGCCGAGTACGGTCGAGGTGAAGATTGCCTGAACACGATGAGAGCGTTTCAGGCACTCGGGATTCCCATCACGGAAACGCCGACCGCATTGACCGTCTGTGGAAAGGGGTTCTGGGGGTTGACCGAGCCCAGTGGACCGATCGATTGCGGAAATTCCGGAACTGGGATCCGGCTGTTGGCTGGGCTGTTGGCTGGGCAAGATTTCTTCTCCGTCCTTACGGGCGATGAATCAATTCGACGGCGTCCCATGGGACGGGTGGTCAAACCGCTACGGGAGATGGGGGCGGTCATTGCGGGGCGCAAGGGAGGAGAATTGGCCCCCTTGGCGATTACCGGTGCAGGCCTTCATGGAATCGACTACCGCTCCTCCGTGGCGAGCGCCCAGATCAAGTCGTCGCTGCTGCTTGCCGGCCTCTTTGCGCAAGGGCAGACTCGTTATCGCGAGCCACGATTGTCACGAGACCATACGGAGCGGATGTTCCAGTTCTTTGGCATCCCGCTCAGACGCGAAGAAGGAGCGTTGGTCTTGGATGGGCGGCCACCGGTCGGGTGGCGAGGGGTGGAGATAACGGTGCCCGGTGATTTCTCGGCTGCGGCCTTCTTCCTTGTCGGCGCCACGATCGTGCCAGGATCCGATGTCACGATCCGAAATGTCGGGATGAACCCGACCAGAACAGGTCTCATCGATGTCATGCGAAAGATGGGAGCGGATATTCAGGTATTGGGTTTACGCGAGGCGGCTGGGGAACCGGTCGGGGATCTGCGCGTGCAGTCTGCCGGACTGAAGGGGGTGACGATCAGTCATGACCTTATTCCCCAAACGATCGATGAATTTCCGGTCCTGTGCGTGGCGGCTGCGGTTGCGGAGGGAGACACCATCATTTCCGGTGCGGAAGAATTACGGGTCAAAGAGAGTGATCGGATTGCGACGATGAGTCGAGAGTTGACGGCCATGGGAGCGCTGATCGAAGAGCGACCGGATGGGATGGTCGTTCGTGGCTTAGGTCGGGGCGGAGAAAACGGACGGTTACACGCTTCCACCAACGCTCAGAGCCATGGAGACCACCGGGTGGCGATGTCGCTGGCCATTGGTGGATTGACGGCGGAACAGGGCATGACGATTGCGGATACCGGTTGCGTTGAGACGTCATTCCCAAACTTTGAGAAAACGTTGACGGATCTGCTGGTCCATTCGTCGTGACGATTTGATGCGAAGAGGGAGCGAGTGATTATTGCGATTGATGGCCCAGCCGGGGTGGGGAAGAGTACGGTGGCTAAATTATTGGCGGCTCGACTCGGCTATCTTTATCTTGATACCGGGGCGCTCTATCGGGCCGTCGCATGGAAAGTGTTGCAGTCAAGAGTTCATCCTGCCGATCCGGCACAGGTGGCCATCCTGTTGACAACCACTTCCATTCATATGCAGTTTCACCAGGGCGCGATGCAGGTGTTGGTCGATGGACTCGACGTGACTGGACAGCTGCGTACCCCGGAAGTGACTGCCGCCGCATCCGTTGTATCCGCTATTCCGGCCGTTCGAGACTGGCTGCTACCGATACAGCGGCAGATTGGCGCGGGAGGATCCGTGGTGGCGGAAGGTCGTGATGTCGGGACCAAGGTTTTTCCTGCCGCCTCCTTCAAATTCTTTTTGGACGCCGATGCCGAAATTCGAGTCGCGCGGCGGCATCGTGAGTTGGTTGCGGCAGGGCGTGGGGGATCGATTGAAGCGACGTCCCAAGATTTATCGACACGCGATCAGCGAGATCGGACCCGTTCCATCGACCCCTTGATCCCTGCAATGGACGCACGATTCATCGATACCTCTATTCTTAGTCCCGATCAGGTGGTAGAGAAGATGATCGCGACTGTGTCGATAGGGTCGTGAGCGGGATCATCTACGGTTTGTTGTGGGTCCTGACGCGAGGCGTCGCCTGGCTCTGTTTTCGCTACCGTGTCGAGGGCCAGGTTCCGCGCACCGGGGGCGTGCTGGTTGCCGCCAACCATGCGAGTTACCTCGACATTCCGCTCCTGGGCTGCGGGATGAACCGAAGGGCTTGGTATTTGGGGCGTCACGACTTATTTCCCATCCCGGTGTTGAGCGGTCTGTTGCAATCGCTCGGCTGGATTCCGGTGAGGCTGGGCCGCCTGGATCGGGAGGCGTTCGGAAAGGCCGTGAGCCTGATTCGTGCCGGTCATGTGGTCGTTATTTTCCCTGAGGGCGGACGTACTCAGGATGGCCACCTCCGACAGCCCAAGGCCGGCATCGGAGTGATTGTGTCGCAGACGGGATGTCCGGTCGTTCCGGCGTATTTGAAAGGGACCTTCGACGTGCTCCCTCCCGGGGCTTCTTGGCCCCGGTGGCGTCCGGTGACGGTACGACTTGGGTCCCCTATCATATTTGATGCTGGAAAACAGAAAGAAAAAGCGGAAACAAAGCAGTTTTATCAATTGGTCAGCCGTACGGTGATCGAGCATATCGCAGATTTAGGTCACGTTCCCGTTCCCACGGGGAAAGATGATCGAGCGAGCACGACACCGAGCCGGTCGACCGCCGACGCTCACAACGCTGAGTGAGCCCGGCGACTTCACCATCAGCACCCGACGAGAGTCGGAAGAGTAGGATGTTTATATGGGTACGGTATCCAGCAGTAGCGACGCGCAGTTAGACCGGAACGCCTTGGCGGCGTTGTATGAAGAAACCTTCCGTAACCTGGAAGAAGGCACCATTACCGAAGGTCGTGTGGTGGCGTTGACCAAGGACAAGGTCATCGTTGATATCGGGTATAAGTCGGAAGGCATGATCCCCAGCGATCAATTCTCGTCGGACGACTTGGCGAATCTCAAGATCGGTGACCGGCTCCAGGTGTATATCGAGGAATGTGAAGACGCAGACGGCAATCTCGTGCTCTCCAAAGAAAAAGCCGACAAGATGAAGATCTGGGAAGAGCTCGAGAAGATGTACAAAGACGAAAAGAGCATCGAAGGCAAGATCGTGTCCCGCATCAAGGGCGGTATGATGGTGGACATCGGCGTCAAAGCGTTTCTGCCGGGCTCGCAAATCGATCTTCATCCGGTGCGTGATTTAGACGGGCTCGTTGGGAAAACATTCCCGCTCAAAATCATCAAGATCAACCACCGGCGAGGGAATGTGGTGGTGTCGCGCCGTGTATTGCTGGAAGAGACTCGCGATAAGAAACGGCAGACAACCTTGGCGAATCTCAAGGAAGGTCAGCTGATTCAGGGAACCGTGAAAAACATCACCGATTACGGATCATTTATCGACCTCGGCGGGATCGACGGATTGCTCCACATCACGGATATGTCGTGGGGACGAGTCGGACACCCGTCTGAACTGTTTACGGTTGGTGACAAAGTGGAAGTGACGGTGCTCAAGTACGATCGCGAGACCGGGCGTATTTCTCTGGGCCTCAAACAAAAGAGCGCGGATCCCTGGACCAATGTGGCCGGCAAGTATCCCATCGGGACCAGAGTCCGTGGCCGTGTCGTCAGTTTGACTGATTACGGGGCATTCGTAGAGCTCGAACCAGGTGTCGAGGGGTTGGTGCACGTCTCCGAGATGTCCTGGACACATGAAGTTCGGCATCCGTCCCGTGTTGTGGCGGTCGGCGATCAAGTCGAAGCTGCGGTGCTTAATGTGGATCCTGCGAGCCGGAAAATCTCTTTAGGCATGAAACAAACCGCCCCGAATCCTTGGGATATGATCGAGGGGAAGTATCCGATCGGCACTCGCATTGAAGGGAAAGTAAAGAGTTTGACGGATTTCGGGGTCTTTGTCGGACTGGAAGAAGGTATTGATGGGCTGATCCATATTTCCGATATGTCCTGGACGAAGCACATCAAACACCCTTCAGAACTCTTCAAGAAAGCGCAGAAGGTCGAGGCGATTGTCCTGCGCATCGACAAGGAAAAGGAACGACTTTCGCTCGGCTTTAAACAGCTGACGCGTGATCCTTGGGACGAGGTGATCCCCTCTCGATACCATGTCGGTGATTCAGTGACCGGGAAAGTCTCGAAGGTCGCCGATTTCGGGATTTTCGTTGAACTGGACGGTGGTGTGGAAGGGTTGATTCATGTCAGCGAATCCGGGCTTGATTCGTCCCAGAAGCTGGAAGAAAAGTTTAAGTTGCAGGAGGACCTGACGGCGAAGATAATTAAAGTCGATCGGGAAGAACGCAAAATCGCACTCAGCCTTCGCGATCATCAACTTGATTGGGAGCGAAAGCAGGTCGACGACTATCACTCGTCGCAGGGGGCGCTTGATCAAAGCCTCGGACGGGCTGTCAAACAGAGCCGGAAGCGAGCGCAAGCCGACGATCAGGAGTAGGGGTTTCCTGAACCAGACCGGTGGGTACCATGGCGGATGATGTGATACAGGATGCGCGCCCACCCAAACGCCATCTGCTTCGCAAAGTCGTATGGCTCTTTGCGGCAGGGGTGGGTGCGATGGTGCTGATGAATCTCCTTTATCCCGACCTCGACTTGTCAAGCGAGGATCGAATAGCCGTGATTCGTGTCGAGGGCGTCATCATGGATTCCCAAACGACGGTCAGTGAACTGAAACGCTTCAGTGAAAATCCCTCCGTCAAGGCGATCGTCCTTCGGATTGATACGCCAGGGGGTGGCGTGGTGCCCTCTCAGGAGATCTATGATGCCGTCAAACGAGTACGGAATAAGTCCAACAAGGCGGTGATTGCTTCAATGGGGAGTGTGGCGGCGTCAGGAGGATATTACATCGCCGCAGCGACGGACCGCATCGTCGCGAATCCGGGGACCTTGACCGGAAGCATCGGCGTCATCATGGAAACCGCCAACGTAGAAGGGTTGCTTCAGAAAATCGGTGTGGAAGGAGTCGTCATCAAGAGCGGAAAGTTTAAAGATGTCGGATCTCCCCTTCGCAAGATGAGCGTTGAGGAGAGAGGGTTGCTTCAAGGGGTGATGGATGACGTCCATCGGCAATTTATCGAAGCGGTTGCGGAAGGCCGGTCGTTGGAACTGCGAACGGCGCAAGCGCTGGCGGACGGGCGGATCTTTACCGGCCGCCAGGCCAAAGACGTAAAGCTGGTCGATGAACTCGGAGACTTGGACGATGCCATTCAATTGGCCGCGGATGTGGTCGGGATCCAAGGGGAACCGAAAGTCGTCGAACCACGCCGTCGTTTTTCCCTCCGTGAAATGCTGGACTCGAAATTGAGCATCATGTTCCCTAAACTGGATATGCAGCCAGGTGTCAGCTTGAAATACTTGATGGCATTTTAGCTGTGCCTTACACATGCGGTGACCATCCAAGCGGAGGGAAGAAGTCATGACGAAAGCGCAAATTATCGAGAAAGTCTCGGAGCAAGTGACCACATTGACCAAACGGCAGGCAGAAGTCGTGGTCAACACGATTTTTGATTGCGTGCGAGACTCACTGAAAAACGGAGACAAGACGGAAATTCGAGGATTCGGGAGTTTTCGCTTGCGCGCTCGTCGAATGAAAGAAGGGCGGAACCCCAAGACCGGGGAAACCGTCGCTGTTCCGGCCAAGCGGGTCCCATTTTTCAAAGCCGGCAAAGAGATCAAAGAGTTACTGAATCAATAACGGCGTGGCGCTCTCATAAGGATTCAGATCGATGTCAGACCCATCCCAGTTTGCAGCGGCAGATATTCGGTGGACCGACGGCGCACTCAAGCGCATGGAACGCGCACCGATTTTTCTTCGTGGCATGGTCCGTCGCCTGGCGGAAAAGAAAGCACGGGAATTGGGGTATGAAGAAATTACCGAAGAGGTTCTTGAGCGATTTAAGGGACAGATGATGGGTGGAATGGGCGGTGAAGCCGGTCTGACGGCTGCCGCTGAAGCGATGGAGCAAGGACGGCTCCCATGGACGGCTGCGGCAAAAGATCGGTTGGCCACCGTGCCGGAATTCATGCAGGCCATGATCAAACAGATTGCTGAGGAGATCGCTAAGGAGCGAGGCCATCTTGAGGTGAACGTCGAGTTATTTGAAAAGGTTGAGGCGCTCGGCGATATCCGTGAAGAGGAGAAGCCTTCGATGGAGTGGACGGAGGACGCGTTGGCGTTACTCCAGGACAAAATCAAAGAATCCCCGCCTATCGCTGCAGACTTTGTGACGGATATGCTGAAACGCGACACCGAAGACTTGGCCAGGGAGAAGCATTTGACGCGTATCGATGCCTCAGTACTCCGCGATGTGTGGGATGCCCCTCAGGCCAAAATTGGCTGGACGGATGACGCATGGAAACGGCTTCAGACATCTCCTGACTTTGTCCGAAGTGGAATCAGAAAAGCCGCAGAGCGTAGAGCTCGTAAGCTCGGATTGAAGGAGATCGATTCCGACCATTTGACCACATTTCGAAATCAGGCGATGATGAAGGCGGTCAAACGCATCCGTTCATTCGGCTATCAAGAGTTGACATTCGACGCGTTTGAGACCGCGCTCAAGAAGACCAAGCGTTTGCAGAGCAATGACCAGGCAGAGAAACGCCTCCAGGAGATCCGCGGCCATTTTGCCGATCCGACAACCAAGAAACCTGAAGGCGGTACGCTGGGAGCTGAGCTGATGGATCGTTTTCGGAAATATCTGAAGGGGGAAGGGACCCTCTAGCATCGGCGTGGCTGTATGCGTGTAACTCCTCTGCGCCTTCCAGTTTCCCGATATTGAGTGCCCCGCCGATCCGGCTTCAATTCGATTCTCCCGCTGTGACCTCGTCAATATACCCTTATGCTGCCCCCCATCTTGATCCTTGGTCGGTTGAGGATGGCGAGCAGATGTATTTCTATATAGATTCGTTCAATTAACCGAGGAACAAGTCATAAAAACACGCAGAGGAGGGATTAGGGGAGAGGTGCATCCAGCCAGAATTCCACACTCTCTCGATCGAAGGCTGCCAGGCGTCCCGAGAGCGACGCCTGGGGTCGCTTGATAGCGTAAATTAGTGTGACGCAACTTCCTGGGGCCAGAACTTATGGCGGATTTGGGGAAGCGGTTCATTGTCAAAGTTCGGGATATCGTAGAGACATCGGTCTATGGTCGCCACTTCGTCTTCAGTGAGCGGCAAGCTGACCTTCTTTTTCCAGAACTGGTCAAGAGTGAAATAGTCACCGGATTGAGGTTTTTGAGCCAACAACTCCTGCATTTTCTTAAAACCTTCCGTATCAACTCCGGGAACACGACCTTTGTTTCGGTCATGGCACCAGTTCAGAACTTCAGCAATTCCATACATCGTGATATCAACGTTCACCATCTTACTCATAGCGTCCTCCAAGAAATATCCTTCGATCATAACGTAAACGGACATCGAAATTCAAAGGCCGATGGTGGGTCATAGAAGATTGCGGGGCCAGACAAGGCCTCTGTATACTGGCCCCTCTCCCGGGCGCGTATGACAAGTAAATGGGTTTTCCAGCAGTGTGCCGGCAAGGAAGTGTCCCTTTGGGCCATGACCTATGAGACTCATGCCCCGGAGGACGAGGTTCTTAGAGCTTCGCACGTTCTGATAGGGCGACGCTCAAACTGCTTGTACGGAAATGACATCTCATGACCTATGATGCTAGGAGATTTATCTGCAGCGTGGTGGGACTCTATGTCCTCATGGGAACCGGTTGGTGGGGTTGTTCCAAGGCAGAGCCGTATCTGCCGCCTGATCCCTTTTACTACTTTGCGAGTTATCCCGTCGGCAAGAACCCAACGACGATTACGACCGGTGATCTTAATCACGACTCATTTACCGACCTAATCACGACGAATATTTCGAGCAATACCGTTTCCATTTTACTCGGCAATGGCGACGGCACATTCAAGGACCAACTGCAGGTTCATGTTTGCCAAGAGCCACGTGCCCTTGCCATGAATGACTTCAATGAAGACGGACATGCTGATGTGGCTTTGGCGTGCTCAGGCGGGGACGAAGTAGCGCTGCTGCTTGGCCGGGGGAACGGAAAATTTGAAGAAGGGGCTCGGTATCCGGTCCATCGCAGCCCAGTGTCACTGGCTGCCGAAGACGTAAACGGTGATCATCATATCGATCTGGCCGTGGCCCTTCGAAACGACAAGGTCAAGGTGTTTCTGGGAAATGGAAAGGGTGAGTTGCGACATGGAGCGCAATATGAGCATGGAGATACTCCGACCTCCGTGGCTCTGTCCGATCTCAATGGCGACGGCAAGATGGATTTGGTCGTTACCAACGGAGGGCCGATGTCCAACGCGGTGTCCGTCTGGCTCGGAAACGGGGATGGAACCTTTCGAGACCCCAAGGACTACTCCACGGGCAGGCGACCATTGGGAGTGAGTTTCGGGGATTTCAATAACGACCACAATAGCGATTTGCTGGTCATTAATGGAGAAAAGGACAGTTTTACGACATTTTTGGGGGATGGTAATGCGACGTTTGGACCGGGGAAGGATGCCGGTGCGGATGCCGGACCAAATTTCGGCCTTGCCAGAGATTTCAACGGCGATCAGCTGGTTGATGTGGCGATTGTGAATCTCCAATCGAACGATCTGTCGATTCTCTTCGGGAAAGGCGATGGGAGCTTTCACTATCCCCCAAGAAACTATCGGACAAAGTCGGGTCCGTTTGCGCTCTCCTCCTTCCGTGTCACCACGGCCGGGGGAGAGGAACCCGGGCTCGCCATAGCGGACAATGGAAGCGGCAGCGTGTCCATCTTTCTTCACCGCGGGCTCAAGTCCCTCGCGAGGTCTAATTCGAAGGGATAATCGCGAGTAATCCCCGGCTATTTCTTGACAGCTTGGGGGGCCTTCGCTAGAGTTGAAAAAGGCTGGAGAGACCACGATTTACGAGCAGAAGAATGGCGCTTCGATCTTTCGCATGGTGGTTCATGATCGGTGCTCTGCTGACGCTGTCGGTCCTGATGGTTCAGGGGGGGGTTCGAGATTTATGGGAAGGGACTCAGCCATCAGGGGGGACGAATGTGTTCGTCTATTTTGGCACCACCCTCCTCGGTGGAGGGCTCCTCGCCGGATGTGTCGCACTCATTATGAATCGTATTCGATAACGTAGCAGGCTGCGGAAAACTCCTTGGGCAAGATCCGCATACACCCGTAGAACATCATAGCCTGATAGCCTGGTTCAGGAACGAGCACAGGATGTTCAACAAGGCTGTCCCGCAAGGCCGCAGCGGGTAAAGAGGCGAAACGTGCTCCATGCCGTACGTTGAGCCTCTGAGCGACGCCGGCAGACTTTTTCAACATCCTGTTAGAGAGAGTAGGACATGTATGCAATGCCTCAAGTGCAGAGGGTTTATGATGGTCGAACGCCACTATACCCTCCTCAATCGCAGGATCTATGCCCGATGCCTCAACTGCGGATTCTGGATCGATCTCGCTGATCTGCTTCGATTCTTTCACAAAGTCATTGATAGCGGGAGAAAAGGTGCTAAGGTTCGAGAATCATTCATGTTTTAGAGGGGCGGTGGCATTTGGCACGAGCGGATCATATCCGGCCTCCTCATCGTCTGGGAAAGGGCAAGGGAGATCTGCCTTGGCTCATGTTCCTGTTCGGTGTCTTGTTCATCTGGAATGTCCTCGCCCCTCCGCCGGCCTCGGCGAGAACTGAGCATCATGCTCAGGATGCCGTTCGCTCCATCAACTACGCGCCTCATGCGCTTCACTGGAAGCGTATCCCGGCCCATAGCATTCTTCTGAAAGAGTTACGGTCAGGACGGATACTCTTTGAACATGATACGGAGAAGCGTCTCTCGCCCGCCAGTTTGACCAAGATCATGTCGGCGTTGGTGATCCTCGAGAAAGCCCGGCTCGACGAGCTGGCAACCGTGAGCAAAAATGCCGCGCGGGCGCCGAAGACGCACTTGCGGATCAAAGTCGGTGAAGTATTCCGCCTGGGTGATCTGCTGAAGGCCATGATGATGGTATCGGCGAATGACGCCTGTCTAGCGGCTGTCGAGCATGTCGGGGGGGACGAAGGACAGTTTGTTTCGCTCATGAATGCCAAGGCGGCCGCACTTGGATTGTCGGATACACATTTTAGTAACGGCTGTGGGTTTGATAATCCCGATCACTACTCAACAGCGGAAGATTTGGCGAAGCTCAGTGAAGTGGCCATGCAAAATGCGACGTTCCGCAATTTGGTGAAGGCAGAACGGGAGATCATTACCCCGGTGAGCGGCTATCGCGCCTATGTCTTGCACAATACGAATCGGCTGCTCGGCCGAATTCCCGGCGTCGAAGGCGTGAAAACCGGCTTTACGTCCAAGGCAGGCCGGTGCCTGATCGCCAAGGTGTCGCAAAACGGCAGTGACTTGTTACTTGTTATTTTGAATTCGAATCGTCGATGGACAACGGCAAAGAGCCTGATCGATTACGGGTTTCGCCTCACGCATCCGATCCAGTAGGCATCAATCATCGTAAGAATGTTGAGAGAAGCACTCTCTGCGGAGAATGCTGAGCGTCATGGTTGGGGCGAGCGCGGGGGGGCAAATTCAATATTGATATCCTTCCCCAGATAGTTCACCTGAAACCCTTGTCTGTCATAGGCCATGATGGCCCCCATCACGTTCTCATCACCGTATTCTTCCTTGCCCAGTAGCTTTCTGATGTCATCAGGACTGTCGCTATTGAGGACATTGCGAAAGATTCCTCGTGTCCGATGCGCAAACCGGTTATTGATGAACAGCAGATCGACCTTGCCGTCCTGAATCCGGACTCCGGCCATCGGACCAGTCGGTTTTCGCTGGTCAATCAGGAAGACGAAAGCGGCCTCCTGTTCGACTTTAATGCCAAGGGCCTTTCGGCTCACCAGCGCCTCAAGGGTCTCGACGGCGTTACCCTCTGGATCACCGAGTTTGACGCCAAAGAGAGACACTGTGCTGCTGGAAATGGCCGTTGGCTCCGTGACGTCATGTTCGCTTAGTTCATAGGGTTCGGCCAGAGCAAAAGTGGAGATCGAGAAAAGGCCAATGAAGACGATGTGTGCCAAGTATTGCGGAGTCCTGTGCATGGTGTCGATACTTTCTTCTTGGAGAGCCAGGGGAGTTATGTTGCGTCAAGCATTCGACGATGAACCGTCCTGAATAAATTGTAACGAATCGTCAGCCATCCCTGCAAGAAAGCCCGCTGGATTGTTCCGCTCCTACAACGCCTGAGACTCAAGACGAGGGTCTTGTATCCAGCAACAGATTTCCGAGGCGGTGAAGTCGGAGAAAGTATGGCTGGCAGTCGGCCTCAAGCTCGCTGGTCAAGTCTTCCAGGTCGTTCAAACAGTCCTTCAGAATGGCAAGTCGCTGATCGTCCAGCCCATCGGAGCTGTCGAGATAGTACACGACACAACCACCGATCACGGTGTCGATGGTCATCAAGGGACCTTGATGCGGGCTTGAAAACTGCGGCCAGTCATCAGCGCGATGGTATTCCCAGGCTGCGGCGATGGTGTTTCGATCCACGAACGGCTCCTAAGTGGGCTGGGTTGCCGAACGCTCGCACCCTAACGTAGGGGACGGCCAAGGAGCAAGCCTCAAGTCAGCAGGCGAAACGGTACGCCTGCAATCCATGATTGGCTAGGGGTAGAGTCCACGCTGGAGATGTGCCTGGGCAACCTGATCAATCCCGCTCATGAGCGCCGCCATTCTCATAGAAACACGACGTTCGGTGGAGAAGCGAAGGGTCCGGTGGAAGGCGGAGGTAATGATGTCTTGCAGGCGACTCTGGATGTCGGCGGCACTCCAGAAAAACCGCTGAAGATCCTGTACCCATTCAAAATAGGAAACGATGACGCCGCCAGAATTGGCAAGAATATCCGGGATCACAAAGACACCCTTCTCGGCCAGGATGCGATCGGCCTCCAGCGTCGTCGGACCGTTTGCCCCTTCGGAAAGGATGCGGCAGTTCAGGCGATGGGCATTCTTCCCGGTGATTTGTTCCGACAAGGCGGCAGGGACCAACACAGTACAATCGAGTTGCAGCAATTCCTCGTTTGAGATGGCATCTCCAAGCTTGGTTTGATGTAGGGGTTGAGAGGGGTCGCGCCGCATCAGCTGCTCGATATTCAAACCTTTTGGATTGTAGATTCCACCGGAGACGTCGCTGACCGCGATGACACGCGCGCCCTGTTGCTGCATGATGCGGGCGGTGTGGGAACCGACATTGCCGAATCCTTGCACGACCACGGTCGAGGCCTCAATCGGCAGAGTGAGATGACGCAAGGCCTCCAATGTGACATACACCACACCTCTGCCGGTGGCTTCCTCACGGCCAAGACTCCCTCCAATAGACAGCGGTTTGCCGGTGACGACTCCTGGAACCGCATAGCCGACCTGCTGGCTATACGTATCCATCATCCAGGCCATAATCTGCGCATCGGTGCCCACATCAGGGGCCGGAACGTCCTTATCCGGACCAATCAGCGGAAAAATTTCTGCGGCATACCGCCTGGTCAACCGCTGAAGCTCACCCGAGGAAAGGCTCTTGGGGGCCACCTGCACCCCACCTTTTGCTCCACCATAAGGAAGACCGGCGAGCGCGCATTTCCATGTCATCCACATGGCAAGGGCCGCGACTTCGCCGAGACGTACATCGGGATGGTACCGCACGCCCCCTTTTGAAGGCCCTCGGGAGGAATCATGTTGAACACGGTAACCGGTAAAGACCTCAACACGTCCGTCGTCCATTCGCACTGGAAGACTGACCACGAGGGAGCGTTGGGGGAGTTTCAGTCGCTCACGGAGGTTGGTATCAAGCCCCATGGCTTCCGCTGCCTGATCGAACTGGGCCACGGCTAAACGAAAGGTTGCGGTATCAAGCTCTTGCATAGGCCTCCTTGAGGGCGATCCATCCACGCTTGTAGACCGGTTTATCATTTCGTACTGGTTTCAGAAAGCGAAAACACCTCTGTGAAGGTTTGAGCCAGTACCTGCTTGACGGCATCAACGGAAACCGGCCCTTGACTGAGCGCTGCCATCGATGTGACCAGGCAGTCGGTCATTCCACAGGGATGGATCCGGTGAAATGGATTGAGATCGAGATCAACGTTGATGGCCAGGCCATGCAAGGTGACCCCACGTTCGATACGTATCCCGATGAAGGCGATTTTTCTGGGCTCCGGGGTCATTACCCACACACCTGGTTTGCCCTCGACACGACTGCCGGTGATGCTCCACGAACCGAGTAGTCGAATCACAACGTCTTCGAGCAGCCGGACAAGTTGTCTCGGCCCGGTAGCATGGCGATCAACCTTGAGAATCGGGTACGCCACAACTTGTCCGGGACCGTGATACGTCACGGAGCCACCACGATTCACTCGGTGCAGCTCAGCGCCGGTTTGACACAACGCGACTTCATTTCCACCCCAATCAGATAGTCGGGTTCGTCGTCCCAGTGTATAGACGGGCTGGTGTTCAAGAATGAGAATCGTGTCCGGCTGCAGACCGATGAGACGTTCCTCATGCAACCGACATTGTAAGTCCCACCCGGCAAGATACGGGACTGGTGCTGAAAAAAGACGAACGGCACTTCCCTGCATCCGGTGACCGCTCATCTGCGGGGTCATCTCGGGAGTGGTGTGGGGCATAAGGATGGCGGACCTTCAGGATGAGGACCTTCTCGACAAACAGTCAGCGTCACCGAAATGTCAATACCGGGCAGCAGGGGGAGAAGCGAGAGTGCCAGACCTCCGCACGGTGGAGTTATTCTGTCATAACTCCCCATGCGGAGGGAAGGCAGGGTGCGGTGCGAATCAAACTACTCAGTATTCCGTCCGGACCCCTTGCATGCTCACACGTCTATCTGATCGCAGCGAACAGTTCCTTAATCGCGGGGGTCTTCAGTTTCTTCAAGGCCTTTGCTTCAATCTGACGGATGCGTTCTCGTGTGACGGACAGGTTTTGCCCCACCTGCTCCAAGGTACTGGCTTCATCATACCCGATGCCGAATCGTAACCTAATCACCATCTGTTCACGAGGGGTGAGTGTGCCTAAGATACGATCGAGCTGCTCCGTCAGTTCACTCCGGTGGACATTGGCATCCGGTGGGACCGCGTGGTGATCAGGAATCACGTCGCCAACCTGGGTATCCCCATCACCGATCGGCGTCTCCAAGGCCACCGGCTCCTGGAAGGCCTGTACCGTTTCCCGGAGTCGTTCAGGGCGCATGCGCAGCGTCTGTGCAACTTCTTCCAAGCGGGCCGGACGCCCCAATTGCTGGCAGAGCCTTCGCATCACCCGAAGAATGCGGTGCGAGGCTTCGGTTTGATGAACCGGAACACGGATCGTTCGAGACTGGTCTGCAAGGGACCGAGTAATGCCTTGACGAATCCACCAGGTCGCGTAGGTGCTGAATTTGAACCCTTTTCGGTATTGATACCGTTCCGCTGCCTTCATCAATCCGATATTGCCCTCTTGCACAAGATCCAGCAGGCCCAACCCTCGCCCCGTGTAATGTTTGGCGACATCGACGACCAACCGAAGATTACAGCGCACAAGTTCGTCCTTGCCTTGTTCCAAAATCACTCGCGCAGCGCGTATCTCGCTGAGCACTGCCTCCAGTGGTTTCGCAAGGGAAACCGGGGGGTGAAGATTCGGAGCGGAAGGATGAAGAACGGTGGTCAAGGCCTCCTCCGCTTTGTCCAACGCGGTGGCGGAAAGGCCGCTCAATCGTCGAATCGGTTGGAGCACTTTCGCACTGTCGTGACAAGCAGGAAGCCGCCGAGTCTTGAGCAAGATTCGGATGGCGTGACGCAACGCAACTCGAATGCGCCTGGTTCCTTGGTCCACCTGCTTGGCGATCAGGATTTCTTCTTCGCGCGACAGGAGTCCCCGCTCACCGAATGAACGGAAGTATAACGATTCGAGGAGAAATGGACTGGCCGTTTGATTGGCTCGCATGGCCGGTCTGGATTTGCCCTTTGAGCTGGATCCTTCGCTGCGACCAATTCGGCGTAGCATTCCGCTTGCTCTGGCGTCATCGGCATCGACATCGGAGGCGAACTTCTGTTGCACGTCTATCTCTTCTTCGACTCGCAATTCTTCTTTCATGGCGCCACCCTTCCTGTGAGGTTGAATGCCCTCTTCCTAATACGTGTTGGAGCCCAGTTCAGCCGAAAAGATTCATGCAGATCAGTCCACACGCAGGGATTCAAGGAAGCAAAAGAGATGCTGGCAGGAAGATGAGAGATGAATGCGGGGATCAGCTCGATATATCGAAAAGATTAACGTGGGTTAATGAGAAGAATCAGAGATCACTGTCGTATGAATGCGGCATCTATGTGGAATTTGCATCAGTTCTCGACCGAAACGCCACATTACTTCGATAAGAGACCCTTAATGAAAGGGGCGAGAGTGTCGATGGGAATGGGAAAGATCGTCGTGGAATTCTTCTCGGCGGCGATTTCCACCAGCGTTTGGAGATAACGGAGTTGAAGAGCGGCTGGATTCTGTCCGATGACATTGGCCGCCTCAGCCAGTTTCTGTGCGGCTTGAAACTCTCCTTCCGCATGGATGATTTTGGCACGACGTTCTCGCTCGGCCTCGGCCTGCCGGGCGATGGCCCGTTGCATGTCTTGCGGAATATCGACATTCTTTACTTCAACCGCCGCGACCTTCACGCCCCATGGTTCGGTCTGCTGATCGATGATTCGCTGCAGCTCGGCGTTGATGTCGTCACGCTTCGACAGTAAGTCATCAAATTGGCTCTGCCCCAGCACGCTGCGCAAAGTGGTTTGCGCGACCTGAGAGGTGGAGTACAGGTAGTCCTGAACGGCCAGGACGGCGCGTTGCGGGTCCACGACTCTGAGAAAAATGACGGCATTCACCTTCACTGAGATGTTGTCTCGCGTGATCACATCCTGCGAGGGGACTTCCATGGTGACGGTTTGGAGATTGACCCGCACCATCTGCTGCAACCCCGGGATCACCAATCGGATTCCCGGGCCTTTGACTGTGTGGAACTTGCCGAGAACAAACACCACGAGCCGTTCATACTCCATGACGCGTTTAAAGCTGGCATAGAGCAGGAGGCCGAGTAAGACAAACGGGATCAGTAATGACATAACAGCTCCTTGTCTTGGGGCGGGTCATTGATGCGGCGGGGTTACGATCACGGTCAATCCTTCCACCGACACCACCTCCGCAGTCTCCCCTTGTCGAATCGGATGTTGACTGATCGCGTCCCAAATTTCCCCATGGACCGTGATCTGGCCGCGTGGGTTCAAGTCTGTCTTAGCGATTCCGATCGAACCAATCATTCCCTCAGCTCCGGTGACCGGTTTGCTCCGACCGCTCTTGACGGCCATCCATGCCATCGCTCCGATCACGCCGCCGGCGGTCAGGACCGTCGGCAATAAGAATGACAATGACACTTGGAGATAGGGCGCATCGCTTTTGATAAGCAAGAGACCACCCAGAGTCATTGCGGCCACGCCGCCCAGTGCCAGCAGTCCATAACTGACGACGGAGACCTCAAGCAACAGGAACACCGCACCAAGGATGATCAGGAGTGCCCCGGCATAGTTCACGGGAAGCGACTGGAGCGAATAGAAAGCCAGAATCAAACTGATGGCGCCGATGATTCCCGGCAAGATTGCTCCGGGACTGTAGAGTTCGGCCATGATTCCGATCGTCCCGATCGACATCAGCAGATAGGCGATGTTCGGGTCACTCAAGATTTTGAGCCATTCGAGGCGCGTTCCCATGGGAAAGTCATGGAGCGTGGCGGCGTCGGTGGCAAGCGTGATCGAGCCGTTGGGAAGACTGACCTTTCTGCAGTTCAATTGTCTCACCAGCGCAGGCATGTTCTCAGCCACGATGTCGATGATCTTAAGCTTGATGGCTTCCTGTTCTGTGACGGACACGCTTTTGCGAACCGCCTCTTCGGCCCATGAGACATTGCGTCCGTGCTGGTCCGCGAGGCTTTTGATATAGGCCACGGCGTCGTTCTCAACCTTTTCCTTCATCGTACCGTCCATCTCCCCGCCGCCCATGGCGACGGGATGAGCGGCGCCGATGTTGGTGCCGGGCGCCATCGCGGCTACATGGGCTGCCATCGTGAGAAAGACGCCGGCCGAGGCGGCACGGCCTCCCGAAGGAGCCACATAGACGATGACGGGAGTCGTGGAGGCGGTCATATCTTTAATCATCAGCCGCATGGAGGTGTCTAAGCCTCCGGGAGTATCCAGTTTTAAAATAAGGGCATGAGCCCCGGACGATTGGGCGAATGCGAGGGCATCGTGCAGGTATTCCGCTGCGACGGGGTTAATAACCCCTTCATAGGTTGCCACCACGATCTCCGCGCCATGAGCGGGACCTAGGGAGAGCATCAGACAGCAAGCAATTCCGAGGCCCACCATCACGGCTGTGAGGCTAGGCCGACGCGAACAACTCCTGTGCCGACACTGAAGCAGCATGGTAGGAGGTATCAAGGATAATGAAGATCTTACGAGCCCCTCATGACCCTGTCAAGGAACTGGCATCGGTTGCAAACCGAAGAAGGAACCACCTAGAATGCGCGCCATGTCTCAGCTTGCCAACGGCGACCGTATCCATCTCGTCGATCAAAAAAAGCGTCAGTATGGCCTCACACTGAAGGCGGGAGAAACCTATCAATTCAGTGGGCAGAAGATCGCCCATGACGCGCTCATCGGTCGTCCAGACGGGTCCATTGTGACGCTCTCCGGCGGGAAGAAGATGGTGGCGCTCAAGCCAACTTTCGGCGACTATGTGCTCAAGATGCCGAGAGGGGCGCAAGTCCTCTATCCCAAAGATCTGGCCATCATCCCGATGTGGGCGGATGTCTATCCCGGGGCGCGAGTGTTCGAGGCAGGAACTGGTTCAGGAGCCATGACCATGGCGCTCTTACGCGCAGTGGGTCCAAGCGGCTTGGTCGTGACCTACGACGTTCGGGAGGACTTTTCGCAGACGGCGCAGGCCAATATTACTCGCGTGATGAATCCTGCCAACTTGCGCTGTTTCAGAAAAAGCGCTTATGAAAGCATCGACTTACTGGAGGATCAGGTGCCGTTTGATCGGGTGGTGCTTGACCTTCCGGAGCCGTGGCAGGTGATTCCGCATGCCGTCAACGCCCTTCGATCCGGCGGCATCTATGTGAGTTTTGTCCCGACGATCCCACAAGTGATGCAAACCGTCGAAGCGCTCGAACGGGCGACCGTGTTCGGGATGATCGAAACTTTTGAGACATTGCTGCGGACCTGGTCGATACAAGGCCGGAGTGTAAGGCCGGATCATCGAATGGTGGCCCATTCGGGGTTCATTACCGTAGCGCGCAAGGTGGAGCCTGGGCTGTTGAATCCAGCACCGAACAAATTCGAGTCCCCCGTCGAGGAGCCCGAGACTGTATCTGGAGAAGCGGAAGAGGAGCCAGAAAGATGAATAGGTTAGAGGGCAAGGTAGCTGTCGTAACCGGGGGAAACGCCGGGATCGGTGAGGCCATCGCAAAACGGTTTGCCGACGAGGGAGCATCAATCATCATTACCGGGCGTCGACAACCGGAATTGGATCGTGTCGCCAGCGTGATCCGGTTGAACAAGGGCAAGGTACTCGGAGTCGCCGGCTCAGTAACGGATGAGATGCATGTGCAGGATGTGGTCAAACGAACCCTGGATAGCTTTGGGCGAATCGATATACTGGTTAACAACGCGGGAATCGGGGAATTCGGGAAACGTCTCCACGAAATTGACGATGCGACCTGGACAAAGGTGCTGGACATCAATCTGACCGGCGTCTTTCGCATGACGCGGGCCGTCCTTCCTCATATGCAGAGGCAAGGACGAGGTTCGATCATCAATATTTCCTCGGTGGCCAGCTTGGTCGGTATCCCCGGGTTATCGGCGTATACGGCCTCCAAAGGCGGACTCGATGCGCTTACACGGGCCATGGCTGTCGACTATGCCCAAGACGGAATCCGCTGTAATGTGGTCAATCCCGCCTTAGTCGATACTCCGATGGCGGCACCGCTCATGGCGAATCCGGACATGCTTCAGGCATTGCTGGCACAGTACGCTATTCGCCGGCCCGGGACTCCTGACGAAGTGGCCAGCCTCGTCTTGTATCTGGCCTCGGACGAAGCCACCTGGGTGACAGGGTCGACGTTCCCGATCGATGGAGGCATGACGGTCTATAAAGGGTAACGAGCAGGCTGTTGACAAAGGCGGTCAATGGCTGGGCTCCGGGCGGCGCAAGGAGAATGCTGTCGACTGTTTCAGGACTCAGAACGGTGAACAGTGAATATTGACGCCAATACCAAATTTTGCGGGGTCATCGGCAACCCAGTCGGCCACTCGCTGTCGCCGGCTATTCACAATGCGGCGTTCAGAACGTTGGGGCTCAACTTCGTCTATCTCGCGTGGCAGGTGGACGCCATCGGCGATGCCGTGAGAGGGCTTCGCGCGCTGGGCAACTTTCGCGGAGCGAGCGTGACGATCCCTCACAAGGTGGCGGCGATGCAGCTCCTTGATCATGTGGAGCCGACTGCCAGACGGATTGGCGCGATCAATACCGTCGTGGCTGATAAGGGTGAGCTGACCGGGTATAACACCGATGCAACTGGTGCATTGCGGGCACTGCGTGAAGGCGGAATCGAGCTGAGGGGCCGACACATTGTGGTGCTTGGCTCAGGAGGGGCGGCACGAGCAATCGCTTTCGCATTGGCGGCGGAGTCCGGCGCAGATAAATTGACATTGCTGGGGATTGAGGCGAGTGAACGGACGGCGTTAGCCCAGGACATTCGTTCTGTGGCACCGCTAGCAGTGGAGGATTCGAATCTGGACGAACCCAAGCTTCGGCAAGTTCTTCCTGGCGCACATGTCTTGATCCACTGCACTCCGGTCGGCATGTCTCCCAAGGTTGAGACGACCTGTGTTCCTGCATCGCTTCTGCACGAGGGATTGGCCGTCATGGACATTGTGTACAATCCGCGGGAAACGCAGTTGCTGAAAGATGCCAAACGGGTGGGGTGCAAGACGATTCCAGGGCTAGAGATGTTTCTCAACCAGGCCGTTACCCAGTTTGAACTCTGGACCAATCAACCAGCTCCGGTTGCAGTGATGCGGGCGGTCTTGGAGGCGCATTTCCGATGAACGTGGTGCTGATCGGCTATCGTGGCACGGGGAAGAGCACGGTCGGAAAGGTTGTAGCAGCTCGTCTCGGTTGCGAATTGTTCTCTACCGATGCTGAGATTGTAAAGTCGGCGGGGCAACCCATTCCTCAGATCGTTGAACAACATGGCTGGGAGTACTTTCGCGATCTCGAAACCAGGACGTGCCAGGAGCTGGCCGGTAAGGACGGATTGGTGCTTGATACCGGCGGAGGCGCCGTTCTTCGACCACAGAATGTCGACGTGCTCAAACGCATGGGGAAGGTATTCTGGCTGACGGCATCAGTGGCGACCATTGCCAAGCGAATTGGGTCCGACACGCAACGACCGTCTCTCACCGGCAGTAAATCCTTTATTGATGAAATTCAGGATGTATTGCGGGAGCGTACACCGAAGTATCAAGCAGCAGCTGATCATGTGATTGAGACGGAGGGAAAGTCCGTCTCACAAGTGGCCGATGAGATTCTGTCCCGGCTCTAGTGCTCGTGCTCGCGTCTCTCAACCTTGACAAGTCTTGCCGGAACGTGATTCATGTTGAAACTGGTTGCGCCCGTAGCTCAGTTGGATAGAGCGCCGGGCTTCGAACCCGTAGGTCGCAGGTTCAATTCCTGCCGGGCGCACCATCATTTGTTTCAACGTGTGAATTGTATTTCCATAACCTAGATCTCTCCCCGCTTGCGTGGGGGGAGCGATCCGACCCTCTCCCAGCATTGCGTGGTAGTCCCATCAATTCCCTCCACTGATCGTCAATCACCGCCAGAATTTGCCCAAGAACGAGCAGCTGAAGTCATCCCAGGCCTTCCTCTGTTCATAGACCGAGCGATCGAATCTTCATTACAAGAGGTTGCCCGTAAAACCTCATAAATTAGGGTGCCTCAGACGGTGCCCCTGGATCCGCTCAGGTAGGGTCTGCCCTATCCCCCCCTTTCGACGTAACTCCTTCAGATCTGGTTGGAATCTTCCTCCCTGGTACAGTTCTCTTAGTCACGATGTGATTACCAAACAGGAGGGAGTGACGATGAATTGCACACGTTGCCAGGGGTTGATGTTGGAAGAGCGCATGATCGACATGGAAGGGGCCTATGGCGAAATGTGGAGCGTGAGTACCCGCTGTGTCAATTGTGGTCATCGGGATGATGCCGTCATTCAGCACCACCGTGAATTGTCCGCCAAACGGATACTGGAGGTGATGCCGGTCCACGAGGCGCTCGACCTGGACTGGGACTCAGCAGATGTCGAACCGTTGGCCGCCTAAGAAAACCGGTGTACGGGATAAATGCTGTCTGGAGTACGAAAGGGATACCCTGATGAGACCTCCTACGATTCTGGTCATTGAGGATGACGCGTCCGTACGGGTGCTGCTGGCACAGGTCCTTGAGGATGCAGGGTATCAAACCTATGAGGCCGCCAATGGCCGGGAGGGGCTTGAGCAGTTCCGTGCGCAGCCGATGGATCTGGTTATTACGGACTTGGAGATGCCGGAAATGAATGGTCTGGATCTGATCTTGGAGCTGACCCGCGCATTCCTGAACGTGAAGGTCATTGCTATGAGTGGACACGCAGTAGACGAGCTGCAGACGGCTAGGCTTCTTGGGGCACGGCAGACTTTTGCGAAACCGCTGGATCTTCCTACGCTGCTTCGTGCCGTGCAGTATGAATTGCTGCATTAGCGGTGAAATGGAGTCTGGAGGCCTGTAGGACCTACAAACCTCTTTGCTCCTGCCATGGCGGCGAGATCACCACAAGATCTCGATCGGGATCTTGTTACAGCGTAAGGGCATATCGGATCACCTGTGGTTCGAGTTTGGTAGCAGTGAAGTGGTTGAGGCCGGAAATCCTGCCTTGATTTTCTCTTGTCTGCCTGTGTAACGTCAGATTAGGTGCTCGTTTCAGCGGATTGATGTTGCCGGTTGTGTCATTCAGGGAATCGGTTGTCAGGAGGAACTTCCGGCGGTGCATCAGACGCTTTTGCTGTCTGAGGATATTTACAACAGGTTGTGGATATGTCGGTGTCAGTCCCCACTGGAGGCGGTCTGGACCACTTGCTGAGCGTAATCTACACTTACCGAGAGATAGGGTTATCCTGTGAGCTGGTTTTGCCGATATAGCAGTCAGGAAACACGCGCAACGGCGGTTTTCGGTCGGCATGTCAGGCGGGTATGGACTCGACAATGTCCCTGTTGCGGAAGGCCCCTTCAGAAAGCCGATCCGATGAGTCCGTGGGTCTGTGCCTGCGGATGGCGTAGTTGATACATCGAGCAAGAGGAGGGACGTAAGATGATCCCTGTTTTGCACGACATGAGGGCCGCATTTTTCCTGGTAGTTGCTCTGGCCATGCTATTGTTTATCTGTGCGATCGCCGGTATGGGAGCCGTGTTGCGACCTGTACGCTGGGCTGACCGCAATGGCCATCGCTGAGTGGAATGGCAGTTTGCCAGTATAACTGATTGCGGCGACTGATCTGTCTGCGCCTCGCTCATCGATACTTCTCTTGCCCCCATCCTGCTCAATCTCCGCTCCGTAATAGAGAGATCATTCCCTACCTATCCGGGCATCCGGATGGATATGAAAAATTGTTAGGCATCCTGCTATTTATCGGCTAAACTTCCGCTACTGCATCACTTTGGCAGTGACAATGCTACCGCCGGTTGCGGCGAAGCAAGGACGTATCGTGAGATCTCGCTCCTACGTCAACCGTCTGCAAATCCATGAGGGGGCTGAATTATGAGCCTAGGAGGCCATAAGAGGAGAAAGGCTATGACTAGAGTAACGGCGAAGTTAGGAGTGGTGGTGGCCGTGGGATTTCTTTTCTTGTCAGACCAGGGGTGTAGCAAGAAATGGGTGCAGTCCGAGAGCGAAGGGGGATCCGGCAGTACCAGTTCAAAGGCTCCAAGCATTTCGGGTGGTGGCTCGAACGGGGAACTCAAAGGGTTTTCACGCAATCCGAACGAGGAGCGACTTGTTCCGGGTGGTCTGGGCGGACAGCCCACGAGTCTGAATCCCGCAAGTGTCACTGTGCGGCAGCAAGCGGAGCTCACGAGAGAGGAGCAAGCTGCCGTCGAGGCCGGATTGCAGGATGTATTTTTCGGCTATGACCAGTGGGCATTATCTGATGCCGGCATGGAGGCGCTCAATCACGATGCGGCTTACCTCAAGGAGCATCCCGGAGCCGTACTCAAGATCGAAGGGCATTGTGATGAACGGGGGACCAGCGACTACAATATGGTGCTCGGGGATAAGCGTGCGAAAGCGGCCCGCAACTACCTGAAGGAGGCGGGGATCAATCCCAACCAACTCGCGATAGTGTCGTACGGGAAAGAACGGCCGTTCTGCGGCGAGCGAAACGAATCCTGCTACCAGCAAAATCGACGCGGCCACATGTTGCTGTCGACGAAGTAAGAAGCCATTTCGCGGGGTGACTGTCCGGTTACGCCGTGATCCTGCTTGTCATGCGGCTCGATGGGGAGTCGTCAGCGGTGAAAAATATTCGTTCATTGTTTCAGTCGGACAAGGTGCAATCGACGCAGGGACAATCGGGGAAGGACGAGCGTCGAATTCAACCGCGGTTCACCGCCCAATTCCGGAGCACCTTCTCAGGGAACAAACAGGAAGGGCAGGGACGAACGATTGATATTTCCGCCGGGGGCTGTAAGATTGAAAGTGAGATCAAGGTGGAGCAAGGCACAAAACTTGAATGCCGTATCCACATCCCAGGTCTTGATTGGCCGTTACGGATTGATGAAGCGACCGTGCGGTGGATTGGTACGAACAGCTTCGGGCTCGCGTTTGGGCGAATGGCTCCAGACGAACTGGTCAAACTAACATCGGTTCTCGCGGATCTACAACAGGACGAGTAACGCCGTCTTCCCCACCCTAGGCATGCTCCTCCTAGCCCGCCTCATTCATGTCGGTTCGATAGACTCACTGTCCTGAGCAAGATCGAAGGACCGGCGCACGGAGCCGGAGGGCCAAAGGCGCACTCGTGCAGGAGGTCGAACGGCTGAGCGGCGATCCCGCTGGCCGCAGGCTTGTCGTAACAGCAGATTGGCGATTGCAGCAGAAGAGTTGCGAGCTAGGTCTACTCCCGCACGCTGTCGATTTCTTCACCATTCCAAAACGGTTGACATGACCACCACAACTGTCAGAAAGTACGAAGTCAGGTGGCGTGTTGATCGCGGGATGCTGGCAGGTTCTAGGAGAAAGGAGTTGAGAGTGGAACAGCGGTATGCAATCACGGTGAAGTTTGTGGTCGATGCTGATTCAGCAGAAGACGCTGAGGAAATGGTTGAGACGGCCTGTGAAAAGGCATCGGTTTCGTTTCCGGAAATGAGCTACGAAGGAATCGAAGACATCGAGGAAGAGGAAGAGGATTAGCCGTTCTCCATCTGCTCAAAGAATCCTGCACGTCACGCAACTCAATCACACCATGGGCGATAAACCACAAGCGAGCTTACCAGGGCGGGATGTCGCCATCCTTGCCGGGGGATGTTTTTGGTGTCTTGAAGCCGTCTATGACCAGGTGCAGGGCGTGGAAGCGGTTGAATCCGGGTACATCGGTGGGGCGGTGGACAATCCGACCTATGAAGCGGTGTGTGGGGGGCGGACCGGCCATGCCGAAGCCGTGCGCATCACGTTCGATCCGGCAGTGATCTCGTACCAAGAACTGCTCAAAATATTTTTTGTGGTTCACGATCCGACCCAGCTCAATCGACAGGGCAACGATATCGGCACGCAATATCGTTCGGCGATTTTCTATGGGAGTCCGGCTCAGCACCAGACGGCCGAACAGGTCATCAAAACCGTAACAGATGAAAGGCTGTACGAAGCTCCTATCGTGACCCAGGTTATCGCGGCGACACGATGGTATGAAGCAGAAGCCTATCATCAGGAATATTTTGCTCGAAATCCTTCCCAGGGGTACTGTCAATTTGTGGTTGGGCCAAAAGTGGCAAAGTTTCGCAAGCAGTTTGCCGCGCGGCTTAAGACCTAACTCGCAGTCTGACAGTTTCTACCTGCCAAACCAGCGCACCAGCGTGTCCCGCACCGTTCCCAGCGCGGCCGGCTTTTGAAAGACCTGATGCAGGCTGAGCCGTACTTCAGCATGTACCGGACAAAACGGCCACTCGACTGACGGGCTCCCCTGCACCTCTGCTTTGATCACACCATCCGGCTCACCCCCTGAATTCTCGATCACGATCAATGGACTGTTGGGATCAAGCAGACAAGTCTCGTCAGGCTGAAGAGACGGAGACGCAGTCGGTGTGGCGAACGTCGCGCGCTGTTGGCCGTCCGAAAAGACGGTGTCGCCTTCACGAATAGGACCGGCCGGAGCAAACGAGTACAGGATAAGCGGTGCGAGCAGAATGATCATCATGACGATGCCGATGGACCACAAGGGTGGTTCAGTTTGGTTCTGATCCTGCGCGTTCGGGGAATCTGGTGCCATGGTGGCTTAGATCGTAGCGAATTTAACAAGGGTGTAACAACACCGTAGCATCAACTTAACGTTCATCAACTATATCCTCTCTCGGTTCCATACACGACTAATGGAGGAGGTAGCTGAATGAAGAAATGGGGGTTGGTAAGCGTCTTGTGCGCGATTAGTTTCGGAGTGATCTTCACGGCCACTATAGCCCAGGCCAATGTTGAAGATCTCCTGTATGAGAAGGGCCAGATTACGAAGGAAGAATGGCTCAAGCTGAAAGCTGAGCATGAACGAGACGATGCGATTATCGCCGAGAAGGCCGCGATCAAGAAATGGTTCGACAAGATCAGCATACGTGGGTACGTACAAGCCCGCTATACATACCTGCCAGGAGATAAATCAATACGGAGCGAGTACGATAACACCATTCGGGATAACACCGGCTTTGCCTTCCGCCGGGTCCGCCTTGTTTTTTCAGGTGATATCACGGATTGGCTCTCCTTCTATATCCAGCCGGAATTCGCGGGATCTGTCCCTGGCACAACTGGCGATCAGAGTAATCACTTTGTCCAACTTCGCGATGCCTATGCCGATGTCTTCATGCCTATACCGTTCCTGTTCTTTGAGGAAAAAGAATTGCGGGTTCGCGTCGGGCAATCAAAGGTCCCGTTTGGGTTTGCGAATCTGCAGTCCAGTCAGAATCGACTTGCGTTCGACCGAGATGATGCCCTCAATAGCGCGGTGAACGGTGAGCGAGACCTCGGATTGTTTCTCTACTACACGCCTAAGGAGACCAGGAAACTATTTAAGAAACTGGTCGACTCGGGCCTCAAGGGATCGGGAGACTATGGTGTCTTGGGCGTTGGGGTTTACAACGGCCAAACCCTTAATGTGTCGGAGCGGAATGACAATAAACATGTCGTCCTGCATGCCACCTATCCCATGGAATTACCCTATGGGCAGATCATTCAGTTCGGCGTCGATGCCTATCGGGGATCGTTCAATGTGGGCGCGACGTCTCCATTGACGACAGGTGGTTCTGCTATCGGCCGGGAAAATAATGGGAACATTCTCGACGAGCGGGTCGGTGTCCACTTTGTGCTGTATCCGCAACCGATCGGGTTCCAAGCAGAGTGGAACTGGGGCAATGGCCCGGAGTTGAACGCGACCCGAACACGCGTGGTGGAGGGGGACATCCAGGGCGGCTATGTCCAGGGGATGTATAAGTGGGACGTGAATAAGCCCTGGTTGACCAGTCTGATTCCCTACGTGCGGTATCAGGAATACAGTGGCGGAAAGAAGCATCGGACCAATTCACCATATAATGTCGTCCGGGAGTGGGAAGTCGGGATGGAGTGGCAAATCGCGAAATCGTTAGAGTTCACGATTGCCTATGCGCGGAGTAGACGCACGGACACCCAGACTGCGCCCTATAACATTCGCGAAGGCGATATTGTCAGGACCCAGCTGCAATATAACTTCTAGGTATGAGAGGGGCAGGCAAGGTCCTGCCCCTCGAGCAAAAGCAGAATTCTGTCTCGATGCTTTACATGTAACACGTATGTAACACGCTCGTAACCTGATCGCAATAAGACGGGGTTAGAGTGTCGGAAGCTAGAGGTGTGTGATTATGAAAGGACTGGCTATGAAAATATCCACCACCAGGTCTGGACTCTCCTGTTTCATCCTGTTTGGAGCCCTTGTTTCGGCTATCCCGTCGGTCTATGCCGATGACGCAATCGTGCTGGATCCTGCTTTAAAAGGCTATGTGAAAGTCACCGGGGTGACCGGCAATGTCAATAGTATCGGTTCAGATACGCTCAACAATCTGATGACACTCTGGGCCGAAGGATTTCGCAAGCAGTATCCAAGTGTCAAGATCCAAATCGAGGGTAAGGGATCCAGCACTGCGCCACCGGCTTTGATCGAAGGCACGGCTCAGCTTGGACCAATGTCCCGAGCCATGAAAAGCACGGAGATCGATTCCTTCGAGAGAAAATTCCGGTATAAACCCACCGCATTCCCGGTGGCTATTGATGCATTGGCTGTGTATGTCAATAAGGACAATTCAGTCCAGGGATTGACGATGGCTCAGGTTGACGCGATCTTCTCGAAGACGCGCCGATTCGGCGCGCAGCAGAATCT
Source organism: uncultured Nitrosospira sp. (assembly GCA_900696515.1). Taxonomy (GTDB): domain Bacteria; phylum Nitrospirota; class Nitrospiria; order Nitrospirales; family Nitrospiraceae; genus Nitrospira_D. The sequence continues at coordinate 65,898 of CAADGK010000016.1, read as the reverse complement.
GGAACGGTGGAGCCAGGTAGGAGTGACTAGTGAAGTGGGAGCCTCGCCCATCAGCATTTATGGCCGCAACTCGGCATCCGGCACCTATGGATTTTTCAAGGAGTTTGCGCTGAAGAACGGGGATTACAAGGATGAAGTCAAGGAACAGCCTGGTTCCGCTTCCGTGGTGCAAGGTATTACGGAAGATCCGGCCGGCATCGGCTATAGCGGCATTGGGTACTTGACGTCAGGCGTACGAGTCCTTCCGCTAGCGGAAAAGGATGGGGCGCCCTTTGTGGCCCCAACACAGACCAATGCCATGAACGGATCCTATCCTCTGTGGCGGCATTTATTGGTCTACGTCAATAAGGCGCCGAATAAGCCGCTTGATCCGCTGGTGAAAGAATTCATCAAGTTTATTTATAGCAAGGAAGGGCAGGCCATCGTCATCAAGGACGGGTTTTTCCCGCTGCCACAGAGCGTGATTGAGAAGGAATTGCCGAAGATCGAGTAGCCCTCCGAAGTCGATTGTTCGGTGTGTGGGGTGATCGTCCGGAAGATGATGACCACGCGGGATTTTTTCAAGTGTGTACGGTCTGGATGTTGGAAGGATGGACGAAGGTCAGCTCATGAACGTGCCACCGCTCACTCCATCACCGGTGCTTCAAGGAGAACCCTCCCCAGGCCGGGGGCCCACGTCGGCCTCGGCGTTCGGGGAGGGGGTTTTTACTCGACGCCAAATCAGGTCCTTGACCGATGGAATCACCCGCGTCATCATCAAGACAGGCGGGGTCAGCATTATCCTCTGCATTCTCGGGATGTGTGTCTTTCTCGTCAAGGAAGTCATCCCGCTCTTCCTTCCGACCCAGGCAACGCTGAACGAACCCGTTGCCCTTTCTCCGATCGAGCATCCGGTAACCTCAGCTCTCATCGGCATTGACGAGCATCAAGAGCTTGCCTATGTGCTGCGGGATGACTCCTTGGAGTTTGTCTTTCTAGGGGAAGGCACGGCTGCTATATCCAAAGTGCCTGCACGAGGTTTGCTACCGGATGGCTCCGTCACCACATTGGCACGAGCCTTGGGGAAGGGACACAATCTTGCCATAGGCACGGGGGACGGGCGTATGATCCCCGTCACGATTGAATTTACGCAGGACTTTCATGACCAAGACCGTTCGATCGCTTCAGCGGTCACGGTGGGGACTCCCATAGCTGCGGCACCGGCTCCACAGGCGATTACCAAGCTGGCTTATCAGAGCACGGATGCCGAGGTGCGGGTTGCCGCTCTGCTGGAAGACCAGCATCTCTGGCTGACTACCAGCCGCAGCGTCTCGCGCCCAGATGGAACAACCTCCGCGTCGGCTACGCAGGTTGATCTGACTCCCAACATCGCCGGTAGGGTGACGGCGCTCACGCTTGCAAGCCGGGCGGAGCTTCTTGCCGTCGGCACGGCGAACGGCAAGGTCTACCATTTCGATCTTCGGGATGCGGACAAGCCTCTTCTTGCCGAGACGACACAGGCATCCGGACCAGACCAGGCGATTACCGCGTTGGCGTATCTAATGGGAGACCGGAGTCTTGTCGTCGGCGATGCGGCCGGGCAAGTGGTCGTGTGGATGCCTGTGCGGGAACATGCAGGAACGAATCAGACCCACATGACGGCGGTCCATCGGTTTCGCCCTCATCAGAGTGCCGTGACCGATATTACGATTTCACAGCGCGATAAGGGCTTTATTACGTCCGATGCTGACGGCGGAATCCGGCTGCACCACTCGACATCTGCACAGACCTTGCTCACGCTCACGCCGCGACAGGGGACCCTTCGCAATACGTACTTTTCACCCAAGGCGGATGGGGTGATCAGTCTGACCGACACGAATCAGCTGATCCGTTACCACATTGATAATCCCTATCCGGAAATTACTCTAGCGACCCTGTTTTCACCTGTGATGTACGAGGGCTATGAGCGGCCGGAGTTGGTGTGGCAGTCCTCGAGCGGGTCGGATGACTTCGAAGCCAAGTTCAGCTTGACTCCGCTGATCTTTGGGACAGTGAAGGGCACGTTCTATGCGGTGCTCCTCGCCGTGCCGTTGGCCGTATTAGCCGCGATTTACACCTCCATGTTCATGCATCCGGATTATCGAGCTAAGATCAAGCCGACCATTGAAATCATGGCGGCGCTCCCGACGGTGGTCCTCGGATTCCTGGCCGGACTCTGGTTCGCCCCGGTGCTGGAGCGAAACTTTCCCGCGATGGCCGGCATGGTCTTGTTGACCCCCGTTGCCGTTGCCGTTTCCGCCGGCCTCTTTCTGCTGCTGCCCGCGTCCCTTCGGCATCGAATCCGGCCCGGCGTCGAAGCATTTCTCATGATACCGGTCATCATTGCGGTAGTCGGCGGATGCTTGGCGATGAACGCCTGGTGGGATTCCTTCTTGTTCGATGGCCATTATAAACCGTGGCTTCAGACCCACCTGGGCCTGAACTATGACCAGCGCAATGCGATTGTCGTCGGTGTTGCCATGGGGTTCGCCATTATTCCGATTATCTACAGTATCTCGGAAGAGGCCTTGACCAATGTCCCCAAGAATCTCATTGCTGGATCCCTGGCGCTCGGAGCGACGCGCTGGCAGACACTGATCTATCTTGTCCTGATCTCAGCCAGTCCCGGCATCTTCTCAGCCCTCATGATCGGACTAGGCCGAGCGGTCGGCGAAACCATGATCGTCTTAATGGCGACGGGAAACACGCCCATCATGGACTGGAGCTTGTTCAATGGATTTCGGACACTGTCCGCGAATATTGCCGTGGAGATTCCGGAGGCGCCGCACGGGGGGACCCTCTATCGCACGCTTTTTTTGGCGGGATTGCTCCTCTTCGTGGCGACTTTTTTGCTCAACACGGTTGCGGAGCTTGTTCGACAGCGACTTAGGGAGAAGTATAGCCAGTTCTAGGCACAGGCGTCGTGGTCAGAAGGCCAGCGTCGAGATGAGACGAAACAAAGCAGGCCTCGGGGATGGAGCCGGCCATGCCGGTGGGCGAGTGATTCAATGAAACAGTGGGTCAGGCAATTCATGGCAAGCGGGGAGTTCTTCATTTGGGGCTGCGGGGCAGGGCTGTCTCTGTCGCTGCTGATGATCGGAGGACTTCTAGTTCTTATCCTGATGAATGGGTTCGGGTATTTCTGGCCGGCTGATCTCGTCGAATTGACGCTGAAAGACGGAAAGCATGTGATCGGACAGTTGGCGGGTGAGGAAGTGAGTCCGAAAGGGATCCCGCGAATCAGGATGAAAATAGGCAATCGTGATCTCTACGGGCTCGATTATCGATGGATCGACACAAATCAGATCGTCGAACGAGCCACGCCCGCCGACCTTGTGATGGTAGAGCGGCGTGAATGGGGGAATTTCTACGGCCGGCTTCGGATGCTGAGCAAAGAAGATCAGTCCGTGGCGGAGGGGAGCGAACCGGTGTGGCAATCGCTTCCCTCTCTGCTTCGGCAGGCCGAAGGGAGCGAAGCGGAGAGCCTCTACACGGTGCTCGTGGCGGATGCCAATGGCAGAGAAAAACCCATCGGATTGAGTCAAGTCGTGCGGGTCTTGCGTCCGAATGCGCTGGCCACGTGGGAGAAGGTGTGGGTCTATGCGGGGAACGTCTGGATGGTGTTGACCACGGAACCACGAGAGGCCAACACGGAGGGCGGAATTTTTCCGGCCATCTTCGGCACCGTGATGATGGTGCTGATCATGAGCCTCATAGTGACCCCATTCGGCGTGATCGGAGCGTTATACCTCAGAGAATATGCCCGTCAAGGGGCGATCGTCCGAATCGTGCGCATCGCGGTGAATAATCTGGCCGGGGTGCCGTCGATCGTCTTCGGTGTATTCGGGTTGGGGTTTTTTGTATATGGTGTCGGCGGGACGATCGACTCCCTGTGGTTTTCCGACCGGCTGCCGACTCCGACCTTCGGCACAGGGGGCATTCTCTGGGCCTCGCTCACATTGGCGCTGTTAACTGTTCCCGTCGTGATTGTCGCAACGGAGGAGGGGCTCGCAGCTGTGCCGCGGGAGTACCGAGAAGGGTCGATCGGATTGGGTGCAACCAAATGGGAAACGATATGGAAAGTCGTGCTTCCCACGGCGCTGCCCGGCATTCTGACCGGACTGATTCTGGCCATGGCTCGTGCGGCCGGAGAAGTCGCTCCCTTGATGTTGACGGGTGTGGTGAAACTGGCGCCGGCCATGCCGATCGACTGGACCTGGCCGTTTCTTCATTTGGACCGGAAGTTCATGCACTTGGGGTTTCATATTTATGACGTGGGGTTTCAATCGCCGAACGTCGAGGCTGCCAAGCCCATGGTCTATGTGACCACGTTGGTGTTGATTCTTGTGGTGGTGACGCTGAATTTGACCGGAATCGTCTTGCGAAATCGCATGAGGAGGAAATATGCTGGATCAGCAGTATGAGGTGAAGTCCAGTGTCATGACCCTTCCACCGGCTATTCCCCCATTGGAGATGGAGAGCATGGACTATCCTGATTCCACCGTACAGCCTCATCCCGGCGCTTCCGGAAAACCGAAGCTCCGGGTACAGGACTTCAACTTTTATTATGGGCCGGTCCAAGCACTGTTTAAAATCAACATGGATATTCCCGAACATCAAGTGACGGCGTTCATTGGGCCGTCCGGGTGCGGGAAGTCGACATTGCTCCGCTGCATGAATCGCCTCAATGATCTTATCGAAGGGGCTCGACATGACGGGCAGATCCTCATGGATCACGTGGATATCTTCGATCCCATGATCGACATCACCGATCTTCGAAAACGTGTCGGGATGGTCTTTCAAAAATCCAATCCCTTCCCGAAATCGATTCATGAAAATGTGGCGTACGGACCGCGATTGCAAGGTTTGAAGAATCGGGCGGTGTTGGACGAGATCGTGGAACACAGCCTTCGCGGGGCAGGTCTCTGGGAAGAGGTGAAGGACCGACTCCATAAGAGTGCGCTCGGGTTGTCCGGAGGGCAGCAGCAACGGCTTTGCATCGCACGGGCGCTCGCGGTGAAGCCCGACGTGCTTTTGATGGACGAACCCTGCTCGGCGCTGGATCCGATCGCCACCGGGATCATCGAAGAATTGTTGTTTTCCCTCAAGAAGGAATTGACCGTCGTCATCGTGACGCACAACATGCAGCAAGCGGCGCGCGTGTCGGATTGCACCGCGTTCATGTATCTCGGACGGCTGATCGAGTTCGGTCTTACCAAGCAGGTATTCACGAATCCCTCGAATAAGCAGACTGAGGACTATATCACCGGACGATTTGGGTGAAGCCATGATTCAACGACATTTCGACGAAGAACTCGCCGAGCTAAAGACGAAACTGGCACGGATGGCCGGATTAGCCGAAGACCAGATCGACAAGGCGCTGACCGCGCTGGTCAACCGGGATTCGGCCCTGGCCTGTCGCGTGATCGAGCGAGACCACAAGGTGAACGCGATGGATGTGGAGATTGATGAGGCCTGCATCCAATTGCTGGCGCTTCACCAGCCGGCAGCACGAGATTTGAGGCTCGTGACAACAGCAATGAAGTTGTCCACGGAGCTCGAACGGATCAGCGACCTCTCGGAGAGCATCTGTGAGCGCGCCATCGAGTTGAACGAGGAACCGCAGCTCAAGCCCTACATCGATATCCCACGGATGGGAAACCTGGCTCGGGTGATGGTGAAGGAAAGCATCGACGCTTTCGTCAAGGAAGATGCCAAGCTGGCCAGGAAAGTGATCATCGATGATGACACGGTTGATGATCTCATGGAACAGTTGTTTCGAGAACTCCTTTCCTTCATGGTGGAGAATCCGCATACGATTTCGCGTGCCATTCGCTTGAGCTTTATCGCCAAGTCGCTCGAACGAGTGGCTGATCATGCCACGAATATTGCCGAACTGGTGGTTTATCTGGTGGAAGGCAAGATCATTCGGCATACATCACCACCGGCGGTTCCCGAACGCTGAGACTATCGCCATCGTGGTAGATACCGGTGAGGATACGTCTTACTGAGCGACTCCCATGGGTCTTCTCACACGAATACAGAATAGGTTGCATGGCACGCTGTCGGTTTGACTCTCTATTCTTTCCATTACCCGCAGACTCATCCAATGGGTAACAGCACGCGTAAGAAAATCCTGGTTGTTGAAGATGAGCCGGAGATCGCGCAGCTTGTCACACATTACTTGGAAAAGGAGGGATTTCGAACGATCACGGCACTGAATGGAGTCGAGGCAATCAAGAAAGCCAAAGAAGACAAACCCGATCTGGTGGTCCTGGATCTCATGCTCCCGGAGCTCGATGGTCTCGAGGTGTGTAAACGGCTGCGTTCGATTCCCAATACGGCGATGCTGCCGATCCTCATGCTGACGGCCAAAGCGGAAGAGGCGGACACGATCGTTGGGCTCGAACTGGGTGCCGATGACTATGTGACGAAGCCCTTCAGCCCCAAGACACTCGTCGCACGGATCAAATCACTCTTCCGCCGATTGGAACGGAATGCCGATCAGAAGCCGACCTCCGGAACGTATGGGGCGTTGACGATCGATCTGACACGACACGAAGTGAGGGTAACCGGGACGGAGGTGCCGCTCACGGCAAAAGAGTTCGGATTATTGGAATATCTGTTGCGTCACCCCGGGCGCGTATTGACGCGCGAGGTGCTCCTCAATGAAGTGTGGGGATATGACTACTATGGGACCACGCGAACCGTCGACGTCCATATCCGTCGGTTGAAAGTGAAGGTGCCGCTCCTCAATGAGGCGATCGTTTCGGTCAAGACGCTTGGATACAAACTCTTGGACCATCCTCCGACAGAGTAAATTGTTCGGTCGTTTTTGATGACAACCACAGCACGCACCCGTCTCCTTCTATGACTTTGCTTCCCGTTCCTGTGTACAGGTTGCGTGCGGCGTAGACGTTGAGCTGGGCTCCGGCAATCGGTCAGTCTCTCGCAACCATTCCCGGATTTGCTTGCCGATCTCATCGCGTACTCGCCGGAAGATCTGCACGCGTTCAAGAACGGAACCCTGTGCATGGGCAGGATCATCAAAACTCCAATGTAGCCTGACGTCTCCTCTTGGTTCGGTTGGGCAGGATTCCTGGGCGTGATCACACACCGTAATGACATGGTGAAGCCGTCGTCCCTGAAATTCTGCAACGTGCTTCGACTGCTGGTGAGAAATATCAATTCCCACTTCCTGCATCACCTCAACGGCTTGCGGGTTCACCCCGACCGGATTGGTCCCAGCACTCAGAGCCTCAAACCTATCGCCTGCTAAGTGGCGCAGCCAGCCTTCTGCCATTTGGCTGCGGCAAGAATTGCCCGTACAGAGAAAAAGCACCCTGTGTTTCATCATGCCGCCTCTGCTGGAAACCAATCCCGTGTCCGGTTACAGGCCGCGCAGACTGATAGCATCACCGGTACTTCCACCAACACCCCGACCACAGTGACAAGGGCTGCACCGGATTCCGCACCGAAGAGTGCGATGGCGGTGGCGACCGCGAGTTCAAAGAAGTTACTGGCTCCGATGAGAGCGCCGGGTGCGGCGACGGCGTAAGGTACGTTCACCCATTTCATGAGACCATAGGTCAGGGACGCATTAAAATACACTTGTAGGAGAAGCGGCACGGCAATCAACGCCACATGCCACCCTTTGCCGCTGATATTGTCGGCCTGAAACGCAAAGATCAGCACCAGTGTTATGAGCAGGGCGAGAACCGTGACAGGGGCAAAATGCGGAAGGAGAGTCTGTTCGAACCACACTGGCCCCTGGTTGCGGATAAACCATTGCCGGAGCAACAGGCCGATCGTTAGTGGAATCACGATGAAGGCCAGCACCGAATAGAGCAGTACTTCATAGGGCACGTGCAGCGATGACGCGCCGCCCACCAGAAAGGCCACGAGTGGCGCAAACAGCACCAGCATGACAAGGTCATTCACCGACACTTGCACCAGCGTATACGCCGGGTCGCCGTCGGTGAGATAGCTCCACATAAATACCATCGCCGTGCAGGGAGCCGCCGCGAGAATAATGGCCCCGGCGATATATTGGTCGGCATCTGCGTGGGACAGCCACGCTGAAAATACGAAACGGAAGAACAGCCAGGCGAGGAAAGCCATCGAGAACGGTTTGATAATCCAGTTCACAAACAGCGTGACCAGCAAACCGCGTGGCCGTTTGCCGACATTGCGCACGGCGGAAAAATCGACCTTCATCATCATCGGAATAATCATCAACCAGATCAGGACGGCGAGAGGGAAATTGACGTGGCTGCCCTCACCAAACTCCATGCTGCGCAGGAGCTGCACTGCTTCCGGCGCTGATTGGCCGAGGACAATCCCAGCCGCCATGCATAGCCCTACCCAGATAGTCAGGTAGCGTTCAAAGAGGTTCAGGCGCTTGGGAAGAATTGGTGCCAGCGCGGTGTCCATACCATGTCTCCCGCATCAACCACAGCACCCAGCGGTTTGTTCTGACGGCTCACAGCAATTGGGCGTCCCTTTTGTTTCCGGGGTGCAGCAGGCACTGCCACTCATGACGGGGTTCTTCCCGTAAATCTCGGCATCTTCCATTGTCCGGTAGGTTTCCCATGCCACACCCGCCGGGTCTTGCACCCACGTTTTATCCGATTTGGCATAGCAGCAGACGGTTTCCCCTTCATCAAATGCGGGCAGGCCAGCGCGTGTTATCCGTCCGCGCACCTCATCCAGCTCGCCATTGTCATCAACCTGAATCCCAAGATGGTCGATGCCCTTCTTGCTGGGGCGGGTCGAAATCGCAAAATTCACGCGCGGGTCATCAAGCAACCACTTCGCATAGTCCGCTTTGGCCTTCACCGGAGCAGCGCCAAAGAGGGCACTATAGAAGGGGATGGCTTGTTGGATATTTTCCACGCCGATATGGATATGCAGACGTTTCATGATGATTTCCCCTTTCGTTTAGGCGGACAACAACTGGGCATCTCGATGACGGAACAGCCGCGCTTTGTATCCTCGCGGATGCTGGCGAACTCCATGCGGCAACAATCCTTCACCATGTAGCGGATGAGGTCGGTGAAGAATGCAAAATTCGCGCGGTAGATAATGGAGCGGCCTTCGCGCTGGGACAGGACAAGCTTGGCATGGCTCATCTGCGAGAGATGAAAGGACAGCGTGTTATGGGGAATGCCGAGCGTCTCGCTCAATGTTCCCGCCGGTGTCCCGTCCTGCCCGTATTCCACCAGCAAGCGGAATACACGCAGGCGGGTCTCCTGCGACAGCGCGCTGAAAGCCACTACGGCATCTTGTGTATCCATATGTCCAGACTAATGGACTAATGGGAAGTTGTCAAGGCCCAGATAGTACCCATTCCCGGGAAACACTTGGCCCAGTGCCCAGGGGGCACGTTGTGTGGAGGCGACGGGTGGTTCCACGGGGGGGCTCACCCGGTAAACAAAGCAGGGTCTGTCGTCCATGTTGCACAATCGTTCCGGCTGTGATGGAAACGGGAAACGGCAGCCGCATCAATGTGCAGAGCGGACTATAGGCGAGCAGGTTGAGCCGGTTCTAGCCTGCATTATCCTCGAACTTCGGACTCAGTGGCACCGTGAGGCGTCGATCTTGGCCCAGATTCAGAAACTGATCATCCGCTGGTAACCACCCTCTTATTTGCCTGCCAATCGTATCGTTTACTCGCTGGAAGGCTCGCACGAGTCACAGCAGGGAATCTTGTGCACGGCAGAATCATCAAAACTCAAATGCAACCTAGAGGTGTCCCTTTAGTTGTGTCGGACACCAAGCCGAGCATCCCCACAGCGTAATGAAACGGCAGACCCGTTGCCGGGATTGTTTAAGCGTAGGAAAAGTTCTTGATGAGTCAAGCGTGACACTGCCTCAGCAAAATCATGTTGGAAAGTTTTACATGGATGTAAACGTTCCGTAACCAAACGTTGTCATCTATGCTGTATCACTTCGCCCCGGGAGATTAGAGACATGCTCCTACTGCACGACGAAATGCAATCAGCTGAGCGCACCCAGCACACGATCGGTCCTCATGTGATGGTTCAGCCTGATGCGCCCTTCCGCGTATCTTGTCCGGTACGCGTGGAGCGTCGACACGACGCACATTCACGACGGATCGTTCTCTACCACGGGGGAGCCGACCTGCCCTCCCAAGCCAGTGCCTGGCTCTCCCTACGCGTGCCCCTTCTCTCGGAGAAGGGGCACCGTCGAGCGTGAGCAACGTCCCATAGTTCCTGACAGAGGAGTCCATGCACTGTGCTCGCTGTGCCTGCATGAAAGTCCGGGAGCGCATCATGGCTGGAGGAGCTCAATGAGTTGAGATGCGGTGTATCGCTGCGGAGATGTCATCGATCAAGCGATTCTCACGAACCGTGGCTGCCGATCTCTACGGCTGGGTCGACCAAGTACGTCGATTAATGAACAGGATTTTGTTGTGTGGACGATCTCTCCACTGAGTGATCGTCGGCCAGGCGGTTATGGACGGACGCGCCCTATAGGATGCCACTCATCGGAAGGCACGGCAGCCTCGGAGATCCGCGATGCCGAGGTGACATCAGTGTAGTCCGGTTGTAGCCCGCGTATCTGCAACCAAAAGGCCTTGTCGGACGATTCCCCGACGATTTCAAACGTGAGTTGCGGGGCATTCCGACTTTCGAAGATGATGTAGTCCGCAATGGTTCCGATCAGTTCTTCCTGTTCATCCCGATCCTGTGAGCGGAGAAATCGAAGGGCGTACCCGTCAGCCAGACTTTGAATGTCCTCTGCGTACTTGAAGAGACTGTTGACCAACATTCTCCGGCGCGGGATCAAGGCGGGATCACAGAGAGATGCTGCAGGCAGCTGACTACCGACACGGTACATCATCCGGTTGCGGGGCCGTCTCATAGGGCGACGACCCCGCCGGCACATTGGAGGTGGAGCGAAAGGCTCATGCCTTAACTCCCGATCCTCCCGCCATCATCCTTCGTTACGACAATCAGGGACGACCGAGGCCGGCCGCCAGCCGGACCGTCTGGCCAGGAGCTGAACTGTTTGGGATTGAGTGGATCTCCCGGTTGATCATCAGGTCGCTCACCAGGATGCTGAATGCCGACGAACATCGTCCGCCGATCCGGCGTCATGAACACACCGGTAACTTCGCATTGATTCGGTCCGACCAGGAAACGCCTTGTTTCTCTGGTCTCCGGATGAGCCGCCACCATGACATTGTTACCGAAACCTGCATAGGCCCCGGCATTGATTGTTGAGGTCGACACATCGGTCTGAATCCACAGCAAGCCGCTGGGATCGACATAGATGCCGTCCGGCGACCCGTACTTGTCTCCAAAGATCGTGGAACCGTGCGCCGGGTTTGCCGGATCGCCGGCGAGGGCGAAGATATCCCACCCAAACGTGGACTCCGTCCAGTCCTGCCGGTAATACCAACGGATGATGTGCCCGTAGTTGTTGATGGCACGAGGATTGGCCGCGTCCACAGGAGGACGGGCCGATCCGGTGGCGGTGGACCCGTCGGGATTATTGACCGACGGAGGGTTCGAGCCGCGCCGATTATTGTTCGTCAACGTTGCGATGGCTGTCAGATTCCGCGGGAACGTGTCGATCCATTCGGGCCGGTCCATCATCGTGGCGCCCGCCGCGTCCGCGGCGCCGCGCGTGTTGATGAGAATATCGTTGAGCGACCAACCTGCCAACCGGGGATTATCCGGGGTCAGCGGGAGCCATTCGCCCCCACCGTCCGAGTGGAACTTCGCGACGTAGAGAATGCCGTCGTCAAGCGGGTTGATTCCCTGCGCGCGTGCTTGTCTCCACGGCAAATTGGACACATAGCGATAGATGTATTCGTTCCGCTCATCGTCGCCCATATACACGACGATCTTGCCGTTTCGAGCTTCCTGCACCCAGGCGCCTTCATGTTTCAGTCGTCCAAGTGCGGTCCGCTTCACCGGCGTCGAATGGGGGCGGAACGGATCAATCTCCACGACCCAGCCAAACCGATTCGGCTCGTTCGGCTCCTCATCCACACGGAATCGTTTGTCCGTCGTGTGCCAAAGGTAGCCGAATCCGGCGGCCGTAATACCATAGCGTTTTTCCAGCGCCGTCTGCGCGCCGTTTTTGCGGAAATAGCCGTTGAAGTTTTCTTCGCAAGCGAGATACGTTCCCCAGGGCGTGAAACCCATGGCACAGTTGTTGAGCGTCCCCAGTACGCGTGTCCCTGTCGGGTCCTCGCTGGTCACGAATCGGGGATCGCTGGCTGCCGGTCCGCCGATCTCGATCGGTGTCATGCCGGTGATGCGACGGGCGAACGGAGAGGGCCGCACAACGTCCCACTTGCCGCGCCGCCGCCGCCAGTCCCACGGGAATCCCGTCCGCTTGGTGACTTCAATAATGGACACACCGTGCGCATTGAGCGATTTGTTGGTCTTTTCTTGGGTCCAGTTACTCACGCCGTCCGTAAACAACAGGCCGTCATCGGTATATTCATTGTTCTGGACGATCAGCCCGCGTTGGGATCCGATGATCGGGAAATAGACAAGCCCATCATTGTGCATGCCCCACTGGCGAGCTTGTTCGGCAGCGGTATTGCTCGCATCCTGTTTGAACGCCGGCCCGTTCGACACCGGATCGCCCCAGGCGATCAAGACTTCGGCTGTGTAGCCCTTGGGAACCACTACCTCGTCGGCGGAGGAGATCGGCACACTTTCGAATCCGAGCAGCGGCTTTCGCCCTCCGCGTCCCTCGATTCCTGCCTCCGTATCGTCGGCTTCCTCAGTGTCCTGTGCCGAGGCTGGGACAGCCTTTAACAGCGCTTCCACGCCGCCGAGCGACACAGCTGCCGCGGTGGCGAAGCCCCCGGTCAAGAAGCCGCGCCGAGACAACCGCGCGCCCAAGACTTCTTGAAAATGTTCATTCCCGGACTGATTGCTGACTCCTTCGTCATCAATGATCGCCATGGAACCCTCCTCCTCTAGGTAAAGAGCAACGGATACCTGTCTCGTCGAGAACGTGGGGCTACTCTCACATCGCTCAGTTACGGAGTGATCAACCGAAGGTAACGATCTTGTTAAAAGTCGCGGATTGGGATAAGCGAAGGGTGTACGTGTGCTCATGCGAGGCATGCATATCGGTGAGTGCGGCTCGCCACGGTTACAGCGGTCAGATTGTAAGCAATGACGCTGCCGGGCCAGATGGACAGCGATGCGCCGGCTCGAGGCCGGATAAAATACTTTCTTGGAGGATGAGGCGATGCTGTGCGAGGAGGCTGATTATGAAGGGGTTCCGCTCCGAGGTGTTCTTCAGGCTACCGCTGTTGTTGAGATTGCAGACTGCTGGGAACAGAGGAAGCAATGCCATTGCCATACATGACGGCGCCGGTCATGATCGGGACTTCCAGTGATTCAATAACCAGTCTTGAGAATTCACAACCGGATCACCGTCTGCCGGCTGCTGACGCTCATACGTTCCGTCAGGGAGCAGTCGTCTGGCCTGCACGTTGTCCCGTAGCCCGACGGCGAGAATCTCGTTGATAATGGCTTCGCGCCACTGAGGATCCTCGACAGGGAAAATGACTTCCACCCTGTGATCCAGGTTGCGTGGCATCAGATCCGCGCTCCCCATCAACACGTCCTTGTGGCCACCGTTGTGAAAGTAATAGATCCGTGCGTGTTCCAGAAACCGTCCGACCACCGAGGTGACGGTGATGGACTCGCTGATTCCCGGGAGCCCCGGACGGAGGCAACAAATACCTCGTACTTGAAGGTCGATCCTAACACCGGCTTGCGATGCGTCATAGAGCGCTTGGATACATTGCGTATCGACCAAGGAGTTCATCTTGAACGCGATATACCCGTCACCATGCTGACGGTGGCGGCGCGCCTCACGTTCAATTCGGGACAATATCTGCTGCCGCAGCATCGTCGGCGCCACGAGCAGTTTGGAGTAGGAGTTCTTGCGGGAGTATCCGGTCAAGGAGTTGAAGAGGTCGGATACATCACCGCAGATGGCTTCATCGCATGTGAAATAGCTTGCATCGGTATAGATGCGACTGGTGATCACATTATAGTTTCCCGTGCCGAGATGGACATAGCGCCGGATTCCGTCCTGTTCACGACGCACGACGAGACACACTTTCGCGTGCGTCTTGAGCCCCCGTACGCCATACACCACGTGGACCCCTTCATCTTCAAGTTTCCGTGCCCATTCGATATTATTTTCCTCGTCGAATCGAGCCTTGAGTTCGACCAGTACTGCCACTTGCTTGCCGTTGACACGGGCCTCCATCAACGCATCGATGATGGGAGATTTGGGATTGACGCGATAGAGCGTCTGTTTGATGGCCAGGACATCCGGATCGTGGGCCGCTTCCCGCAGAAACTCCACGACCGGCATGAAACTGTCGTAGGGATGATACAGGAGCACATCCTGTTCGCGAATCGCGGCCAGGATGCTGTTCGACTTGCCTAAGCAGGACGGGACAGACGGCACAAACGGAGGATCCTTCAAGTCCGGGCGTTCAAGCGCGTACAGTTCACGCAGTCCCGACATGCCGATCGGGCTGTTGCTGGTATAGACCAGGTACGGCGGCAGCTGCAGGTTTCGTGTCAAGATCTCGCGGATATGATCGGGAGTGGATACATCCAGTTCCAATCGAACGGCCGAGGTAAAATCCCGTTGATCGAGTTGTTCTTCCATGGCCTCAATGAGGTCCGACGCTTCATCCTCCTCGATGGCGACTTCCGCATCTCTCGTCACGCGGAAGGGGTAGGCTGCAACCACGTCCAGGCCGGGGAACAAGTCAGTCAAGTTGTTTGCGATGACCTCGTCCAGCCACACAAAGCGTTGCGTCTTTCCCGTCTTTCCCAACCCCATCTGCTGGAGGGCCGTATCTTCATCAGTGGGAATTGGAACAAGCCGGGGAAACACGTCGGGCACTTTGATGCGGGCGAAGCAATCACCACGTTCAGGATGTTTGACCAGCACCGCAAGATTGAAACTCAGGTTTGAGATATGCGGAAAAGGATGAGTGGGATCAAACGCTAGCGGAGTGAGTACGGGAGAAATCTCACGTTGAAAGTACCCTTGTATCGCTTTCCGTTCTTCCGGCGCCAATTCCGAATAATGTAGGACACGAATACCTGTCTCCTGTAAGGCCGGCAGAATGTCTTCCTTCCAGCATAGGGTATATCGTCTGGCGTGGGCGTCCAGTTCCCGGTTGATCACCAGGATTTGTTCGGATGGTGTCATGCCGTCCGGCGTGGATCCGCCGGTAACCGCCACTATTTGGCGTCGCAGACCCGATACCCGAATCATAAAGAACTCGTCAAGATTCGTGGAGAAAATGGTCAGAAACTTGATGCGTTCCAAGAGAGGATGGCGCCTGTTTTCCGCCTCCTCCAGGACCCGCAGATTGAATTGTATCCAGCTGATTTCTCGGTTCAAAAACAGACTCGGCTTTTCGCTGCTCGCCGGGGTCTCGACGATCGGATCTTGCTGATCAGAGGAATGATCGCTCATTGTACTTTTCCCCGACTAACGTAGTTCCCCACAGGATTCCATACCAGCGGATAATGTGTGACAGGCCCTCTACGGAGATAGGCTGAAGCATCAATCATGTTGCGACACGCTGTCAGGGTGTTCCCCGGTCGAATATGACCTGCATCGCTGGCAGCACGATCCACTAAAGTCTGCCGATAGCTATCATGAAGACTTCGTTCCACTTCATCAAATAAAAAACCGAGGAATGATACCCAATCCAGATCACGAGACTGTTGCCGATCAGTTACGGATCTGTAACATTCACCTCTGGTCGCGCCCTGAATGTACCTGGATCGTTCCCCTAGCCAACCCGGCGCCGTTTCTGAGTTTCTCAAGGGTGATATTGATTCATCCACGAAACACCGCTTAGGCAGAAGTTTGATCCGAAGTCTATACATGGCTCGAGTCAGTTTACATGATGGGCTGTAGCCGACTGAGCGGCTGGCCCGGAATACCGATGGTCGCGCAGGAACTGGTGATCTGGTCTGAGTCCATCCGTGGCCGCATCCGCATGATTGCCATCTGAGTTAACGTGAAATTTGCCGCAGCGCAACCGCGCGGTAACATGGCGCTTCTATCCTTTCCCCTCGGCGTCACTCTGCACGCATGATCGAGGATGTGCCGAGGGGCATACCGTCTCACTGGTGAATCATGCTGTCCGGGGAAAGGAGTCCTTATGCATCGCGCAAGCATCCTAACGCGTTTTGCCTCCTCTGCTCTTCTACGCGTGCTCGGGATCAATAGTCTTCGCGGACAACTCTCGCAACCGCAACCTGCCGTGAACCGCCCGCCAGGTGGGCGGGCCATATTGGCAGCCCATCTCCTGGGGACAACGGGCAATGCTCGGACTTTTGGGACCTCAGGCTCTGGAACTGCAGGGGAGAGGTCTCGGCAATAAGCCAGCTCGAAAAGAACAAGAACGCCATGGGTCGGAAGTGCTGCTGGTATTTGCACGCTGCCATTCTCCATACAAGACGTCTTCCCCAGTTGCTGGGAGCAAAACGTGACCAGCGCCTTGCCGGATGAAGATTGTACATAAAGTGTCGACGCCGGCCTTCCGTTCGAGGCCCTTTCGATTTGCTCCACGAGGTGCCCGCCACACATGACAAGGATTGCGTCTGACTGTCGTTGATTCGTAGGTCATGTTCAACGTAGTACAGCGATCGCATCATTCACACAAAGTTGGCTTGTTCGTAACGAAAAGGAAACAACTCACCAGTAGACTCCGCTCATGTCTCGCAGGAACGAGGCAAGGACATAGGCCCTTCACACTATTGTGCACAACTCGGAAGGAGGTGAATGGTAATGATCACTTGGATTATCGAGGCGGTTCTGTTGAGTGCCATTTTGGGCCTCACGTATACGGTCTTTTCGGTGGGGCGGGAGTAGATTAAGCGTTTGATCGGAAGAGGAGATTCGACCGTGAATAGAGAGAGTCGGACGAGAGTCGGAACGGGCATATCTGCCCTCCGGCTCTCGTCAGGAAGTAGAAGCGGTCTCCGGCAATCGGATCAGCAACTGGGCCCTCATCGTCGGTTCCTTCATGATGTGCGCTGCAACAACGGCATTACCGTTGGTCCACGACCACACCGCGCATGTTTCCCTGTGATCCCGCTTATCCACGGACCTCTTGACGCTGGCTGACCGCGCTCGCGTGGAGAGAGGATCTTGTCTGGAGACCAACGGAAGTGTGTCTGCCGCTGCAGTATTGTCGGCTGGCGGTACAGGGGAGACGGGCCGACGGCAATCGGCTGAAGAACCTCCTTCAGATCGCAAGCACGGATCAGGCTCGCGATCCGGGTCCTGCCTGACCCGATATCGTCTCGGGCCATGGGCCAGTACCGGTCAGTCGATCATGTTACGGAGTGGGTCGGAGTCGGATAAACAGGCCGCAGGCGCTTAACACGATGATGGCCACACAGGTCATGAGGGACCTCACAAGCGAGAGCCCTACGTGCAGTCGAGTATTCATATGCCTTCCCTCCGTATTGTGAGTTCAAAGACACCGACACATTCCCGCTCCGTCGAGAGGGGCGGAGCTGTTCGCCATGCTGATATCCCGAGATACGCAGCTGCTTTCATGGGGAGAATTTATCCGCCGCGCGTCACTACCGTATTACTGAATGGTTAATACTGCGTGACATTCCTTTGTCCCCCTCCTGAAGAGTTAACCGGCCTGTAATGCTCATCTCATCCCGGCGTAATGGTTGGCGAGTAGTAAGGACGTATTGAGGAGGCTCTGATGCGACTTACTTATCTGAGATGTGCCGCCTGTTTAGTGGCCGGCATTCTGCCGATCACCTTCTCCACCGCCTGTTACGCCGAGGTTGGTCCACGGATCGATGCTGATATTCCGTCCTACGTCGCACGGGATTCGCTCTCCGGGAGGCTGACTATTTCAGTGAGTGACGCGATGGAGCCGCTGGTTCAGGCCTGGGCGGACAATTTGATGCGCCAGTATCCGGATCTGCGGATTGTGACGATCTCGGATCGTTCCCGCGCCGGCCATACAAGACTTCTGGCACAGGAAGCGGATTTGATGGCCACGTCTCGCCGCATGACCCCAACGGAGGTCGGAAATTGGCTGCTTGAATTTGGAGAGAAACCGATCGCCGTGCCTGTTGCGCATCATCCGCAAGTCGTTTCCGTTCGGAACGACGACTCGACCGGATACAGGCTACCTCTCGTAACACGGTTACGGGTGAATGCAACGGTGGACGACATGCCTGCCGCACTCGTGGCGCGAAGCGAGAGGACTGTTTTCCCTCCCTTCCGGGGAAGTGTCTACCTGTACAGTGTCAATCTTCAACGAACGAATCCTACTCATGCATCAGCAGAGCTGATCCGTTATGCACTGAGCCGCCAAGGTCAGGAGTTGGCGCTTGAACGGGGCTATGTTCCCTTGTCCTTTGAGGAAATCAGCCGGGTCATATCCCGGCGGTCTGTCCCTCAACGGTGACTCGATCTATCCGGCCTCCTGCCACCTGCGGTTTTGGAGATGGTGGGGCTTGAGTCGGAAGAGTTAGGAGTGACGCTATGTCAGCACTCGAAATAGTTCGTCAGTTTGACGCAGGGCTTCTGTGGCGACGGCTTTCCCATCTCGATCTTGTGGAGCTGTGGAGCAAGGGCATGCAAGGAGTACTCAGTCTGGTGATGCTGACGCTCCTGATTGCCCTGACCGGCGGCGCGGTGAACACCTTGTGGGAGGTTCGGCTCTTTATCGATCACTCCGCCGAAGTTGTTCTGCGCCAAGTCATCGTCAACACGCTCATGTTATTGGCACTCGTCGAGGTCTTCAAGACCACCGTCACGTACTTCCGGGAGGGGCGTGTCAAGGTGACCTTCATCGTGGATACGATTCTCGTCGTCATGCTGACCGAAGTGATCTCTCAATGGTTCAAAGGAGGAGACTGGCACCCATTGACGGCTCTCTTGGGCATTCTGGTGATCCTCAGTGTCATTCGCGTCATGGCTGTGCGATGGAGCCCAACAATGGGAATACGGCCTCACGATACGGGACCTGTTGATCTCTAACATACAAGGAGGTGCACAATGACTCAATCATCGGCGACACGACTACTGGCCATTGTTCAGGAACGGCAACGGATCCCGCTAGAAGAGCTTCTGGCCTGTTGCCCCGAGCTGACCTGGAATCAGGTCTTCTCGCTGGTCGATGACCTCAGCCGTCGCGCGTTGATCGGCTTGCATCGGCGTGGCGTCGATTACGAATTGCGAGCCCTCTCGTAATTCGCCGGGCGGCGCGCGCGCCCCGCGAGGGTGTCTCGGCAGCGTAAGCCCTGGACGGGTGGAATAGGATGCCATACCGAGGGCCAGGGGTCGGCCGGTGAGCCGGAACAGGCACTCCGGACAGGCTGACCGAGATGCATGTTCGTTTGAAATGACCTCCCCCCTGTGCTAGCATAAATTTCTTATGGGTGCGACCACCTCGGGTAAGCGGGGCGAGACCCGCCGGGCCGCTTCTTCCACTTCTCATATTCAGCGGGAAGTCTTCGGTGTGATCCTGATCGCGCTGAGCTTGCTCATGCTTCTGAGCCTCCTGTCTTTTGTGCCGGGAGAGGCGACGGTAGTGGCCAGTGGAGATCCTGTCGCGCACCCGCCACGCAATCTCATCGGATCGTTTGGGGCTCTATTGGCCGGTGGGTTCTTTTATGGGATCGGCGGCGCGGCCTATCTCTGCCCGTTGCTGCTGGGGCGATGGGGTCTTCGCTGCTTCTCTCAGGTGCCGATGAGTCTTGAGCTGCGGACGGCCGGAAGTTCCTTGGCCTCCGTCGTGTTTTTTAGCGCATTTTTGCATCTTGAAGCGAACGGCATTCCAACGATGACCAGCGGGATCATCGCGCAGGGGATAGCCGGTGGTGTCGTCGGCGAGACGATTGCCGAAGGGCTCAGGACGGTTTTTGCAGGGACCGGCGCGCACATTGTGATTATCGCGGGATTTCTGGTGTCGCTCCTCTTGTCGGCGCCCCTCTCTTTGGGAGAGGCGGTGCGTCGCATTCCGCAATCGTGGGCGGCGGTCCGTGACGGAGCGATCGCCCTGATGCCCGAACGTTCAATGGAGGCGGAGAAGGCAGTCAGCAATCGACGGGTACGGAGCAAGTCTGCAAGACCCGCCACGCTCAGTGATGAAGACGAATCAGTTGAGGGAAGGGATCAGGAGCCGGAGGTGATCTCCGCACTGCCCGTTCCGATCATTCAGCCCTTTCGTGTCACGAATTCGTCCAGAGACGTAGAGCCACCCGATTTGGAAGAGGTGGTATCGGCAAGAGAGTCCGAAGACTACCGGCTTCCGGATCCGGAGATGTTGAGCGATCCCTCCGGCCCCCTGGATCGAATGTCGGATGAGGAGTTGAAGGCGCAATCCGAGATCTTGTCGCGTGCGTTGAGAAGCTTCGGGATTGACGGCACGGTGACGGAGGTGAGGCCTGGCCCGGTCGTGACCATGTATGAGTTCGAGCCGGCTCCTGGAACGAAAGTGGCCCGGATCGTGAATTTGGCCGATGACCTCGCCTTGGCGCTGAAAGCGATCAGCTTACGGATTGTCGCGCCGTTGCCGGGCAAATCGGTGGTAGGGATCGAGGTGCCGAATCGCTCGCGGGAAACCGTCTCGCTGAGAGAAGTCATCATGAGTGACGCATTTCGTCGTGCCCGCTCGCGCTTGACGATGGCCTTGGGGAAGGACATCTTCGGTGCACCGGTTACGGCGGATCTCAAGACGATGCCGCATCTCTTGGTGGCCGGCGCCACGGGGGCCGGGAAGAGCGTCAGTTTGAATACGATGTTGCTCAGTATCCTCTTCTCCGCCAAGCCCAGTGAAGTGAAGCTGCTCTTGATCGACCCGAAGATGCTGGAGTTTCAGTCATACGACGGCATTCCCCATCTCCTGAGGCCGGTCATTACGGATCCCAAATCCGCTGCGAGGGGATTGGGCTGGGTGGTGGCAGAGATGGAACGGCGGTATAAGCTTCTGGCGGAAGCCGGAGTGCGAAATATTGACGCGTATAATCGGAAGGTCGCCGACCTGCATGAGACCTTCGCCGAGCAGGACTCGATTCAGGGGGAACAGAGTGAAAGTCCGATGACGTTTCTCTCCGATGAAGCGCGGCTTTCAGCCGGAGAGACCGCGATTGCAGAAGGGGAGCGGGGGTGCATGCAGCCGAAGCCGACACCACCGGAACCTCTCCCCTTTATCGTCGTCATGATCGACGAGTTGGCGGATCTCATGATGGTCGCTCCCAAAGACGTAGAAGATAAAATCGCCCGCCTGGCTCAGATGGCGCGGGCCTCCGGGATTCATCTCGTGCTGGCGACGCAGCGCCCATCGGTTGATGTGTTGACCGGTCTGATCAAGGCGAACTTCCCGGCCCGGATCGCGTTTCAAGTATCGTCCAAGACAGATTCACGCACTATTTTGGATGCCAATGGGGCTGAGGCGCTGTTGGGCCGAGGCGATATGCTCTATCTGGCCTCCGGAACCGGCAAGCTTGCCCGTCTGCATGGCTCGTTTGTCTCGGATGATGATGTCCGTTCGGTCGTTGAGTTTGTGAAAAAACAGGCTCTGCCGGTTTATAATCCTGAGCTGCAGTCTCTTAAATTAGATGAAGCGGCAGAAGAGGAATCGAAGGACGAAGTGTATGAGCAGGCGAAAGAACTGGTGCTGTCGAGCGGTCAGGCATCCGCATCGTTGATCCAGCGTCGGCTACGAGTCGGCTACCCTCGGGCAGCGCGCATGATCGAGCAAATGGAGTCGGACGGAATCGTGGGGGCGGCAGGACGTGATGGGCGACGGGAAGTACTTGGGCGACGGGGCCCCGTCGGTGCGGCGGAAGCATGAGACGTTGGTGGGCGCCAGCAATGATCTCGGTCATCTTCGTCCTTCCGGTCCTGGCAGCCGATGGATCGAAGGACGAGAAGGCAATCCTGGAGGTTCGCGACGTCGTCAAACAATTGCAAATGCGATACGAGAAGACGACCGATCTCCAGGCCGACTTTTCACAAAAGACGAAGATCGAAGGGTTTGAGCGGCCGGTGACCTCGTCCGGCAAGGTCTACATCAAAAAACCCGGTCGACTGAGATGGGAGTATCTTGATCCCGCGACCGAGCAGATCTATGTGAATCAGGATGATGTGAAAGTGTATGTGCCCGAACACAAGCAGGTGCTGGTCGGGAAGCTCACGCACATGGCTGCCTCCAAAGCACCGCTGGAACTGTTGCAAGGCGCGGCCAAATTGGATGAGTCGTTTGAGATTGAGCCGACCAAGGGGCGGGAGCGAGGGGCGACCGGCTTGCCGCTGCTGACCCTGATTCCCAAGGCCAAGGAACATGAATCGACGCAGAATCTCCAAAAGATCGTCGTTGAGGTGTTCCCCAAAACGTATTACATTCGAACCGTGTCTCTCTATGAGATCAGCGGAAATGTCGCCACCTTTGAGTTTTCGAACTTGAAGCCCAACCTTGGATTGGGGAATGAGGTGTTTGATTTCAAAACGCCTCCGGATGCTGAGGTGATGAAGGCCCCGGTCTTGAATGGGCCATAAACAGTTATTGGTCACTCGTCAATCGTCATTGGTTATGAGGGCGCAATTCCACCGACGGCTGACCGTTGACTGATGACTCAAGGAATTGAGACAGGTGCCAAATCTCGCGAACAGCATAGAAGAAGCGGTCGATCAAGCGGTGGCGCGGTTAGATTTCGACCGTCTCCACCAGGAGTATTGGGAGCAAAACGAGTTTTTGGTCATCAAGCAATTTCTGCCCCGTGCCTTTGTCGAAGAGGTCTTCGTCCCTCAAGCCCAGGCCGTCAAATCCGAGCTGAATCGTAATTACATCCCCGGCCATAAGAAGGGCGGGAGTGTCAGCTACTACACGGTGCAGGAAAAAGCTCCGCGCTTTCTTGAATTATATCGTGCCGACTCGTTCAGAGGATTCTTAGATCGTCTCGTGCAGGCGAAACTGATGTTCTGCCCGGACAACGACCCTCATTCCTGCGCCCTCTACTACTATACGGAGCCGGGTGACCATATCGGTTTCCATTACGATACGTCCTATTACAACGGTGCGCGCTATACCATTCTCATGGGCTTGGTGGATCGATCAACTCAATGCAAGCTCGTCTGTGAGCTTTTCAAAGATCATCCGACGAAACAGCCCCGTCATCTTGAGTTGATCACCGAACCCGGGGATATGGTGATTTTCAACGGGGATAAGCTCTGGCACGCGGTCACGCCTCTTGGCGAAGGCGAAGAGCGGATTGCGCTGACGATGGAGTACGTCACCAATCCTGAGATGGGGACCGTCAAGCGGCTCTATTCGAACCTGAAAGATTCCTTCGGCTATTTCGGCTTCGCCACCGTCTTCAATCGCGTGCTCGGGCTCAACCGATCCAAGTGACGGCCCATCATCTGCGGCCTGACCATTCTTTCCGGTTTTCCGTGCAACCAAGAACGATTTTGTCTCAAGAGCCCAGTGGAGAGGGCCGCAGAGCGCTCGTCCCACCCTGGGTGTCATGACAAAGGCAAGCGCTGACGACGTTTCGAATTGAAGCCGTTATGACGCCCCATAAAGTGTGGGCATGGTCGGCATTCTTCCGACGCGCGGGAATGTGCCAGAGCGGCACCATGCCGTTTCATGCGCGGCCGAGAGCGCTGTGTCAGGTTATTGGGGACTCTTATGGAACATACTACTGGTGCAGATGTTTCATGGCGGCGGCGCACAGAATAATGAAAAATCCCATCCAGAGGGCCGCGCGCTGGAAGGGAATGGCCTCATAGGACTCTCCCTCTTCTGCCTCATCATCCGACTTGAAGATAACGGTGTAGAGAAACAGCGTCAGAAGCCCCAGCACGAGCAGCAGTTTGATCATGAAGACCATCAGATACTTGGAATGGTGCTGGACTCCGTTTCCGGTTTGTGAGGTAATGACCTGATTGACGTAGTGGAGATTCACGCCGCCGGTGAACAGCAGGACGACGAGTAAAATGCCGGCGATTTTTTTATAGTGCCGATAAAAAATATCCGTGATGGGTTTGACCTGCTCCTTGGGAACGGCTTTCTCCAGCCCCGGGGTGACCGCCATGACGAGAAACGCGAGACCGCCGATCCAAATGATCGCCGAGAGCAGATGAAACCAATGATTGATGATCGGAATCAGGATATTGAGGTCGGTCGCAATGCTTTCAAGAGTATCCATCGTGAGAACCAGCAAGGAGTGAGTTGTAAGGGGTGAGGGGTTGCTTAAAAGCTGGTCCTCGGCAATTCACCCCTGACGCCTTACCCCTTGCCCTTTACGTCAAAATTGAACACCGGCGCGTCGTTGCCGAACCGCTTTTTCCTCAATTCCTCCATCAGTTCGACCGTAATCATCGAGATATTGTTTTCACGGGCGTGCTTTTCCACGCCCTTTTTCACCATGGCACGAAGGAAATAGGGGATCCGACTCAGTCTGAGTGCAGAGGCTTCGTCCCACGTGACATCGGTCTCTTCTGCGACGTTGAATGCCACCTTGATCTTTTCGCCGCCCTTCGGCTCGTATAGACACCACTGGTCCTCGTCCAGCCAGTCTCCATGGTCGACATAGGGTCGTGCACGGCAGCCGCCGCAGATGTCGCTGTATTCACAGTCCCCGCATTTTCCCTTCAGCTGCGGATAGCGGAACGAGTTGAAGACATCCGAGCGTTCCCAGAGATCGACAAAACTATGCTGACGCAAGTTCCCCGCGGACAGCGGCATGTAGGGACAAGGGGTGAGCTCGCCGTTCGGTGTGACTCGGGCATAGTTCGTACCGGCGAGGCATCCGCCTCCCATGTACCCGGTCGCCTTCGTGATCGGAGAGTTTGGATCTTTCTCGTAGGCCAGCCGTTTAAAGTGTGGGGCACAACGGGCTCGGATCAGCATGCCTTTGTAACTATCCTGGCAGTCAATCAGATAGCCAAGTACCTCTTCGTACTGAGCCGGAGTAATATCCGTCAGTTCTTCACCTCGACCCGTGCAGACCATGAAGAAAACGTTGAGCACGCGGGCTCCAAGTTCATGGGCCCAGGTGATGACTTCCGGCAGTTCCTTGTAATTCATCGGCTGTGCGCTGAAATGGACTTGGAACTGCAGGCCGTTTCGCTTGCTTGCTTCAATCCCCGCCACCGCGGCTTCCCAGGCGCCGGGGACGCCACGAAAGGAATTATGCTTGGCGGCGTCCAGCGAATCGATGCTGATTCCAACACCCATCACACCGATTTCAACAAGGGTCTTGGCCATCCGGTCATCGATCAGCATGCCGTTGGTCCCAAAGACCACCATGAAACCGAGCTTCACGGCGTAGCGTGCGATGTCAAGAATGTCGGGGCGGACCAGCGGTTCTCCGCCGGTAATCACCAGGAGGCACCCCTTGTTGACCTGGGCAATCTGATCGATCAATCGGTAGCATTCTTCGGTGGAGAGTTCGTCATCGCCGCCTGCGGCTTTTGTCGTGGCATCGAGATAACAATGATCGCACTTGAGGTTACAGCGCTTGGTCAGGTTGAGCGCGACAAGGTAGGGTTTGAAGTCGTCCACAGTCCGGCCATCGAACGGTCCGTCTCCCTTTGGAGTCGGGGTGAAGAACTGTGAAATTTGCTGCGGAAGCGATCCGAAAGCACCCGACAGCGACGAGCCGTTGAAGATGGGGAGAGATTTACCCATAACAGTCTTGAGTGATGAGTCTTTAGTGTTTGGTTCGGACCCTTAGGAGAGCTGCCGCAACTCACAACTCAACATTCACAACTCAAAACTCAAGTCGAAGACTTGCCGGTGAGATCAGCGATCATATCCTTGAGGTTGCCGGTCTTCATCGCTTCCGCCATATAGCCCTTTGCCTGTTCGATACCCTCGTTTGCGACCTCAAGCGTGATCACGGTCGCGCCGATTTTCTCGGCATGCTTGAGAATGAGAGCTTTGGTGCAGTCGCGCATGAAACCTTCCGGCGCCCGATCCAATCTGGCCTGTGCCTCGTCCGTCCAGGTATAGGGCGACGCGCTTTCAGCATGGCCGTTCGTTCCATTCCCATTGGCCGCAGTCAGCATCCCTTCCGCTGCCGGGGCGGTACCAGTGCCTTTATTGGAGAAAATCGGGGTGTAGTCTTCCGATGCCGCTTCTTTGATCATCGGGGCCGCATATTCAAGCGTGATGGTCGTCATCCCCAATTTCCGCGCGGTCTTTTCAATCCTCGCCTTGGCCCGTCTGCGTTGGAAGCCGGCCGGGACGGCACGGATCGCCTCTTTCGCGTCCTTGGTCCATTGCATCGGCACATCGTCGTAGGCCACGTCCGTTTCCAGTTCACCTTCCGATGTGGCCGCCACTTCGAAAATCTTCTTATCCACCTGCTTGAATTTGGTTCCATCTGCACTGCACACGGGGCATTTGACCGGCGTATCCCCTTTCCCGATATACCCGCACCCGTCACAGACGAAATAGGTCTGTGCCATACGGTCAAGGTAGGCCTGCGTCGATGCGCTGATTTCCTTCGGCTTCTCTTCCACGATCTGAGTCATGATGCCGCTCAAGGTCGGACCCATGAGGTCTTTTGTCACGCCTTCGTCGGCCTGCATCCGGTCGCGATCAATCCCCGCCGCATCCAAGCTTCCGCCAAGCGCCCGCATGGCATCCATGGCACCTTTCGGAAGAATGTGTCCCACTGCGGCATCGACCACCGTGTTGCTGATAATGGTATGACCTTTCTCGATGGCATACCGATGGATTGCTGTTTTCGCCACGCCGCGAGCAAAGACGGGAATCTTTTCCATCCGCCGCAACGCCTCTTCGGTCCAGGCGATGGTGTACTCAGCCTGGGTATCGATCGGGGGAACATACTTGCGGTTGGAGATGAGCACGTTACAGGGCGCACTGCGCAACAAGTTCTCGGTGTTGCTGCCGACGTCCATGTCCTCGTCGCTGTGGACACCAATACGGCCGACGATCAGCAGGGCCGGGACATCCTTGCGGACGTACTGAATGATCTTTTCAAATGCTTTTCCGTCAAGGAGCGTGGTTTTGAGGTCGGTCTGTTCGGCTTGCGCAATTTCCCGGGAGATGTCCAGATGCGATTGATAGATCTTGGCCAAGCCGCTGTCGATGATTTCCTCGTGGAGTTTTTCCTGCTCCTTGAACCGGAAGACTTTTCCCGCTTCTTCGTTGAGCACCCCGGAAATACTGTGGAAGGCGGCGTAGTGGAAGTAGGGGTCGAACGCCGATATGGCCTCAACCGGAATATTGAGGGCTTTCCCGAGCGCAAGCCCGGTCATCAGGCCACCGAACGAATAGGGACTTCCGTCCACGGCCACGACGATCTTGCCGCCTGTGATCGGCTGGGTGTTCTTGATGATCAGCATATCGGAGTTGCGAACACGGCGAACGACACGTTCCGTGTTGCTTCCGATCACGCTGTCCTTGACGGCACCGACGCCCAAGGCGCCCATGATCACGAGATCGTAGCCGTTGGTATTGATATCTTCGGACAAGACCTTCCAGTTCCGTCCCTCAAGCGATCGCCGTTCGATCGGCAGATTGGCCTCGTTGCACTTCTTGTCGACGTAATCCAGATAGGAGTCGGTGATGATTTGGAGGCCGCGCGTGATCAGCGAATCATGGATTTGACGTTGGCGGTCAAGCTCCGTTTCATCGTGATACTCTTCCGGCAAACCGGCTTCCATTTGTTTGAAGCGCTTGTCGTGCATTTTCGCGGCATAGACATGGCTTCCCACAATTTTGGAGCCGAAAGTTTTTGCCAGGTGGACACCCATATCAACTGCTGTATTGGAATGGTCGGAATTATCGACCGGAATATAGATCGTCTTATACATTGAGGCGCCTCCTTAAGGCGCGAGTTAACAGAGGTTCAGCGTCACAATGGCCTGAAAAACCAGATGATTGAAGCGCTGCCCCAGCCTCTGGAGAAGCGGGATGATAGCATCGGCTTAAACTGGATTGCAAGACGCGGAGCAGTCAATAGGCACTCGTCATCGGTAAGGCGGTCAGCCTGTCTCGTAACCATTGACTCATGACCAATGACGAAGCTAACCGACGGAACTTGCCCGTGGGTCAGCTGTCTGGGAAGGGGCTGATACCGGTCGACGGGAACGAAGGATCTCTTCGAGGGAAAGGAGGGCATCTCGTCCCGAATTGCCTTCAATCCCCTTGCTCAAGTTTGTATCCGCATAGGCGGTTGACTGGTCAGCCGTCTGCGAGAGGGACCCCGTCCATTTGCGAGGATCACGACTTCCTTGCTTTCGTTCCCAGGCACGCAGGCAGGCTTTGGCGATGAATGAATTCAATGGAGCCGGATTATAGAGGAGCTTTCGGATACTGGTCGGCGTCAACATCAAAGGGTTGTAGCCGGCCGACAGGTACCCCTCTTCCAATAGGCGCTGTTCAAGGTCGGTGTTGGGCTGGATGCCCAAGAAAAACATCAAGGGGAAGACTCGTTCTTCGCCGAGAATCGAGGCCACCACTTTATAGGATTCGACGCTCTGAAGCAGGGTTTCCTCCGTCTCCTTGGGGCTGTTCAATGAATAGTTGAGGATCACCTTACCCTTGAACCCGGCCTCCGCCAGGTAACGACAGCCGTCATAGAGCCGTTCCAGCTTGAACCCCATGTGGAGATTGTTCAGTACGTCCTGCGAGCCGGAGGTGATGGCGACTTCCAGATCGCCCACGCCGGAACGAACCATCAACTTGGCGAAGTCCGGCGTGATCAAGGAGGTGCGGATATAGCCGGACCACTCGATTTCCAGCTTCTCGCTGATGATGCGCTCCATGATCTCCGTACATTGCGGATAGGCTTCCTTCCCCGTAATGAATTGGGCATCGGTAAACCAAAAGCGACGGGTCCCCCACTGATGATAATGTTGGGAGATGTCTTTCACGACCATTTCAGCTGGTCGGTACCGCACGCGTTTACCCTCAATGTAGGGATAGAGACAGAAGGCACAATCATAGGGGCAGCCCCGTTTCGACTGCACCCCAATTGATTCACCTTGGTATTCCCGCCATTGTGGGAAGATCGAGGTCAGATAGGGCAGGTCTACGGCCGGGGCGTCGAGTAGCGCCGGCGAACCATGGGAGCCCTTTCGGATCCGTCCGCCTTCTTTGATGATATAGCGTTCGTCGTCGATCGAACGTCCTTCGAGGAGCTTGAGGATGGCATCTTCCCCTTCGCCCAGGATACCGATCGTGCCTTCCGGGAGCTTCTCGATCAGTTGATCGGCAAACGCGGTGAATGCCCCGCCGCCGATCATGATCTGAGCCTTCGGGAATTCTTTGCGAATCAGTGTCGGATACGACAGAATCGTATAGATATGGCTGTAGTAGCGGTAGAGCTGTTTGATGCCCGCGAACGAAGCGACGACGCGCTTGATCGGGTTGCTGGCGAAATAGAAGTTGAAGGCATGTTCCAGCGAGGAGTCGCCTTCATGCGGCGAAAAAATTTGGATGTCGCGCCATGAAAAGCAGACCAGGTCCGGCTTGAACTCCGTCGCGGCGTCACGGATGGCTTGGCTGCGCTGGTTGATCGGAAACAACGAGAGATCGAGGATGCGCTGCCGAACCTCCGGCTTCCGCCGATGGATGAAGTCCGCCAAGTAGGTGATCCCGATCGGATAAACCTTCTTGCAGGGGAGAAAAATATAGAGGATTGAATTCATGGTGCGTCAACCGTCAATCGTCATTGATCAAGAGTGAATGGTCTGGGGCGAATCGTTCCTTGCCACGAGTGACGCATGACGAATGACTATTGACGTTATTTCGTTGCGACGTGTATCGCGACGATGCCGCCGCTGAGGTTCTTGTACGAGACTTGGCGAAATCCGGCATCGCGGAGGATCTGGCACAACCGTTCTTGGTCAGGAAACGTCCGGATCGATGCAGGAAGGTATTCATAAACGCCGGTACGGTCACGGGCGACGATCGTGCCGATGAAGGGCAAGAGTTTGAACGAATACCAATCGTAGAGCGTTCTCAACCAGCCGAAGATCGGGCGAGAGAACTCCAGGCACACGAAGCGCCCCCCCGGCTTCATCACCCGGCGAATTTCCCGTACGGCTTGCGGCAGATCCCCGACGTTCCGCATGCAGAACCCGGTCGTGACCGCATCGAAGGTATTGTCACTGAATCCGAGATGTTCCGCACTGGCCTGCAGGCAGGTGATTTTGTCGCCGAGGCCTTTGTCGCCGACCTTCTTGAGGCCTTCCGCGAGCATGGCATGGTTCAGATCCGAGGCGATCACGCGGCCTTTCGGACCCATTCGAGATTCGATCAGGAGTGCAAGGTCGGCTGTGCCTGATCCCACATCAAGGGCGGTTCCTCGACCGACCGGAGTAATGTAGGAGGCGGTAATCTTCTTCCAGTAGTAATGGAGCCCGAAACTCAAGAGCGTGTTATTCAGGTCGTAGGCTCCGGCAATGGAGGTGAACATCCGTTGGACGGCATCTTCTCGCGCCTGGCCCGACCAGGTTGAGACTACCTTTGCCGGAGTGTGCGGATCGTGAGTCATAGAATGACGGTCAGCTCCCACCATGACACGGTGGTAGCACCCGGTTTTAAGCTTTGTCAAGGTGAGAGAAACGGGGGCTCATGTTAGACTGCAACGGCTTCCGTCCGTTTTCGTAGCGGGAGCATGTCACGGGTATCTCCGCGACGGCGACGGTCGATGCGACAGAAGAAGTGAAGGAGAGGGGCAATGTTTCGCTGAATGATCGGGATTGGGTGGGATAGGTCAAACATGGTGGAACAGCGACAGACCTGTAATCGCACTCGATCTGGGATAGGAGCGTCTCGTGGGTGAAACGCGCGTCGACTTACAACATCTGCTCGAAGATCTGCGCGATGCGTATCCGGGCGCGCTGGAAGAAACAATTTTGACCGAAGTGGTCGCCAATTCGCTCGACTCCGGCGCGACCGGTCTGAAGCTGACGGCGGATCCCGCGGCCTTGACTCTCACCATCGTCGATGACGGGTCCGGGATGAGGCGGCGTGATCTGGTGCGGTATCACGATCTGGCTGCCAGCACGAAGACGCGAGGCCAGGGCATCGGGTTCGCCGGAGTCGGGATCAAGCTTGGCCTGCTCGTCTGCGAAGATGTCGTCACGGAAACGAGGCGAGGGAAGGAACATGTGGCAAGCCGCTGGCATCTCGCCGGGCGGCACAAGGCGCCATGGAAATGGATTCCACCGCTTGGGTTGGTGGTTGATCATGGCACCGCCGTGCAACTGAAACTGCAGAATGCGCTCTCGCCGCTCCTCGACGAAGGATTTATTGAAGGGGTGTTGCGCAGACAATATCAACCGTTGCTTCAGCCGGAGTTTGATGAGGTGCTGGCCGCCTATTACCCGAAAGGCTTCCGATTTGAGGTCAACGGGCGCCTGTTGGAACGTCAGCCGGCCTGTGGCGTGGACGTCTCGAAGCTTGCGGTCTGCCTTGCACGAAAACGGAAACCGGTCGCTATCGGCTATCTGATTCGAAGCGAGTCTCCGTTTCCCGAGGATCAGCGAGGTCTGGCGATCAGTACCTTCGGCAAGGTTATCAAGCACGGGTGGGACTGGCTGGGAATTATGCCGGCTGCACCCGATAGAACCGTGGGGATGATCGAAGCTCCGGCGTTGGCCGCGGCCTTGACGCTGAATAAAGGCGATTTCGTTCGTGTCGGTACCAGAGGCGCGCTGTACCTGGGGTATCGCAAGGCGATTCAAGAGGCGGTGTCGCAACAGTTGGTCCAGTGGGGAGATGCCCGTGAGTCGGAGGACAAGGCCAGCCGGCGGACCATGCGGCCGCTTGAGCGTGATCTGGAAACGGTCTTAGTGGATCTGGCCGACGAGTTTCCTCTACTGGCGTCGTTGGTCGAACAGCGGGCAGGAGGTCAGAAGCGATTGCCGATCGGACCGCCCGGATCTGCCGGGGATGGACAGGCCTTTCTTGCCTCGTCTATTACCCGCCATTCGGAGGAGGTGGGGGAGCCTGGGCTTCTTTCGGAGTTGACCCCTCAACCAGGCGGCACAGAGCAGGCGACTGCGGGAGGCCAGGCCAGTTCCGAACCGCAGCCTCAACCTGAACATTCTCCTGGCGTCGCGGTCGTGCCTGGTGTCAAAGCACGGTCTCGACCGGGTCGTTACGGGCTCACGATTCGGTTCGAGTCCCAGGGAGGAGATCCGGATCTTGGCCGTCTTGTCGAGTCCACCGTCGTCATCAATGACGCGCATCCCGCTTATCGCCGTGCCGCGGCGTCTCGTTCGGAGGGATATCACATTGCGCTGGCGGTCGCGTTGGCACTGGCTCGTTTGGCCGTGCCTCCTGCCGAAGCGCATGAGTTCGTCACGGCTTTTCTGGTCCGTTGGGGGGAAGCCCTCGACGGAACCCCCCGTAGATTCCGTAAGCGCTCCTAGCCCCACGATCCTGTTTTTCCGCATGCTATAATCCCGCGCCAAAGAAATGCTAAGCATCCGGTGCTGAGGCTTGTGTAGGAGACAGGGAAAGCGATGGGCCAGGCAATCATCATCAAGGGCGCGCGGGAACACAATCTCAAGAACATCGACGTCGAGATTCCACGGGACAAGCTGGTGGTCATCACCGGTTTGAGCGGGTCGGGCAAGTCGTCGCTCGCCTTCGACACGATTTATGCCGAAGGCCAACGGCGCTATGTCGAGTCGCTCTCCGCCTATGCCAGGCAGTTTCTGGAACAGATGGGCAAGCCGGACGTCGATTCGATCGAAGGCCTGTCTCCCGCGATTTCCATTGAGCAGAAAAGCACCAGTCACAATCCTCGCTCGACGGTCGGTACCGTTACGGAAATCTATGACTATCTCCGTCTCCTTTTCGCCCGTGTGGGGCGGCCCTACTGTTTTCAATGTGGTGAGGAAATTACGGCGCAAACTGTCCAGCAAATGGTCGATGCCATTGCCGCGCAGCCGGAAGGGGTGAAATTTCAGATCCTGGCGCCGATCGTTCGAGGGCGGAAGGGGGAGTATCGGAAGGAATTGCTGGAGATGCGCAAGGCGGGATATGTGCGCGCCAGGATCGACGAAAAGATCGTGGATCTTGGCGAGGATCTCACCCTCGACAAACAGAAGAAGCACACGATCGAAATCATCGTCGATCGGCTGATCATGAAACCCGGTGATGCACTCATGCGCCGATTGGCGGATTCGGTGGAAACCTCGGTGAAGTTGACCGGGGGATTGGTCGGTGTGTTGACGGAGGACGGTCGAACAAGGCTCTACAGCGACCGGTTGGCCTGCATCACGTGCGGGGTGAGCTACCCGGAGGTCACGCCTCGCGTCTTTTCCTTCAATAGTCCGCATGGCGCTTGTCCGGCCTGTGACGGTATCGGCTACGCCGTTTCCCCTGGAAACGAAGAGGAGGAAGACTTCACGCTGCTTGAGCCGTGCGAGACCTGCCGCGGTGCGAGGTTGAGACCGGAAAGCCTGTCCATCAAGCTCGCCAAGAAGTCGATCGCCGAGGTGACCACGCTATCCGTTCGTGCGGCGGCTGATTTCTTTCTGTCGCTCAAGTTTACCGATCGTGAGTTGGTCATTGCGCATCGAATTCTGAAAGAGATTCGGGAACGGTTAGGATTTTTAGTCAACGTGGGACTGGACTATCTGACGTTGGACCGAGCAGCGGCGACCCTGTCTGGCGGGGAGGGGCAGCGCATCCGATTGGCCACGCAAATTGGGTCCGGGTTAGTCGGGGTGCTGTACATCCTGGATGAGCCGTCTATCGGGCTGCATCAGCGGGACAATCGGCGGTTGCTGCAGACGTTGCTCCGGTTGCGCGACCTCGGGAATACCGTCGTGGTCGTGGAGCACGATACCGAAACCATGATGGCTGCTGATCACGTCCTCGATATGGGGCCCGGTGCTGGCTCGCACGGCGGGTATGTCATCGCACAGGGAACGCCGCATCAGATCATGAGCGATCCCAAGTCGTTGACCGGGCAATATCTGCGTGGGACGCAAACGGTCGCCGTGCCCCAGCGGCAACGCAAGCCAAAGGGGATGTTGTCGGTCATCGGCGCTCAGAAACATAACCTGAAAAATGTGAGTGCGCGCATTCCGCTGGGGCTCTTCACCTGTGTCACGGGCGTGTCGGGGTCTGGGAAGAGTACGCTGGTGCTGGAAGTCCTGTTTCATTCGCTGTCGCAGTTGCTCTACCACAAGAAACCCAAGATTGACGGCTGTAAGGAACTAAAAGGCGTCGATGCGCTGGACAAGGTGATCGATATCGATCAATCACCGATCGGCCGCACACCGCGGTCTAATCCCGCAACCTATACAGGCCTGTTCGGGTACATCCGCGATCTCTATTCCAACCTTCCGGAGTCACGAGTACGCGGCTATAAGCCCGGACGGTATAGTTTTAACGTCAAGGGTGGACGGTGCGAAGCTTGCCAAGGCGACGGGCTGATCAAAATCGAGATGCATTTCCTGCCGGATGTCTATGTGACCTGTGAGGTGTGCAAAGGGCAACGCTACAATCGAGAGACGCTCGAGATTCTGCACAAGGGGAAGAGCATCGCTGATGTGCTGAATATGACGGTGGACGATGCCTTGGAATTCTTCGAACACATTCCCTTGATCAAAACGAAACTCCAAACCCTCCATGATGTCGGTCTGCATTATGTGAAGCTCGGCCAGTCCGCGACCACGCTTTCCGGCGGTGAAGCTCAGCGAGTAAAGCTCTCGCGCGAGCTCTCCAAACGGGCGACCGGCCGGACGATGTACATCCTCGATGAGCCGACCACAGGCCTCCATTTCGCCGACGTACAGCGCCTGCTCGATGTACTGGATCGTCTGGTCGAAGCCGGCAACACGGTGCTGGTGATCGAGCATAATCTGGACATGATCAAGAACGCCGACTGGATCATCGACCTGGGACCGGAAGGCGGAGACCGTGGCGGCGAGATCGTGGCGGAAGGCCCGCCCAAAGAGATTGCCAAGTCGAAACGATCCTATACCGGACAGGTGTTGAAAGAGGCCGGGCTGTAGGCGTCAATCGCCATTCGTCACCCATGTGATGAAGGGGACAGGTTCCACAAGCTTGTCCCGAGGTCAGCTCGGGACCCTGAGGCGCTCGGAGGGGCGAACGGCGTCTGTACCCGTGAAACCGGATTGCCTCACCCGGCATGACTTTGCCGGCGATGAGTGCTACCATCGGACAGGTGTTACACGAGTGTCCGATTGACTGGTCAGTACCCATGCTCGCTTGGAACAAGCCACGATGACTGCTCAAGAGGCTATTGATACAGCGGTTCGACGGCTCGTGAGTGCCGCCAGTCCCAGGAAGGTCATTCTCTTCGGTTCCTTCGCAGAGGGGACGGCCACGTCGGAATCCGATGTGGACTTGCTCGTGATCGAACATGAGGTTGGCTCCAAGCGTGCGGAGATGGTCCGTTTGCGAAAGGCAATCGGATCCATTGGGTTTCCCGTTGACGTGCTTGTCGTTTCAGAAGGAGAAATTTCTGACTGGGGACATCTCCCCGGAACAGCGATGTACTGGGCTCTGAAAAACGGCAAGGTCCTCTATGAAGCGGCCTGAGGATCTTGCACGCCGCTTTCTTGCGCTGGCTGATCGCGACATCAGAGCGTTCCGCAAGCTGTCTGACGATCCGGAAATAGACGACGAAGTCGTCGGTTTTCACGCCCAGCAAGCCGTCGAAAAGTGTCTCAAGGCTGTGCTGATCAAGCACCGCATCGAACAGCGCAAAACTCATGATCTGCAACGTCTCATCGACCTGCTCACCGAGAACAATCTCCCGAGTCCCCCACTACGTGACGGGATCGATACGCTAGGTCCCTTCGCAGTCGAGCTGCGATACGATTTCATTTCGACTGAACCGTTGGATCGCGAGCAAGCGCGCACAGTCGTCGCAGCTGTTCGTAGCTGGGCAGAGCAGCAAGTCTCATAAGAATCCATTCGAAAAGCAATAATGATGACCCTCGAACGATCCATCTCTCCCACTCCTGCGGAGAGGAAAGGGACAAGGGGGAGTGATGGCTGATGGCGCCAATGGCCATCAGCTGGTGTTGTTGCTGTGCTTGGATCGAGGAGCTGAGACAATGAAATTCTCTGACAGACTTGGCATTACAAGCGTAACACCACTTCAGATTGATTCGATGAATGAGGCACTTCGGGTAAGTATTTGGAACTTGCTCCTTACCATTATCAATAGTGAGGGCTCAGATGGCGCTTGGCAGTACTCTCTAAGGCACCTTGTGCTGCCAAATGAATCTCTGGGGGTGGAGCGGCGGACTTGATGCCGCCCTCAAGAAGCTGGGCAGTGTTTCTGACCTTCATCCGGCACTGAAAGATGGCTTCTTGAAACTGTATGGCTATTCGAGTGACGAAGATGGAATTCGGCATGCGATTCTTAAAGAAGCCAAAGTTGGATTCGACGAAGCCAAGTTCATGCTGGTTTCCTGCTCTGCATTCGTAAACTTCCTCGTTTCGAAGGCGGAGTCAGCTGGATTGCTCAAGAAGGCCTGAACTCGGGACTTTTTTCGGTTGATCAATAGCGAGGAGGTCCATGCACACGATTCTTCTCCTGACCATCTCTAACATCTTCATGACGTTTGCTTGGTATGGGCATCTAAAATACAAGGACTCGCCCTTGTGGATGGCGATTGTGGCGAGTTGGGGGATCGCATTTTTTGAATATTGCCTTCAAGTCCCTGCCAATCGGATCGGCCACTATGAGTTCACGGCGGCGCAGTTGAAGACGATTCAGGAAGTCATTACCCTCGTTGTGTTTTGTGTGTTTTCGGTTCTGTATCTAAAGGAACCGCTGAAGTGGAATTATCTTGTCGGATTCGGCATGATGGTCGGCGCGGTGTTCGTCATCTTTAAAGAGTGGTAAGGCGAATCCGTGTCATTGGTCATCAGTCAATGGTCAATGGGACGTTGCGGAAAGTTGGCACCACCGGCAATGACCAATGACCAATGACCATTGACGAGACATCCAGGGAGGGGCAGTGACATGCCAAAGATGAAAAAGACGGACGCGCCGGTACAACCGGCCGCGGAGGATTTCGAGAAGCTCGGCGTCTTTTATATGGGACGGCCGTACGATCTTGTGGCCAAGCAAGCCAAGCCTGGGTGGCTTCTGTACGACTCGAAAGATCTCGTGACCCATGCGGTTTGCGTCGGCATGACCGGCAGCGGGAAGACCGGCCTCTGTCTCGCTCTGCTCGAAGAAGCGGCGATCGACAATATCCCCGCCATCATCATCGACCCGAAGGGTGACCTTGGGAACTTGATGCTGACGTTCCCAAGCCTCAAAGGCGAAGACTTTCAGCCATGGATCAACGAGGACGATGCCCGCAAGAAAGGTCTGTCACCCGCCGACTACGCGAACGCACAGGCCGAGTTGTGGACGAAGGGATTGGCCGGTTGGCAACAGGACGGCGCGCGCATTCAGCGTCTCAGGGACGCAGCGGAGGTAGTGATGTATACCCCCGGCAGTAACGCTGGACTGCCGGTCTCCATCCTAAAATCCTTCTCCGCACCCTCTGCCGACGTGCTTGACGATGCGGAGCTATTGCGAGAGCGGATCAGTACCACCGTGACGAGTGTGCTTGGCTTGCTTGGTATTGAGGCTGATCCCATCCAGAGCCGTGAGCACATCCTCCTGTCCACGATCCTCGATCAGACCTGGAGGAAAGGGCAAGATCTCGATCTGGCGGCGTTGATTCAGGCCATTCAAGCGCCGCCTGTCTCGAAGATCGGCGTGATGGATGTCGATTCATTTTTCCCCTCGAAAGATCGCTTTGCCCTCGCGATGAAACTGAATAATCTGCTTGCCGCGCCTGGGTTTCAGGCCTGGCTCGAAGGCGAGGCGCTCGATATTCAGTCGATCATGTACACCCCTCAGGGCAAGCCGCGTCTCGCCATTTTCTCCATCGCCCATCTGAACGACGCTGAACGGATGTTCTTCGTGACGCTGTTACTCAGTCAAATGGTCGGGTGGATGAGGGCGCAATCGGGCACGACCAGTCTGCGCGCACTCCTCTATATGGACGAGATCTTCGGCTATTTCCCGCCGGTATCGAACCCTCCCTCCAAGCTGCCATTGATGACGTTGCTCAAGCAGGCACGGGCGTTTGGGCTTGGAGTAGTGCTTGCGACGCAGAACCCCGTCGATCTCGATTACAAAGGTCTGGCTAATACCGGCACCTGGTTTATTGGTCGGTTGCAGACGGAACGCGATAAGGCCCGCGTCCTGGAGGGACTGGAAGGGGCCTCCAGCAGCGCCGGGAAGAAGTTCGATCGCGGTCGCATGGAGCAAACCCTTGCCGGTCTTGGCAACCGAATCTTCCTGATGAACAACGTGCATGAGGATGAACCGGTCGTGTTTGAGACGCGATGGTGCCTGTCCTACCTCCGCGGGCCGTTGACCAGGACGCAGATTAAAGCGTTGATGGACCCGGTGAGGGGTAAGGAGTTAGGGGGAAGGGGTAAGGAGATGGGAAGTGCGAAACCATCCCCTCACACCTCACGCCTCACGCCTCACGCTTCGCGGCCGATGCTCCCGCCCGATGTGCCGCAACATTTTGTGCCGTTGCGGGGAACGAAGCCGGAGGGAAGTGAATTGGTCTATGCCCCGATGCTGCTGGGGGCATCGCAGATTCGCTTTTCAGATTCCAAGAGCGGGATTGATACCACTCAAGACATGACCGTCTTGGCACCCATGGCCGATGGGCCTTTGGCGGTGGATTGGGATAAGGCCACGGCTGCCGAGCTGGTGGTCGCTGATCTTGAGCGAGAGCCTGAAGATGGTGCGCAGTTTCTCCCGTTGCCGGCGAGTGCCGGCAAGGCCAAGAGTTATGCCGATTGGAATAAAGATTTCGGCGGCTGGCTTTTTAGAACTCGAAAGGTGGAGTTGTTCAGGAGCCCAAGCACCAAAGAGGTCTCTCAACCAGGGGAGTCCGAACGAGACTTTCGTGTGCGGTTGCAGCAGGCAGGGCGGGAGTGCCGTGACAAAGGGGCCGACGCATTACGTCAGAAGTACGCTCCGAAGATGGCAACCTTGCAAGATCGTATCAGGCGGGCTGAATTACAGAAGGAAAAGCAACAGGCTGAATCCCGCTCCAGCCAAATGCAGGCGGCGATTTCCGTCGGCGCCTCGATCCTCGGAGCCTTCATGGGGCGAAAGACCATCAGTGCCACGAACATTGGCCGAGCCACGACGGCAATCCGGAGTGCCGGCCGAGTCATGAAGGAATCGAAAGATGTTGGCGCAGCCG
This sequence comes from uncultured Nitrosospira sp., assembly GCA_900696515.1. Lineage (GTDB taxonomy): Bacteria > Nitrospirota > Nitrospiria > Nitrospirales > Nitrospiraceae > Nitrospira_D. Next base: position 26,571 of record CAADGK010000016.1, on the reverse strand, counting down.
AGGAAAACGTCGCGGCGCTTCAGCAGCAGCTGGCGGATCTCGAAGCGCAATTCAAGTCAGAGTGCGACGCGCTCGCCGCGGCCACCGATCCCCTGAATGAGAAACTGGAAACGATCTCCATCAAGCCCACCAAGGCCAACATCGCCGTCAAACTGGTGGCGCTGGCCTGGACGCCGCATTGGCGAGATGCAAAGGGAACGCTCACCGCCTGCTGGTCGTAACGGGGCTCCTCTCGCATTTTCCCTCCGGCGAAGCGTACAATTTCCCCTGTCCAGTGAATAACGTAACCTGCGTGTTTGTCTCGACCGTGGGAGGTCGGCCATGGTACCGCCTTCGGGTAAAGATGAAATCCATACTCGCCATGGTGTCACTGATACGGTCCTCGTCCAACCCGAACAACTCTTCCGCGCCATCTTTGAGCAGGCGGCCGTTGGAGTGGCGTTGATCGAAACCGCCACGGGCCGATTCGTCCGAGTTAATCAACGATATTGTGAAATCGTCGGTCTGTCCGCTGGCGACATGACGGCCACGACCTTCATGGCCATCACCCATCCTGACGATTTGCAGGTTGATCTCAACAATATGGAAGCGCTCAAAGCCGGTCGGATCCGCAAATTTTCGATGGAGAAGCGGTATTTCCGGTCGGACGGGTCCATTGTGTGGGTCGACTTGACCGTCTCGCCTCTTTGGGAAGCCGGGGAACAGCCGAATTGTCACGTCGCCGTGGTGCAGGATATCACCATGCGCAAGCAGTCAGAACGGAGCCTTGCGGAACTGAATGCCACACTGGAAGGGCAAGTCTTCCAGCGGACGCGTGAATTGGAGGAAAGCCGGCGGCAGCTCCAGGCCATCGTGGAGGGGACATCCGACGCCGTATTTCTCAAAGACCCACAGGGACAATATCTTCTTTTCAACAACGCCGCCGGCCGATTTGTCGGCAAACGCCCCGACGAAGTGCTGGGGAAGGACGACCGCTTCATCTTTCCGCCTGCCGATGCCCAGACCCTGATGGAACATGACCGTCAGACGATGGACGGGGGAAAGACGCTGACCTATGAGGAGACTCTCAGGACGGCCGAAGGGGTTGAGCGGACGTTCCTGAGCACCAAAGGGCCAGTGTTCGATGCACAAGGCCACATAGCGGGCCTCTTCGGAATCTCGCGGGATATCACCGAGCGGAAGCGGATGGAAGACAGGCTGAGACGATCGGAAGCCTTTACCACATCGATCGTGAACAATTTACCCCTCATGGTTTTTATTAAGGATGCTGAGAACCTTCGGTTTCTTCGTCTGAACAAAGCAGGGGAACAGCTACTTGGGTACTCGGAGCAAGAGCTTTTGGGCAAGAACGACTATGATTATTTCCCAAAGTCTATGGCGGATCGCTTTACAGCCAACGATCGGGAGGTATTGACCAGCGGACGGTTGTTGGACGTTCCTGATGAACCGATAGTGATTCGTGACGGTACGCGACGGTCTCTTCATACGAAGAAGATCCCCCTGGTCGATCATGAGGGGCGTGCCCAATACCTATTGGGAATCTCGGTAGACATCACTGCTCGCAAGCAGACGGAGGAGGCGCTGCGCCAGCTCAATGAGACACTCGAACAACGTGTCGTTGAACGGACAGAGTCGTTGCGGGTCAGTGAACGGTTTAGGAAGGAGATCTTGGACTCATTGTCCGCTTATGTTGTGGTGCTTGATGTAAATGGAGTGATCGCAGCGGTCAACTGGGCGTGGGAACAGGCTGCCCGGCGCAACGATCCATCTGGCCTTGCGGGAGTCAGCCTCGGAGCCAACTACGTGATGGTTTGTGAGCGTGCCGCCGGCAAGAGCTCAGAAGTCCGACAAGCCCTGCAAGGGATCCGTGACGTCTTAGCAGGGCGGAAGGATCTCTTTGAGTGCGAGTATCTGTGCGTATGGCCTGGACATCGTCAGTGGTTCAGCATGCGGGTGACACCATTGAGCGACCGGGGCGGTTGCGTGATTGCGCACGAAGATATCACCGATCGTAAGAAGGCGGAGGAGGCGCTCCGGGATTCCTATCGACGGCTTCAAGTGCTCAGCCGAGCGGTCGAGGCGGCGAAAGAACAGGAGCGGAGCCGACTGTCACGGGAGCTGCACGATGAATTCGGGCAGGTTCTCAGCGGGCTCAAGCTTGAACTCACCAAGATTTCGGCTGTGATGAAGGCCGCCCGCAAGCCCTCGGCCATTGGGTCACGGATGAATCGGGCGATCGGGATGGTCGACCGGCTGTTTCTGTCGCTCAGAGAAATGGTTGCCGCTCTTCGGCCATCCCTGCTCGAAGAACTGGGGTTGCGAGCAGCCATAGAGGCGCTGGTGGACGATCTCACCGCGCAGTCTCAGATACAGTGCCGATTTGTGGCAGATGGAATCGATGCCCGCGTGCGTTGGAGTCCAGAGGTTGAGATCGCCCTCTTCCGCATTGCGCAGGAGTTGCTTTCGAACGTGATTCGCCATGCCAAGGCAACGACAGTCACAATCACACTCGGCAGAGAACTAGGGAGGGTCGTGCTCAGAGTGTGGGATAATGGTCGGGGGTTTGCCGTTCGCGCGGTTGGGAAAAAGAATCGTTTTGGACTCCGTGGAGTCCAAGAACGAGCGGAGCTGCTGGCAGGATCGGTCACCATTGACTCCACCAGCCGGGTTGGAACAACGGTCACAGTGGAGATCCCCGTTGAGATTCCTGCGTCCGTTCTGCAGCCGAAGGCAGCTGCCAGGGATCGGACAGCTGCAACGCCCAAACGGAGGTCTCGCCGTGGGAAATAGCTGTCGTTGTTTGGTCGTCGATGATCATCCGATTGTGCGCAAAGGAGTGCGTGACCTGCTTGTTCAAGAGGCGATCTGCCCGAATGTGACCGAAGCCGGAACCGGCACCACCGCGATCAGATTGGTTCGGCGACAAGTGTGGGATCTGTTGATCCTGGACATGGGCCTGCCCGACATGCATGGACTCGAGGTGCTGAAGGAGGTCAAGCAGCTACAGCCCAATTTGCCTGTCCTGATGCTCAGTCTCTATCCGGAGCGCGAGTTCGCCATGCGCGCATTGAAGGCCGGGGCCTCCGGCTATCTTACGAAAGATCAGGCACCTACCGAATTGCTGATCGCCGTGCAAGAAGTCCTGGCCGGTCGGCGATACGTTACGGGCGCAGCGGAAAACCACCTAGCAGTCCGCCTAGACGCAGGACAACCAGTGACCTTGCATGACCGCCTCTCCGACCGAGAGATGGAAGTCCTCCGGCTGCTGGGGCGGGGGAAATCCGTGTCTGCGATTGCTGCCGAGATGGCCTTGAGTGTCAAGACCGTCAGCACGTATCGTGCTCGGCTACTCGATAAACTTGGTCTCACGTCCACCACCGACGTGATTCGTTATGCGATCGAACACCGCCTTGCTACCTGACCTCCCGTCAATATTCTTGATTCCACAATATCTGTAGGGCGTTGTCCGATATTCATGTCAGCGTTTCTCCGCAATGAGGAGGAGCCTCCGTACGTTACGATTTTCGAAAGGGGCGGTGTGCTGGTATGCCGTTGATTGCTTCAGTCGTCACGACCTATACGCCTACGCATTTTGGAAGAACATCCGCTGCTTCGCCGCAGTATTGGTGAAGTGATTCGTGTGTTATTTCCGTCAGCTGTCGTGCGAGAAGCCTCAACCGGAGAAGAGGGGCTGGACATCGTACGGTCCGAGCGGGTTGGGTTGGCCATCTTGGATATCATGCTGCCAGATCAAGACGGTGTCACGATCCCAAGAAGGATCAAACAACTCCAACCCCCCTGCTTGATGCTGACGACTCGCGCCGGTCCCTTAGTGCTTCTTGTCCCTCTGCATGATCTTGTCGGTCCAGGCCAGCAAGATCGCGGAAGCCAGGAATGTCATGTGAATGAAGATTTTCCACTTCAAATGCTCCGGGTCCTCGTGCGCGACGTCGACGAATCCCTTCAACAGATGAATGCTGGAGATGCCGATCAGGGACGCCGCCAGTTTGATCTTGATGGTTCCCGGATCGACATGGGTCAGCCAATCAGGGCGGTCGGGATGATGTTCCAGATCCAGTTTGCTGACGAACGTGGCGTATCCTCCGATCACCACCATGGTTAGCAGATTGGCCACCATGGTGACATCGATCAAGCCGAGGACGCCGAGCATGAACACCGTTTCTTCCATGGTGTTGATATGGGTCACCATGTGCCAGAGTTCGACCAGAAACTTATAGGCGTAGAGCAGTTCGGCGATGATCAGGCCCGCATAGAGCGGAGCCTGAATCCATCGACTGGCAAACACGACGGCTTCAAACGCCGCTTCGATCGGATTGCCGGCCGTGTGCGTGGATTGAGGTGAACGGCGGGTTTCCCGGGTGTCGGGCAAACCAGAGTCGGACATTACGATCTCCTTTCAGACGGTATGAGCCCTGTTCGACGGGGTTTCTTGATGGTCGTCCGTATCCTAGTCAGGGGATGACGGCCTGTCAATTCGGGAGATCGGGAGAGTTGTCAGGCGGCCCGAGCGCTGTCGGTCGGTTGCGATTGCGGAGAAGCGGACGGCGGGTCCGCTGTACGAGGCAACTGCTTGATCACGTTTTCGGCTCTAGCGCATGCCAGTTTGATCTGTTCCGCGAAACGGTGTGATGGATCGTCCGCCGGCAGTCGCGCAAGAAGAATGTCGGCAAATCCATTGATGGATGTCAGGCAGTTATTCAAGTCATGGGCCGCTTTTCTGATGGAGACGGACGAGGCGGGGGGAGCGTCCGCCGAGGGCAAGGGCTCGGTCGACGTCAGGGGGCGAGTGGCCCGGAGCAAGGCACTGGTGATGGACAGGCGGAGTGTTTCAGCCGAGGGCGGCGTGACAGGCAGTATTTCATGGGCTCCGGCACGGATGGCGTGGGACAGCATCGCAGCATCCGGGGTTCGCTGGAAGCCGATGATCGCACTGGACCCGGCCGCCTGACGTACCCGCTCCACGGCCTCGCGTCCGGCGTGCTCCGGCAGGGAGAGGTTCATAAGAATCACCGGCACGTGATGTGTCTGGAGATACATGAGGCCGTCATGAAGAGAAGCCACGACATCAAGAGTGACCGATGAATGATAGGCCAGGGTCATGAGCTCCCGGAATGTCCCGGCAAGGTCCGGATCCGGTTCGATGAGCAGCGCCTCGCTTGACGATGGTATCTGGGTGGGCATGTTCAGCGTGGTCATAAACCGGCGTACGGTGATACTGTCCTGCGTATCGTATCAATACGACTCGTTCGGCTAGGGCAGCTTTGTTCTTATCGGAATAAGGCGCCAGGTTCTTGACCGCTTTTTACTGAGTCGCAAAGACTCAGCAATTTCTTTATTGGTCAATCCCTTCGCCACCAAACGGAGTCGGAGGCCACGAACAACGCATGGTGGGACAGCAGGGAGTCGACAGCGAGACGGGCGACGGGAGTTCATCCTGCCAAGGGAAGTCCTTGCAGAGCTCGTTTCACCGCGCCGGGGTTCCGGTCGATCACCATCAGATAGGCTTTCGCCGGACCTTCCGGTACGCGTTTGCGAGCCTCCCATTTCTTAAGGGTCGGAATCGGAATGCCGAAGGTCTCGGAAAACGCGGCCTGTGTCATATTCAGATGTTCACGAATTTCCCGCACATCGATGTCAGTTGACCGGATGGTATGCACCCTGCCGGGTGTCTTACCTTGCAGCATATCGAGGGCATCCTGTGCGCCCTTGATGATCTTCTGTCCCGCTTTCGTCATTTCCTAAACTCCTTCTTGATCTCTTGAACGATGCTGGAGAGCTCGCTCTTCTCTGCCTGTGACAAATTGGCCTTTTCGTTCTTGGCAAACATCGTAAAGGGCACGATCGGCCTATTGTCCGCGTAGTAGTAATAGATCACGCGGAACCCTCCACTCTTGCCTCTGCCCTGCCGTGCGTAGCGGAGTTTTCGCACGCCGCCGGTGCCAGGGATGATGTCGCCTTTCAAATAGTTTCGCGCAAGAAATTCGATGAGGTCGTCATAAGCCTCCTTGCCCAGTAAGGACAACGCCAGCACGTCAAAGGATTTCGATGTTCGTATCGTGATCACTACACCTCAATGGTACCCAATGGGTCCCTTTCTGGCAAGAACAATTTGCTTGGGACGGAGGAAGGGACTCAGAACGGTGGCCCGTCAGAGCCACGGCGAGCCTCTGCGGCGCGTTAGCGCCGCCCTTGGTAAGCATCTACCGAGAGGAAACACGAAGCTCAGGACCGGCCAATCGGATGAGAGGGACCGGACAAGGCGAGGTCACCAAAGGATTGCTTGTCATAATGCTGCGACGCTTTTTCGATTTAACCGTTCGTAGCGGGTTGATCGCTTGGGGTGCCTTCCCACTCCCTCCTGAAGTGGAGCCCCACGGCTTGACAGCCGTGGTTCCTGTTGTGTCTTCGGAGGAACCGGCCGAAGCGTGTCCTCCTTCGCCAAGGCGTCGGAGGACACCCACTGCGCATTCCTCCACAGCTTTACAGCTGTGGCTTCCTGCATAGGTGGGTGAAAAACGCACAGACTGACGGATTTTCGAGGAATACCTGCCTATTGTTTCTCCGGTCCGCTTCTTGCGCGTTTACTCTAGCGGCCTCCCTTGCTCCGGGTTTTTCTATGATCGGTCAATTCCAAGTCCGTTTCTAGAATGATGGGGTCGGCGGCGGCGAGGGGGAGATGAGAGGGCGTGCTGTGGCGGTCGCAGGACCGTCACAGCTTCGGGGTCTGCCCGATACCAGGTATATGGGACTCCCGCATGAACCAGGCCACGGCTTCAGTACGCCGTTTTACTTGAAGCTTGTCGAAAATATTGGCGAGATAGTTTTTGACGGTCTTGTCGCTCAGGCGCAGCTGGACGGCAATTTCCTTGTTCGTTTTGCCATCAGCGAGGAGTGGCAGGATCAAGCGCTCTTGTGGGGAAAGACGGGAGACTCCTTGTGCCGTGACGCCCAGATGGGAGCTGGTCCGAATCCAATGCAGCGCTTGCTGTGTCACCCGAGGGTCAAGGTACCCCTGGCCCGAAGCAACGGTGCGAATGGCCCGGATCAAGTCATCCATGCGAACATCCTTGAGTACATAGCCATGGGCCCCGTTCTGGACGGCAGCCATCACGGTCGTATCCTCGGCATAACTGGTGAGGATGAGGATCCGCAGTTTGGGCGAAACGGTCAACAACTGGCGGATGGCTTCCGTGACGGTGGCGTCGGGCAGTTTCACATCGAGCAAGACCATGTGCGGTGTCAGCTGCTCGACGAGCCCCACGCCGCCGGCGACGGTGGCCGCTTCGCCCACGATGGCCAGATCCGCTTCAAGATGAAGGAGAGCCCGAAGCCCCCGGCGGACCATTTCATGATCGTCGATGAGTACGATGCTGGTTTGTGGTTGTTTCATATGGATGTCAGTAAGGGTTCCAGTGAGAATTCAGCCATGATCTGCGTACCTTTTCCGATCTTGGACTGCACACGCAATGTCCCGCCGAGCTTCTTGGCCCGTGCCTCCATATTCGTCAGCCCGTACCCGCGTGAGGGGCCCGGCTCCTGAGCAAAGCCGATCCCGTCGTCTTGGATACTGATTCGGACCCTGGTGTCTCTCATACGAACGGAGACCAGGGCCTGGGTTGCGTGGGCATGGCGAGCACAGTTACTGAGGGCCTCGCGAACGATGTTGAGAATTTCTCGTTCCTCCTCGTGGGTGAGCACCTCGATGGCATTCTGCTGAAGATCCAACTGTACGTCCAGGCGTCCGATCTGCGCATAGGTCGTCCGGAGCACGCCGAGTTCAGAGGGTAGGTCAAATTCCTGTACCGTCCCAGACTCCAGTTCCCGGATCATGCCTCGGACCTCATGGATCAGCTGATTGATCTGGACGCTTATTTCATGATCAAAACATTTTGCTTCCTTACTGTTATTATGCCTAAGTCTTTGGGCGGTTTCAATGGTGAGTCCGATGGCATACAAAGATTGCAGGACGCAGTCATGCAAGTCTCGGCCGATCCGCGAGCGATCTTCCAACAGCTGATGCAGCCGCCTTTCAGCCGCCTTGAGCGCGATGGTTAAGTCCCCGGCAGAAGGTTCTAACCGGCAGCGATCGAGCGGTTCTTTCGGCGGTCGTAACGACCGGGCCGCCGCCGCAGAGGTCGAGAGAAGTCCACCCTCCAATAACTGAAAGCTGGTCTTGCCTTGTGTCACGCCACATCCTCCCTTCACGGTTTCCGTCAATCGGTAATCTCCTGACACTCACATAGTCGGCACTTGTAAGCGAAAGAGACAAGAAAGGCACCTGGCGGATACGCCAGGTGACGATTGTCGTCTGAAAATGGAACCATCCGGCACCGCAGTCAGGCAACCAGCCCTATCAGTAACCGGCCTATGCAGGAGGTACGTATGCAGTTCCCCGTCTCATCCGAACATAAAGCGATTGCCTTTCATGAAGGAGAGTTTCTCGTCAAGACACTCACCGACGATGCCGACCTGCAACAGGCCTATCGGCTGCGGCATCGCGTGTTCGCGGAGACGTTGGGCTGGGTGCCGTCGGCGGAAGACGGGACGGAGATGGATATGTACGATCTCTGGGGCGTGACGGTGGGAGTTTTCGCACGGGACGGCGTCTTGCTCGGTATGGCGCGCCTTCTTCCTCCTTCCGGGAAATTCATGCTGGAGAATGAATTCGGGGCACTCCTGCCTCGGGGCTATGCCATCAGGAAAGAGCCGGATACAGCGGAGATTACCAGGCTGGCCGTCAGTCCAGACATTCACGACGCCAGGCGGTCAAGCCGAATCCTGCTGGGCGTGTTAAAAGGGATTTACCAATGGGCGGTGGATAATGAGATTCGGTACTATTACCTTGAGGTCGAACAGCGCTTTTTGCGGGCGCTGCGCATGCTCGGATTTCCTTGTGAGCCGATCGGTCCCGTGGTGAACCTGTCGCCCGCCGATGTCGGTGTGGTCGCGGGGATCTATGACATGGTTCGTTTCGACGAAGAGAACCGGTACAAGAGACCGGCTTTCCTCGAATGGATCTCGACACTGGCGACCCCGACGGGGACCCTGGTGACCGGGCGAACCTCAACCTTCAGCCACCGGCCTGTCCCCGCGTTGGCATGACCCGTGGTGGCCGTCGAGCGCCGGTCCCGAACGTTATCCGGAAGAGTTAGACCACATTCGGCAGGCCATGTTCAATGGCGGTGGCGACCGCCTGCGAGCGGGATGTGACATCCAGCTTGGAAAAGATGCTTTCGACATGAAAGCGGATCGTGCGCTCAGTGACTCCCATGATTTGGGCAATTTCCCAGTTCGTTTTGCCGTTCTTGACCCAATTCAGGATCGTGAGTTCTCTCAGCGTGAGTTTCTTGACGCAGCGATCCATGGATTGAGCCTTCGCCGGGGCGGTCCGCAACAGCGCCATGTGCACGTAATGTCCGAAATATTCGATTAAGGGAACATAGCGCGCCGCATCCACGCTGTCCGCGGAAGCAAAGGAACAGAAGGTTGCGACCCGGCAGGCAGGATCGGCGGATCCGGTCGTAATGCCGTCGGCCAGCCCGAATTCCCTGGCGGTCGCCATGAACTCCTGCTGTTTCAAAGAGGTGGCTTCGCGATAGGTTGTTCCCCAGTGTTGCGTGCCCGGCTTGTTCAGCGCGCTCTGGAAGACGGGGTCGACCTCAAAGTAGCCGTTTTGCCAGTAGAGCTTGATCCATTCGTCCGGGTAACTCACATTGATGACGTTGGTGAATCCGTCGAAACGGCCGTTCGGCGTCAGGCGGGCGAGCCCGCCGATCACCCGCGAAAACGGAAATAAGTTTTGAAACTGAACGAGCGCATCCTTGACATCCGCCGTCGTCTTCGCTTCGGTCATGTAGTGGAGCGCTTCGATAAAGGACGTGCACTCAGGATGTGACAGTTGTTCAAACAGGTGATGAGGGAAGGGGCGCTTATTGCTCGACTGTCCCATGGATGCCTCCATATCGAGACAAATCAAATTGGCGCGGCATTATATGAAAGTGCAAGGATCGTTGTATAGAGGCTAATACATAGGGCCATAGAGACCTAGTCTTCCGTGATCGTGATCGGGTATTCACCTGTTGTACGGTTATCATGGACATCTGCGGGAGATGGAGAACAGGGTCGATGTATGTATGGAATGTTTTCCGTAGGGTGCGTCTCGCTAGTTAGATTGGCAGCCGGAATAGCCGTCGGCTGGGTGTTCGTTCTGTCTCCGGTAGCCACAATGGCCCAAGCGCTGCGGTTTCAACCACAGGGGGCGGTCGCTGCCGGTCAGGGAAACGCATTTGCCGCTCAAGCCGACGATGCGTCGGCGATCCACTATAACCCTGCGGGCCTGACACGAGCCGCCGGTATTCAGACCGTCTTTGGCATTGCGTTATTGGGCGGTTCCATCAAGACGAAGAATACGTTTGGATTGGATACCCGTGGAGATTACGGAGGAAGCGTCAGCTTTCCCCCTCCGGGGCACACGTATCTCAGCGCGAATCTCGGGGCGCTCGGGGCGGCTCGCTTTTCCGACGTCACCATTGGGTTGGGGTTGGTCACCTCATTCGGGTTACGAACACGCTATCCTCTCGAGAATCCTTTCAATTCGGCTGTGACATCGGCGGAATTGCCGATGATTCATCTTACACCCGCGATTGCATACAGGCTCAGTCACAATTTCTCATTAGCCGTGGGGGCGGACATCTATACGTTTGCCGGGTTTCTTGGCGAGGGCCACGTCGAGCAGAAGCAAATCAGCGCGGGAGGGCTTGGCATTCCTTCCGGATCTGCCATCGAACTCAATGGTACGGGGACCGGAGCGGGCGTGACGGTAGGTCTGCTGTATACTCCTGTGAGAAATAGAGACGACAAACCGCTCATATCCATTGGCGCGGTCTATCGGAGTCAGGCGGTGCTGCCGCTGAACGGCTCGTTGTTAGTGAACGGGATCAAGGTAGCGGATGCCGAGACGGATCTTGTGCTTCCGCAACGGGTTACAGGAGCCGTTGCGGTCTGGCCGGTGCGTACTCGCACCGGCGAGTGGAAAATTGAGCTCGATGTCGAGTACATAGGATGGAGCTCGAATAAGAATCTCGATGTGCGGTTGTCCACGGGAGCCAGTATCCCTCAGCCGCAGCGGTGGAAGAATGTGCCGGTGATTGCTCTCGGCACAGAATATCGATGGCTGAACCCAGGGTGGCTGCCACACTGGGAGGTCGCGGCCAGGTCAGGATACACGTATACGGCGGATCCCGTTCCTGAAGAGACGTTCAATCCCGGTATCATTTCACTGCCCGCCCATACCCTATCCCTTGGTGTGGGCGTTATGTGTCAGGGGCGGGGGCGCTTTCTGGGACTGATCCCTTGCAGCGGAGAGTCGGTGTTATGGCCGAAAGGGATTGGGCTCGACCTGGCGTATCAGGAGTGGTTCTATGAATCTCGTACGGTTGTCGGCAATGCGAATCCGACCGTGGACGGGAGCTATCACGCGTTCGTGCATTTGGGAATCTTCAGCGTTCGCTGTCTCTATTAGAGAATCGAAGCCGTGCTGATTTCATGACGCCAGTGTCTTGCGGAGATTCACCACGGTTTCCCTATTCAATCCAGCCTCCCGCAGAGCGTCGTCGCTGGCTGAGGCCAATTGTTCAAGGCTGCCGAATCGCTTCAACAGTTGATCGCGCCGTATCTCGCCGATTCCGATGATGTGATCGAGCTTGGAACTGACCAGTGCTTTGCCGCGTAGCTTCCGGTGGAACGTGATCGCGAAACGATGGGCTTCATCACGGATGCGTTGGAGCAGATGGGTGGAAGGAGTCTGCGGTTTGAGCGGAATCGGATTTTTCCGTCCCGCCAAGAAGACCCGCTCTTCCTTGTCTCCACGGGCCTTTGCGAGTCCCAGGATGGGGATGTGCTCTCGGCCGACCGCCCTCAGTCCTTCCAGCGCGGCACCCAGTTGCCCCAATCCGCCGTCGATCAGAATCAGATCCGGTTGGGCGAGGTTCTCCATGGTTCTACCCAGCCTCCCCTGAGCCTCACCGAAGGGCTCACCACCGGCTTCGCCGTAGCGTCGTGTGACCACTTCTTTCATGCTGGCGAAATCGTTGGCGCCCACGACGGTGTGTATCTTGAATCGCCGATAGTCGGCCTTCTTCATCTGTCCGTCTTCCCAGACGACCATGGACGCAACAGATTGGTGGCCCATCGTATTGGAGATATCGAATCCTTCGATGCGCCGCGGGGGCTGATCCAGTCGGAGCATCCGCTTCAGTTCCTCACCGGCTTGCCGATCGAGGGCTTCGTCCCGTAAGTGATCGGCCGCCGCCGCCGCCGCATTCTCCTCGGCCAAGAGGACGAGTTGATGTTTGGCGCCTCGTTCGGGCGAGCAGACTCGAACCGATTCGCCACGCTTCTCGGAGAGCCATTGCTGAATCAGCATCGCGTCTTCGAGGTCGGTTGGGATGAGCAGTTCTCTCGGGGGTTGCCCATCCTTATTATAAAATTGTTCGATGGCTGAGCGAACGAGCTCCTCGTCCGATGCATCGGCCGACTGGGGCCAGAAGAAATCTTTCCGCCCGATCAGCAGACCGCCGCGCACGAACAGAATTTGGAGATCGACGGCTGCGCCTTGCCTGGATAGGCCGATCACATCTTGATCAGCGGCCGAGGTTTGCGTGATCCGTTGTTTCTCCAGCATCCGTTCGATCTTAAAGAGACGGTCCCGTAACCGTGCGGCCTCCTCGAATTCTTCCCGGTCCGCTGCGGCCTCCATGCGCATCCGAAGATCGTCCAGCAACTCGCGGTCTCGGCCTTCCAAAAAGTGACGGACTTGTCGGACGATCTCATGATAGTCGGCTTTCGATTGATTCCCGGTGCAAGGCGCCATGCATCGCTTGATTTCAAACTCGATACAGGCGCGCTCGGCGGTGCCATCGATGTCGATCGTGCAGGTGGCGAGCGGAAAGACCTGCTTGAGGACTTTCAACGTCTCTCGCAGGGCGTTCGCCGGGGTATACGGACCATAGTAGAGCGCGCCGTCCTTTTGCACGCGGCGCACGATCGACAGTCGAGGGAAATCATCTTTGATCGGCAGCCGTACATAGGGATATTGCTTGTCGTCCCGCAACACGACGTTGAAGCGGGGCTTATGGCGCTTGACCAAATTGCTCTCGAGAATCAGCGCTTCGAGCTCTGATCGAGTCACCATTGTTTCCAGATCGGCCACCTGACTGACGAGCAGGCTGGTCTTGGGGCTATGGTCGGCACTCTTCTGAAAGTACGACCGGACACGGTCGGCGAGCACCGCGGCTTTCCCGATATAAATGATGTCTCGTTGCTCGTTCTTGAACAGGTAGACGCCGGGTTGGTCGGGGAGATGCGCGAGTTTGGATTGCAGGGCGGTAGTGGGATGCATGGTCAATGGTATATGGTCGATGGAGAATGGTCGATCAGTCAAGAGGAGCCTGAGGGACGCCCGGCCTTGGCTTTTCCACGCTCACGGATCTTGCGTTCAATGCTCGTAATGAGACTTGCCAGTTGCATAAGGGCATTGTCGTATCCTTTGGAGAGTGCCAATCCTCTCTCATCAGACATTTGCTTGACGGCCATTGCATAGCGCACATGCGTCATCGTTTCTTGTCCCTCACGACGGCACCGATACAAAGCCTGAAGGTATTCCGTGCTGTATTGGGAGTAAAACCCTTCGGTCATATTCGCACAGACCGACTCTGATGAACGCAATATCTGACTGCGAAGCCATTTGAAGTCAGGGCCAAAGGCACGCGAGCTCTTCTCAATGCTCAAGGCTAACGCCATGCAGGCTTGAAAAACAGGCATCTCTTCGACCCGTTCTATTTTCCTCTTTCCCATTTTTTGCGATCAGCCATGACCCGATATCCGTGAGCCATTCGGACATCGACCATTAACCATCAACCATTTCCCATGGAACTCTTCATCGGAGCGAACGGACAAACGACGGGCTCAAGGTCCCTCGGGCCACCTCGGCAACGGGGCCCTTCATGGTGAGGCCGAAGTCAGAGGCCACCTCGATGTTCAGCGTGCCTCCCGGCATCTTTACCGTCACAGGGCTCTTTACCAATCCGAGGCGTACCGCGGCGCTTGCTGCCGCGCAGGACGATGAACCGGAGGCCTGTGTCTCCCCGGCCCCACGTTCCCAAATCAGAATGAAGATTTCTTTCGGTCCGGTTGGAACGGCCAGTTGCACGTTCGTTCGTTTGGGAAACAGCTTGTGGTTTTCAAGGGCCGGCCCAAGTGTCAAGAGCTCGTCGCGCGACCAGGATTCTTCCGCCGGCTTGAAGACAACGCAATGAGGGTTTCCGACGCTCACGCCGGTAAAAGTCAGCGGAGCTCCAGCTGCTTCAATCGGTTGTTGAATCAATTCGGGCACGTCTAATGAGCAGGGGAGCGCATCAGGCCTGAATGTGGCGGTTCCCATCTCAACGGTTGCCGCTGCCGCATCGCCATGCCGGTCTACATGCAATGCGATTGTCACTTTTCCACCTTTCGTATCGACCGTGAAGTGTTTCTTCTTGGTCCTCCCGGTCGCATGGAGGTAGCGGGCGAAAATACGCAGCCCGTTCCCCGACTTCTCGGCCTCACTCCCGTCCGGGTTGAAAATGCGCAATCCGAAGTCAGCCTTCTTTGAGGGAACCAGGGCCAGGATCCCGTCACTGCCCAGCCCCCAGTTTCGGTCACAGATCGCCTTGATGGTCTTTGGCGTGAGCTTGAACGTCAGCTCTTTGGGGTCCATCACAATATAATCGTTGCCCAGCCCGTGTCCGCGAAAAAACCCGTTCTTCATTTCTGCAATCCTCCAGATTTGTCAATCGTGATGCGTCATTCGAAGGAAAGAAGGTACTGTGGGGAGAGTCATGCCGTCAATCTAGCAGAGAGAGTGAAGAGTAAGATTCCACGCTTGCCGTTTGACGAATGACGGATTCCTGGGCCTAGACGATCTTCACCCCCGCCGGTCGCTCGATCAGCTCAATCTCGTAACCGTCTGGCGCATCGACAAAGATGAAGCGGCTGCCTGAGGAGGTTGTCGTGGGGCCGTCGGTGATGGTGATTCCCTGTGCAGTGAGACCTGCGATCGTCTGCTCGAGACTTTCGACTTGAAAGGCCAGATGCACGAGATCTTCCTGGACTTTGACCGGTCCGCTAGGGGGAAAACTGGTCAGCTCGATCAGCTCATCGCTGTTGGGCACTTTCAGGAAGGCCAACTGAGATCCACGCGGGGAGGTTTTTCGCTCGATGACTTCAAGGCCAAGGATGGCCGTGTAAAACTGGACGGTCTCATCCAAATCGCTGACCCGCATGCGGGTGTGGAGGAGCTTTTGAACTTTCATCGGTCTAGCCTCTGGGAATGGGTTATGGCTGATGGTTGATGGTAAACGGGAAATGCAAGACAGGCGAGGTTGTCAGGTTTCATCTCATCGGCCATGAATCATTTACCATGAACCATTCGTCTTGCCTCTAGCGGGTCCCGCCGTCTTGCGGAGAAGTATCTCCGCGCTCCCTGGGATGAGGAAATTCGGCATGGGGCCGATTTCCAGGTAGCCCTGTTTCTTGTAGAACGCCCGAGCTGGTTCATTGAAATCCGACACGCAGGCAAACAGGTTCTTGGTTCTCTGGAACACGAGACTCTCAATGTGCGTCAAGAGTTGACCGCCGATTCCCTTCTGACGAGCCCAGACGGCCACACCTAAGAGTTCGAGGTAGTCACCCAAGAGAAACTTCTGCTTCACGATCGCGACGCCTGCGACTTGTCCGTCACGCTCAGCGATATAGCAATCTCGGCCTTGCGGGAGAGGACAGAAAATACGGCTCCAATCATCCGCTCCGTAGCCAAGCCGGTTCCATGGTTCGGAATCACTCAATAGTCGGATGACCGCCGTCCGGTCATCCGGCACCATGGTTCTGATGGCCGACGTCGTCATGGGGTTTGGGATGTACAATCCAATAGTTCGGTTACGGTCATCGGGCGAAGTTGCTTGGCCGGAAGAGTTTCACGCGTGAGGCGCTCGACCACGTGACGAGTCTGCTTGCCCTTTCCATTGGCATGAAACACGATGATGCTGCCGGGCTTTGCACGCCTGGACACTCTGGCGAGAATTTGCTCCGCGGAAAGGGTCGGGTCCGGATCACCGGATTCAATGTTCCATTGGATAAACTGCAGGCCAAGCAGCTTGACCACGGCCACCGTCACATCATTGTATTCGCCGTACGGCGGGCGAAAGAGTCTGGCTTGGTGGCCGTAGTGCTCCTGCAGCAGTGTGACGGGGCCCAAGATCTCGGCACGCTGTTCGTCGGCCTCGTGCAGAGGGAGGTGCGCGTGCACCTCACCATGGGTTCCCACTTCAAAAAACTCCAACCCCAGAAGCTGTTCCACTTGCGTGTCGTGTTTGGCGATCCACTTGCCGGACATAAAGAACGTGGCCGGGATGCGATGTGCAATCAGGTAGTCCATCAACGGCTGATCATAGCCGGATCCTTTGCGCACGGGGCAGAGATCAAATGTCAGGGCCACACCGGGACAGGCGGGTGGACCAGCGGTGATGACTTGGGCAAAAATTGGAGGCGAAGGCATCAGCTCAAGGACCATGAGGGAGAGCAGGTACGGCAGCACACGTATGGGAGAGAGGCGTCTCATGAAGGCTAGTATACATGAACAGGGAGAGAAGATTGACCCCTTCCCCCTTGCGCTGTTACGGTGTGCGGTATGCGGATGCGTTCGTGGGAAATCGGCCGAGCCTTGGGCATTCCCATCCGAATCCATCCGTCTTGGTTTCTTGTATTTCTCCTCGCCACGTGGACGCTCTCGACGGACTATCTGCCGGAGACGCTGCCGGGACTCAGTCCCGGGCGTTATTGGCTGATGGGCGCCGTCGCGGCAGCGCTTCTTTTTCTGTCCGTTCTCCTGCATGAACTGGGACATTCCTACGTGGCGCTGTACTACCGCATTCCGATCGAACAGATCACGCTGTTTCTCTTCGGCGGCGTCGCGCACATGCGCCAGGAAGCCCCGTCACCCAAGGCGGAGTTTCTGATCGCGATTGCAGGACCGGTCGTCAGCTTCGTGATCAGCGGAGGCTGTTTGGCGATGGTCGCTCTGGCGGAGGCGATTCAACAGGAACAGACGCTTCGCGGGGTGGTCATGCTCGGGCTCCTGCTGGGAATGGGGAATCTCCAGCTCGGGGTGTTCAATCTGATTCCTGGTTTTCCGTTGGACGGAGGGAGAATTCTGCGCGCCGGCCTGTGGGTCTGGGGGAAGGATTATTATCGCGCGACGAAACAAGCTGCCATGGCGGGCCTCGGGTTTGGGGTGATCTTTGTGCTGTGGGGGCTGCAGCGGATCCGCCAAGCGGCAATCGGGGAACTGGACACGTCGATGGTCTGGACGGGCGGATGGTTGGCACTCATCGGAGTTTTTCTCTATATCGCGGCATTGGCGAGTCGCCGTCAAGCGGTGTTGCGGCAGTCCATCGCGGCGACTCGGATTCGAGACATGATGATTACCACGGTGGTGTCGATCCCCGCACAGACTACGCTTGATGAGGCCGTGAACCGGTATTTTCAAGCCTATGGGTACGGAGGATTTCCCGTGGTGGAAGATCGGCGTCTGGTCGGACTGGTGACCGTGCCTGACGTTCAGGCTGTGCCGGCAGCCACCTGGGCCTGGCGTCGGGTTGAGCAGGTCATGCGTCCCTTTTCGGAGTCGATGATCATCTCCCCGGATGTGTCGGCGATTCAGGCGATGGGACGAATGGCCCGCGAGGGACAGGATCAACTCATCGTCGTGCAGGACGGGGAAATCGTCGGACTCGTGACGCAGTCAGCCCTCGTACATTTTCTGCAGCTTCGCAGCCGTGATATCCGTTGAATCACCACGGCATTCCTCCTCAACATCGTCGTCGCGACATGTTTGCTAGCGGCCTTCCGCCGCCGCTGGAGGCGACGGCCAGGCAATCCGCTTCAAATTGTGCGCAATGATGCCGCCGAAGAGAAGGAGCCCCGCAGAGTAATAGACCCAGAGCAACAAGAGCACGACTTCGAGCAACGATCCATACAACCGCGCATAGACCGTCGCAAAATCTCCGTAATTGATGAATAAGAGCTTGGCGGCAACCCACAGCAGACCGAACGTGAGGGCGCCGGCCATGGCATCTCTCCATCGTGGACGACGCCGGGGCACAAGACGATACAACAGGCTGACCGTCAGGAATGCGAGAGCAAAGGGGAGGGTGTAGGTCAGATGAAAGTCGTGCGCGGCTAAGGCGACGAGATCCAATCCCCAGAGCCGAGGTGCATAGGCGGTCAAAAAGGTAATGGCTTGAGTGGCCACATAGGACGTGAACAGCAACAGGCCGGTGGATCCCAGCAACGCGATGGAAATTGCGGTGGAAATAAGCGGGTGGCGCTTTTGCGTGCTCTGAAACACGACGTTGAGCGCATAATCAAGCTCATAGAACACCAGCCCCCCGAACCAGAAGAACGACAACAGGACAATCCACCGGACACTGTCCAGTGAACTGATCCGATGGAGTTCTTGCGCCAAGCGCTCACCTAAGGAAGGCAGAAATCCCTTGAGGAAACTGAGCATGAACTGCTCGCCGATCACGTTCTGGCTTACGAGGAACCCGACTCCGTACAAGAGGAGAAAGACGAGAGGAAACAATGAGAGCAGCGAGAAGAACGCCAACGCCGCGGCAAGGCTGGGGCATCCGTGGCGTAAGAACGATGTGACGGCCTCACTGAGGAAGCGAACGACATGCATACGGTCCTGCCGGCAAATAGTCAGAGTATGGATGGCCTTACTTCAGCGTCAACACCGCCTGTAGGGCGAGATCGACGAGCGGGTTGGGGTAGATCCCGAAGATCACCACTCCAGCGACCGCACAGGCCAGCACAATGGAAAGAGTCGGGGACATCACCAACCGCGGGACAGAGTCCGTTCCTTCAATAGGATCCCGCATATACATGACCATGACGACCCGAAGATAGTAATAGGCCGAGATTGCCGCGAACAGGAGGGCGATGACCGCCAGCCAGGCCATGCCGGCTTCCACGGCCGATCTGAAGACGTACAATTTTCCGATAAACCCCGCAGTCGGGGGAATACCCGCCAGGGATACCATGAACACCAGCATCAACAGCGCCGGGAGAGGATGGCGTTTGGCCAGTCCCGTAAAATCCTCGATCTCTTCACCTTCAATCGTGCCTTTCCTCAGCATTGCGACGATGGCGAATGCCCCGAACGTCATGAATGTGTACAGGGCGATATAGAGCAGCACGCTGGCGATGCCGGACGAGTGCTCGGCGCGTCCAGCGGCGACGACGCCGATCAGGGCATAGCCGGCGTGGGCAATGCTTGAATAGGCCAGCATCCGCTTGATGCTGGTCTGAACGAGAGCAACGATGTTGCCCACGACGAGAGTGGCAAGACAGAGCAAGAGGAAGATGGCGGACCAATCGGTCTTGACTCCGCCTAATCCTTCCACAAACACACGGAGGAATGCGCCGAAGCTGGCGGCTTTGGATCCCACGGCCATGAACGCCGTGACGGACGTCGGGGCGCCTTGATAGACGTCCGGTGTCCACATGTGAAACGGAACCACGGCCAGCTTGAATCCGAATCCCACCGCCAACAGGATCGTTGAAAACAACAGCAGCGGGTCGGTGAATCCCTGCGCCGTAACGGCCGAGGCAATCGCCGGCAGTCTCGTGCTGCCGGTCGCTCCGTAGAGCAGGGAGATACCGTAGAGGAGAATGCCGGATGAAAAGGCGCCCAAGACAAAGTATTTGGCCGATGCTTCGAGGGAACGGGGTTCCTTTCGCTTGAGACCTGCCATGACATACAGGCAGAGCGACATCAATTCCGTGCCCAGATAGATCGTCAACAAGTCGGCTGCTGAGACCATGACCATCATGCCGCACAGTGAGAGCAACAGGAAGCCATAGTACTCGCCGACATACAGCCGCTCCTCTTTCAGATACGAATAGGACAGGAGGATCGTGAGTCCGGTTACGAAGTACAACAGCAGTTTCCAGAAGGCTCCATAGGTGTCGATGACGACAAGCCCGCTGAAGATTGACGCCTGTGTTCCCATTTGGGACACCGTCAGGCCCATACACAGGGCGAGTGTTCCCAGGCTGACCCATACCAAGCTGTCTTTGTCGGATTGTCGCAGCACCGGGTCGAGGACGAATACGACACAGGCGGCCGTAATGACCAGTAACTCGGGTAGGACCAGAAAGAGGTCCGCGGCGGAAAAGGTCATGGCCGTTCTCCCTGCGGTTCCGCGAGCGGCAGGCTGCCGGTGGGATGAACGGTTGAGGCACGGACCACGTCGAGCGTTGAGAGCAAGTCATCATTCGGTAAGGGCGCTGGTCGGCCTAGAGCAGACCGAGGGGAATTCGGTTGCTGGGAAGAGGGAACAACACGGGCGATGACCTGTTCGACGCTCGCATGCATCCGGCTGAGGAGAGGGTTGGGAAACAGGCCGATCGCGAAGATCAGGACGGCCAGAGGTAACAGCGTCGCCATTTCTCGCCGGGTGAGGTCTGAAAGTTTGCCGAGCATGTGAGGAGCCGGCGTGCCGAACGCGACACGTTGGATCATCCACAATAAATATGCCGCGGCCAGGATAATCCCCAGTGAGGCGAAGGCCGTGGCCGTCTTACTCCAGAGAAATGTGCCGGCGAGGACCATGAACTCGCCGACGAAACTGTTGGTCCCGGGAAGTCCCAGCGAGGAGAGCGCGAAAATAACCAGAAACGTCGCATATCGAGGCATCGGCTTGGTCAACCCGATGTTATCGGAAATCTGCCGGCTATGGGTGCGTTCGTAAATCATCCCGACACAGAGAAAGAGTCCTCCGGTCGTGATGCCGTGATTCACCATCTGCATGACGGCACCCTCGATACCTTGGATGTTGAACATGAACAGTCCGAGAGTGACGAATCCCATGTGGCTGACGCTCGAATAGGCGATCAGCTTTTTGAGATCAGCCTGCGCCAGCGCCATGTAGGCTCCGTAGATGATCGCCACAATCGACAGGACGACCATCAGAGGGGTGAAGAGACGGGAGGCCTCCGGGAGCATCGGCAGGCTAAATCGTACGAAGCCGTAGGTGCCCATCTTGAGCAGTACGCTGGCGAGGATCACACTGCCGGCCGTGGGGGCCTCCACGTATGCGTCGGGCAGCCAGGTATGGAACGGGAACATCGGGACCTTCACGGCAAACGCGGCAAAGAAGGCGAAAAACAGCCATGCCTGAAGAGCGACAGGGTAGGTTTGCCGGCTCAGCGCGAGGATGTCGAACGTATGGCCGCCCTGAAAATACAGCACCAAGATCGCAACCAACAACAACACGCTTCCGGCGAGCGTGTAGAGGAAAAACTTGATCGCGGCATACAGGCGATTCGGTCCTCCCCACACTCCGATCAGGAGGTACATGGGGATCAGCATCGCTTCCCAAAACACGTAGAAGAGCACGAAATCGAGTGCCGCGAACACGCCGATCATGGCGCCTTCCATGATGAGCAGTACCGCCATGAAACTCCGTATCCTGGTTTCAATGGCACGCCATGAAATCAGGACGCACAGCGGCATGAGAATGGTCGTCATGAGGACCAGAGGGAGGCTGATTCCATCCAGGCCGAGACGGTAGTTGATCGACAACGACGGAATCCATGCGACCGATTCTTGGAATTGCATCTCGCCGGATGCGGCGTCGAACAGCCACCACAGCGGAAGCGAGATCAGCAGGTCGGCAACGGTGACGGAGAGCGCGGTCAGTCGGACAGAGGCATCTTTTACGACAAAAACAGCCGCTGCGCCGATCAGCGGGAGGAAGATCAATACCGTGAGCCAGGGGAATGAATACGTCATTGGTCAATCGTCAATGGTTAATGGTCCGATGGTTGAGAGAGTGTGACGGGCAGCGGTCAACGATCACGACTGTTTCATCGACCATGACCCATTGACCATTCCCTATGACAATGACCATTGACTTTCCTCCTACGAAATCAGAAAGATCGTGACAATGACGACGATGCCGGTCGCCATGGCCAATGCATAATGTTGGGTTTGTCCGCTCTGGACTAACCGCAAGATCCATCCGCCCCACCTGATCGTGTATCCGACACCGTTGACCGCCCCGTCGATGACGGCGACATCGACTCGTTTCCAGAGGGCCGAAGCGATCATGCATGTTGGCCGTACGAACAGGCGATCGTACGCTTCGTCGACATACCACTTGTTCAACGAAGCTTGGTACAGCCCATTCCACCGCCGGGCCAGACGCTCCGGAAGGTCCGGCTTGAGCACATAGGCATAGTAGGCCGCGGCGATACCAATCAATCCAAGCACCGTGGCGGCAATCATGATGACGACGCCGGCTTCTCCATGGTGCGCGGCCGGCTCTCCCCCGGTTGCGAAGACCGGTTCAAGAAATGAGGGGATACCGACGTATCCGGTGGCAATACTAAAAAATGCCAGAATGAGAAGCGGGGTCGTCATCGTCTTCGAAGGCTCATGGACATGGTCCGCGTGACGGGGGTCGACATGGGACTCGCCCCAGAAGGTCACAAACACCAGTCTGAAGCTGTAGAAGGCGGTCAGAAGGGCCGTCAGCAGGCCGGCAATGGCCAGTATCCGGCCAAGGTCGCCCGAAGACCAGGCGGTGACCAGGATCTCATCTTTGCTGAAGAACCCGGCCGTCAGGGGGAATCCCGCCAGCGCCAGGGACCCGATCACGAACGTCCAGTAGGTAGTCGGCAACTGTTGTTTTAGCCCGCCCATGCGGCGGATATCCTGCTCGTGATGGAGGGCGATAATGACCGACCCACAGCCGAGGAACAGCAACGCCTTAAAGGCTCCGTGCGTGAGAAGGTGATACATGCCGGAAGCGTAGGCCCCGAGCCCGCAGGCCATGACCATGTACCCAAGCTGACTGACCGTCGAGTAGGCGACGACACGTTTGATATCTGTTTGTGTCAAGGCGATGGTCGCCCCGAGGAGCATGGTGGCTCCTCCGGTGACGGCGACGACGTTCATGGCGGTCGGAGAGAGGTTGTAGATCGGTGCCAGACGCGCAACCATGAACACTCCGGCCGTGACCATGGTCGCGGCATGGATGAGAGCCGAGATCGGCGTCGGGCCTTCCATGGCATCAGGGAGCCAGACATGAAGCGGCACTTGGGCCGATTTCCCCACCGCGCCGGTGAACAGCAACAGCGCGATCAGGGTGAACACGGAAACCTCCCATGTGCCTCCCACTGCGCTGAGAAGATTGACCGTCAGGCCATGTGCCTCATGAAGAGCCGGGAAGATCTCCAGATAGTTCAGCGAACCGAATTGATACCAGACGAGGAGCAGGCCGAGCAGAAACCCAAAATCCCCGACACGATTGACAAGAAATGCTTTGGTCGCCGCCGCGCAAGCGGACGCACGTTCGTACCAATGTCCAATCAAGAGGTAGGAACACAGGCCGACGGCTTCCCAAAACACAAACAGCTGCAGGAGGTTGTCCGCCAGGACCAGCATGAGCATGGAAAAGGTAAACAGTGCGATATAGCTGAAGAAGCGGGCATAGCCCGGCTCCCCGTGCATGTAGCCGATCGTATAAATGTGCACCAGGGAACTGACGCCGGTGACCAGAAGCAACATGACGGCGGTCAGTCTGTCGATGTAGAGACCGATATGGATGTCAAGATGTCCCGAGGTCAGCCAGGTATAGAGGGGCACGGAAATGACCGAGCCGGAAGCTACTTGGATAAAGGCGGCCAGCGCCAGTACCAGCGACAACAGCACCGCCGGAACCGCAATCACATGGGCGTTCTCCTTGAACCGTGACCCGGCCAGTCCGAGGATCAGGAAGGCGGCGAGAGGAAGGAATGGAATCAGCGTGTAGAGCATAGGTGGTCAATTGTCATTGGTCATTGGCCAAGAGGGCACTCGACGAGACGAAGTTGGAAGCCTGTTTCTCTGCGAGTGACCGCTGACCAGTGACTATGGACATCTTCTACCATTTCAATAAATTGAATTCTTCGATGTTGATGGTCGATCGGGAGCGATGGAGGGCGATGATGATCGCCAGTCCCACGGCCACCTCCGCGGCGGCGACCGTGAGAGCAAAGAAGACGAACACTTGTCCCCCCATGTCTCGGAAATAATCCGAGAATGCGACAAAGTTAATATTCGTCGCATTCAGCATCAGCTCAACTGAGAGCAAGATCGCGATGATGTTGCGACGGATAAGTACGCCGACGATCCCCGTCAGGAACACGATTCCGCTCAAAAGAAGATAGTAGGAAATGGGGATGGTCATTCGGTTACCTTCGTTCGAACAATAGGGCCGGGAGTCTCCTGCTCGCTGATCTCACGCTTCGCGAGGACAATGGCGCCGATCATGGCGACCAAGAGCACCAAGGAGGCGACTTCGAACGGGAAGAGGTAGGTTGAAAACAGCGTTTGCCCGATGGCCAACGTATTATCCGGAGCGATCGCCTTCGAGGATGGGACGAGAACCGTCTGCGTGCCGGTCGTGCGTATCCCCGCCCCGCCGGACAGCAGGATCATGGCTTCGATCAGCAAGGGAGCGCATACGAACCCCGCAAGTCGCCATTGGCCGTGATAGCGGTCGTCTTGTTTGACATTGAGCAGCATCACGACGAACAGATACAGCACAAGAATCGCTCCGGCGTAGACGATGACTTGCACGGCGGCCAAGAATTCGGCATGAAGGGTGACGAATAACCCTGCAACGTGGAAAAGCATCACGAGAAGTGAGAGCGCGCTGTAGACCGGGTTTTTCAACGCCACGACGAACATGGAGGTCGCGACAATCATTCCGGCAAAATATCCAAAAACGAGCTGCGACATCTAATAATTCCTGGGTTCGAGGGCGATTGGACTGGACCAGCATACGAATGCTGCCGTCTCCGGTCTGTCGATGCGCAATCCTTTGATTCAGTTCGGTTTCGGCGGCACGTGGTTGAACGCCACGTTAAAGAACGCCACGTTTGGATGCTGAAGTTCCAAGCGTTTCTCGCGAACGGGAAACGAGCGGTCTCCGATGGCGAGCAACTGCTGTTTGTTCAGATGGAGCTGGCGTTTATCGTATACCGCCCATTCAAATTCTCGGGTCATCCCCAGGGCGTCGACGGGACAGGCATCCACGCACATCCCGCAGAACAAGCACCGGGTCATGTCCATGTAATATTCCTTTGAATAGCGCTTCGTAGGCTCGCCCGGCACTTCCGCACTGACCACCCGGATGACACGGGACGGACAAGCCGCCTCGCAGAGATCGCACCCCACGCACTTCTCCGTTCCATCGTCGTAGCGGAGCAGGGCAAGCATGCCCCGATAGTTGTCCGGCAGCGTGCGTTTCTCATGGGGATACTGCAATGTCACCGGACGGTAGTTGATCAGGTGCGAGAGCGTCGCTTTCATGCCGACGAGGATTTCGTAGAACGTGATCGTCTTGAACCATTCGGACAGGCTCAGGCGTTTGGTCGTGGGCGTGGATCGCATAGGGTTCCGTACGCTGGTCAGATCCGTTGATAGATAAAGACGGCGATGGCCGTCACCACGATGTTGGCCAGCGCAATGGGCAACAGCACCTTCCAGCCGAATCGCATCAGCTGATCGTAGCGCAGCCTCGGCAACGTCGCTCTGAGCCAAAAAAACAGGAATAAGAGCGAGTAGGTCTTGATCGCAAACCACATCGTGCTTTCTATCCAGGACCAGGACGACAAGCCCACAAGGTCCATCAAGGTCCCTGGATAGGGTGCGTTCCAGCCGCCGAGAAACAGTGCGGAAGCCACACAGGATACGAGCACCATGTTGGCGTATTCGGCGAGGAAGAAGAACGCGAACCGCAGCCCGCTGTATTCGGTGAAAAACCCTGCGACAAGCTCGCTCTCCGCCTCGGGCAAGTCGAACGGCACCCGGTTTGTTTCGGCGACGACCGAAATCACGTAGACAACGAACGCAAAGATCTGCGGAGCCGGCAGGGCGAAGATGTGCCAATTCCAAAACCAGCCAGCCTGGGCGTCGGTGATTTTTACGAGACTGAGCGAGCCGGCTAAAATCAACACACCGACAATCGACAGCCCCACGTTGAGCTCGTAGCTGATTACCTGCGCGGCTGACCGGAGGCCTCCCAACAAGGAGTATTTGCTGTTGGAGGCCCATCCGCCGAGGATGATGCCGTAGGCGGCGAGTGAGGCGAAGGCCAAGATGTAGAGGATGCCGATATTGATGTCGCTGATGACGAACGGCTTCACAACGATGCCATTGACTTCAAACGTCCAGTTGGGTCCCCAGGGAATCACGGCGAATCCGATGAACGTCGGAATCAAGCAGAGGATCGGCGCCATGGTAAAGATGAACTTGTTTGCGCCGGCGGGGACGATATCTTCCTTGAAAAACAGCTTGATGGCATCCGCAAACGGCTGAAGAATGCCGTAGGGACCGACTTCCATCGGGCCCATGCGATCCTGCATCCATCCTAAGACTTTTCGTTCCGCCAAGGTGAG